>NZ_ALKF01000160.1:0-52845 GCF_000283315.1 Paenibacillus sp. OSY-SE | reverse complement strand
ATTACGAGTGCGTTACTAAATGGTTTTGTTTGGTTTTATATGGTTCTGTATGTTTTGGTACACCGTACATATAAGGGTTTTGGTTCTGTACGGTTTTCGTGGGTATCCTATGTCGGTAGATGATTGGGTAGATGATTGGGTAGATGTACATTTACTAATTATTATGGGAAATCATTAAATAAAAAGCCTCGGATTACTCCGGGGCTTTACCTATTGATGCATCATATTTCGATTTACTTCGGTTATTAGAACCGATCAACACTTTCGACTTTCATGACATCAAGAAAAGGTATTTTCGTTACCTCTCCTCCACCCATGACGTGCACCAACCTTGTCCTTGAGTCCAATTCAGTAACCCTACCGCATACGCGTTCATCCCATCCCCACACGGTCAAGGCTACCTCTGTGTTCTCCTGTTTCGCTTCTACTAATTGGTTACCCAGTTCCTCAAGTTCGAACTCATCTCTGGTTGGTCTTTTTGGTACAGCTTTCTTCGCCATGTCTGTCCCCCCAGTAACCACAATATTACTTCCATTGTATCCAAATATATGTTCTCATACAAGAATAGAAGCCTCGGAGCAATCCGGGGCTTTAACTGAATGCATCATATACCCTTTTCGTGCATCTTACACATATATACACGCCATCAATCCACTTACCTTTCATAGCGGCCATGCAACTGCAGAGATTAGGGGGATTAGGGTTAGCTGGTATACGGAATTCTTTTCGCTCATACTTCGTCGGTTTATCCTGCTGTAAATCTTCTCTCCAGTCATTCATAGGGTTACCACCTTAATTATGTCCTCGACCTTAAACCACATTGAAACCTCATCCCGCAGCAGCTTGACTCGTTTTCGAATCATGTCTATGTCCACTACAACGCCGATCTCCTCGCACCGTTCGAACGGGTCAAACAACTCCAAAGCAACCGGTTCACGGTCCTCCATGGAGCGCTGAAGAAGGTGACCTATCTGTTCCCACTCTTGTTCATCGAGTGCAGGACGTAGCTGGCGCGTACGCTGCCGTTGCTGCTCCACTAAGGCTGTTTTATGTTCTGGCATAATAAACCCATACCATAGACCATCACCGTGTAACTTCGAGTTTGTCATGCTGTTCTCCCCTTCCCTACAGGTTGCCATGAAAGGATTCGCTCCAGACGGAAAGGACGCCATGCTCCTGTCTTCAAACACGTAGCGTATACAATTCCATCCTTTACCTTACGGACGACAATACGGCGCTGTGTGAGCGTCCCGTGTCTATCCTCATATATGATCTCAACCGTTCGCCCGATGTAATGTTCCAGCATTATCCTCACCTCGAACATTTGTTTGGTTATATTATATGCGAATATTTGTTCGGTATACAATGGAAAAAATAACTGAATTATTCTACATACTAGTTCAAAACGGATAAACTTCTGAAAATTTAAAGACATCAGTCCAGCAACTTTTTCATTGCGCAGGAAGGAACTTAGATGCCCTACAAACCAAACGGATTTATTTGATCATGTTCATTTCTATAAAAGTCACTCAATAAATCCGATATAAAGAGTTGTCCAAAATATAAAGGAAAGGGTGTTTTACATGAGAAGATATAAATATTTGTTTTTAATCTTTTTATTTACTGTTGTAAGCTTTTCAGTATCAAATGAAACAAATGCAACTCCGGAGTCAATTAGTCTTATACCTAAGATGGAGTCGGCTAATTCACCATCAGGTAAAGCTACAGCTAGTGAAGAGTTTAAAGGCCTCCCAGCTTATAAGGCTTTTGACGGTATTCCTCACTATAGTGTTGATGGAATATTTACTTCATGGGGAACTAGCTCACAGACAGGTTGGTTAAAATATGAGTTTGATACTGAAAAAGTTGCAACTAAGTATGTTTTATACAAGGGAGGATATGGAACTAACAACGCGTTCCCAGACGTAGTGCAGCCGGCTAGTTGGACTTTTGAAGGGTCAAATGATGGGGATACTTGGATAATTCTTGATGATATAAAAGAATACACTAGTTGGATAGAAGGTCCAAATGAATTTAGCATTTCAAACGATAAAGCATTCAAACACTATAGACTCAATGTATCGAAAAACACTGGGGGTGCTAATTATCAAGTAAACTTATCTATACATGAGATGGAAATATGGGGGTACAGTCCTGAACAAGTCCCTGATCCTAAACCTGACCCAGAAGAACCAGAACAGCCTAAAGGTGACAGAGCAATTCTTGTTGTTACAATGATAACAGGCTTAGAAAAAGAATTCGATCTTAGCATGGAAGAAGTTAATGCCTTCATTACCTGGTACGAAAGTAAACAAGCCGGCTCAGGAACAGCATCCTATGCCATTAACAAACACAACAATAACAAAGGGCCGTTCAGCAGCCGTAAAGACTATGTGATTTTCGATAAGATTTTAACGTTTGAAGTAAACGAGTATTCGATAAAGTAGTGCAAAAAAAGCCGTGGGAACTATCCTGCGGCTTTTCTCATAAGTCTTTTTTAAAGAAATGTTAATCTCCTTGTTAAGGGAAAAATATGGTATGATAGATAGGCAATAGAATGGCTTTATGGGCGGTCGGCTAGTCTCCCGGAAGGGAGGTGAAGCCTGTGAGCGTATACGAAGCACTATCCGTTATGTTTCAATTCGGACTATGGATATTCGCGTTACTGACGTTCGTCATAACGCTGCTGATATACCTGCACAAAAAGAAATAGACCGCCCCATCGGAAGGAAACGGTCTATTCTGACTTAAACCTTTAAAGCCTGCCGCCCTTAAAAGCGGCTATTGCGTGGGAGTCGTGTTGACGCACGGCTCCTTTTCTATTTATATCTTATCATGATGGAAAATATACGTCTACTTTATTTGGCATGTGTAACAAACCCTTCTTGGCTACGTTCTCCGAACAATCGTTTAAATTATCTTTACAACAATCTGAGCCCAAGTGTTTACTTAGTACTATAATTTATGGTAATATATCCATAGAACCCCAACCACTACTACAGTCACCTATTTTATTTTAGGAGGTTGTTTAAATGAAAAAGAGTTTTTTTGCCCTATCCTTGTCTCTGTTTTTTGCCATTGCTGTAATTATATTTCCTTTTTCCAGCGTAAATGTAGAAGCTAAAGGTGTAAGTGGCACAGTCACAATCAATAATGTAAAATACAAGTATATCGAAGAATCTTTTGGAAAAAACCGAGGCATTACATTTAATCCAGGCGAACATACGTATAAAATAACTCCCAATCCCCATGACAACCCTAAGTATAATAAAAAGCAAACTCAGTTTTATACCGAGATTGCAGAAGGCGTTAAAGATCAAGTAGAAAGATCCGGGTGGGAAAATACCTTCACTGGCATAAAAGCATTAGGTTTAACCTATACGTTAAGCCCACGTTAAACAAAGCGGCCTTAGCTGTCGAGAAATTTCTCGACAGCTATTTTTATATCCTACATTTCAAACGACAACTCCCCCAGCCGTTATTTTTGCATTTGCTTCAAGATGCGATCCGCTACCGCTGCCATCTCAGCTCGCGTAATCGGCTCATTCGGTGCAAATCCATTCCCCCGACCTGACATAATTCCTGCGTCCATCACTCGCCGAATAGATGCTTCTGCCCAGTGGCCCACATAATCCGGCTGCTTTGGTTTTTCCATTGCCTTCATCTCCTTCTGTACCATCTCAACAAACTCCGACCATCGCGGCAATATGCGGCTCGGGCAGTTTTTGCCCGTCCAATGCTTATGAGGCACAATCTTTGTCAGCGGAATGCTATGCCGCTTCGCCAGCTGCACAATAAGCCAGGCGGCGTTGGTCCAGGCCTGCTCTTGGTCCATGTCCCGATACATACAGATTTCAACCCCGATGCTCGTCCGGTTCCCCGGCCCGCTGCCATCGCCTGCGTGCCAGCCCTGTTCGTTGTCGCGTAAGTGCTGATACACTTCCCGATCATCAACAGTGAAATGCCAGCTTTTCTGCGCTCCGCCGCTGCCATTTAGCACAAATCTGGAATGCGCCTCCGCCGTCGCGCCTGCGGATGTATTGTCCGTGTTGTGGATCGTGATGTAAGCCGGCTTCATTGGACGACTTGGCTTGTTTGGCTTGCCATCAGGCAGGAGTCGTTGTTTAATTTCCATGCTTATCCCCGCCTTTCGCCTTTAAAACTTCGACCGCTTCCCGGATAACTGGTGGCAGCTGCACGCCCATCCGCCCTCCGTTTTCAATAATCGATAGCAGCTCGTTGGCAATATAGAAAAAGATAGTCGCATCTCGAAGCAAATGCTGATCGCCAAGCACGCTATCGATCTGATGTGCCACAGCCACAATCAAGAAAATAAACACCTTGCGCGCAATACCGATAAGGCCAACGCTGCTGCGCAGCTTCCCCTCCGTTCCCGCGGCCATCACGCCAGTGGCGAAGTCGACAATCACAATAATAAGCAGCACCTGGATCAGCACCGGCCAACCGCCGAATAAAAATGCTGCCAATCCACCACCGGCTGCAGCTCCTGATTTCAACACCGTTTCAAGTCTTTCCATGTAGGTAATCCCCCTTTAAATTAAATAGCCCCCGGTATCGTCCGAGGGCATAATAAAAGCACCGTGCTATGAGCAGGCGCTTACTTAGCTTGATATTTTTGTCCCGTGATGAGTTTGTATTGCTCTGGAGTAATCACCTTGAACCCGACGTACTGCTGTAATTGAGTGACCGAACACCAACCCTTATCACAGAAATACTTCAAGCGTTCATAATCGTTTTCAAACATCCTGCTTCACTCCTTCCAGTGTCAATAATCGCAGATCCATTCCGACTAAATTAGAACCTAGTGTTTCATTCTGCGTTTGCAAATCGAGAATTTCAAGTTCTTTTTGGACAATCTGCTCCCCGAGAATGCCGTTTTGCTGCCTGAGTTCCAGCGCTTCTAACTCGCGAGCGACCATTTGTTGCCCGAGAAATTCGAGCTCGGACGGTACAGGCTTCGGCTGCAAGGCTTCGATCTCTTCTTGCGTCAGGCCATTCCGCCAAAACAAAGGGCCGTCTACCAGCAGCGGCGGCTTCGGTTGCGGCTCCTCTTCTTCTGGGTCATGCTCGGCCACGGCCGCGATATATTCGGCATATGCTGCTTCGTAGTCCGTCATGGCTTGTCTGTAGCCTTCGACATCAAATATAGGCTCATAGAGCCCAGCAGGCAGTGGCACGGCGACCATATACCCGACAAGGATGGTCTCCGGTTCATTCGGCTGCTCGTCGTCCGATTGGACAGGCTCGCGGCGATCAAAAACGCCTGTCACGGAGTCCGCAACGAGCGTTGGTTCAATGTATCGACCGTTAAGGTCGGTTATATACGCGTATTTCATGATTTTTTCACCTCCAGTCCTTCAATTAGTAACCCTACTCCGTCAAAAGATATATACGTATCTGCTGTTCCGGCATTAATCCTCATTATGCCACTAGTAGTTATAGAGCATTGCAAGGGCTGTACTGTATTCGCTCCAGTCCACGTTATACAGTTCAACCAGCAACCATAAGCTGTTTTAAGAGTGATTGGCAAATTAAAAAGCTGCGTAGTGGTGGCAGTTGTGCCACCCTGCAAAATGCCTTCAATGTATAGTAGGTTGCCTTTTACTCTAAATCGCAGTGGTTTTGCTGCGTAATGTATCCACCCATTTAAAGGCGGAACCTTTATCCAACCTGTATCCTCTACCGCATCTGCCTTCTGCATCTCCACCACGGATAGCCGCCGCTCCATGTCCCCCGTATGCTGTACCAAGTCCGATACAGTACCGCGTAGGTTGGCCGCTACTGTGCCCAATATAGGAGCCGCGAGCGTTGGGTCTAACATCGTGTATGTGACGTGGTAGACTGCCGATGGGTCAAAGCCAACTCCACTATACCAGATTGCTCGCTCTTTTCCATATGCCATATCGGTGAGTTGTCTTGTCCACGTCCAGTCTGTGGCACTGTCACGGTGAATGCTGTATATCTGTTTCACTCTATGCTTTAACTTAGACGAATCTTCTCCCGGAAAACTCGAATTAATTAACATATCTTTAGCGTTTGTGAGTACCGGATTAGCCTTCTCTCGCAGCACAATACCGCTTCCAACCTCAACCATATTAGCCCCTGCACACAGTGTCGCGCCAGTTTCGTAGTTTTTCACGGGTTCGATTGTTGGCTTGGTCTTCAGGTATTGCAGACGGTATGGTTGCCAAGTCCGACTTTTACTGTAATACGTCGTATTAGCTGTGCTTGGGATTGTGTTCGGCGTACCAGAACCTTTATAACCGCCTTTATAAATGTTACCGTCGTAACTTTGCAAAGGTGTCCACCCTTTATGCAATCCGTCTGTGCGGTTATAAGTCCCTATAGCTGTAGGATCAGCGCCCGAAGTGTCGTACATTTTCCACCCCAAGAAATACGCCTTAATCTCGTCAGCATCCGGTGTATGCTTGTCTCCCCATCCGCTGTCGGCGTTGGAGATAGATATATAAAAGCTTCCGTTTACAGACACTGCTTGTAAGTCTGGCGCATCCCCTGTCGCACCCGTAGGAATATATTTGCCATCGTACTTAGATGCGTGTCCACTTGCTGGTACTGAACCAACAGCTAATCCTGCAACTTTAACTTGCTTTGCACCTTTCGGTGTTGTATCACCAATCGACCAATTCAGAGATCCATCCAGCGTAACCTTCTTCCACTTCTCCAGCACATACGGCAGCCCATCGTCTCCCATAAATAGCGTATCGGGATTGCTACCATCTACCGGATTAGCGGCTAGGTTGCATTCTGCTGCCCATATGCTGCGTTGTTGCGGCTGGAAAGGCTGCGGTTCGGGGCCGACAGTAAGTATAGGACGCCTGATAGTCCCCGCTGTAGCGTGCACATATACACGCACTTCGTTAAACACCCCGGTTTCAAAAGTGCTTCCGCTCACCCCATCCCAAAGTGTTATAGCCTCATCTGAGGATTTGATCCTCATTCGTATACCGTTGGTACCATCAAAGGAGATGCGGTGCGTTGTCATCGCCTTGAGAGGCAGTTTCACCTGCGTCCAAGTCCCGTCGTCTTCAGTTTGCGTGTATTCGTACGGACCATTTACAACGGCTTTAGTATTCACATATTCCCACTTCGTAAACGGCGGTAGCTGATTCGCCCCTGTAATCGCCACATATGGATTGTGGACGTTTGTCATAGCGTCTACGTAAGGATAGAGTTTATTAGCTTCGTCTCGATCCATATTGTTTATATGGCCGATGAGTGCATCGTCTATCATATCGGCTATTCGGTACACCCGAATACCGTCCACATAGGCTGTATCACCGTTCTGACCTGTGACGCGGATCTGCATGTCGAACGTATTAGGTTCATTTTTCGATCGGGAGAAGGCTTTTCGTACCGTCGTAAACTTAGTGCTGTCCGTAACCGGGAGATCGCCCATAAAGATGCCCGATAAAATCTCTACGTTCGCCCTTTTCGCCGTTCCATTCCGTACCCGAGCGACCAAAAGGAATGTAGCCCCTTCGTCCCCAATAGAACCAAAATCGAACCTTTCTTTTAGGCTCCACGATGCCGTATACTCTCCTGGTGCCGAGGCCTTGACCGTTGCCTTTAGGCTCGCTGATCCTTGGTCGGTTACATCCGTGACCAGTTCCAAGGCCGCACCGGTTGTATGGACCTTCCACCGTTCAAGGTTTCTCAAACCCGTTGACAGGTTTATAAGCGTCCGCCCCTTGATTTCGCCAAAATTAAACGGCGTGTCATTCTCTACCTCAACCACCTGGACGCCGGGGGATAGCATCAACTCTTTTGTATGTGGGTCGGACACTTCCTCGGCTGCGCCGTCCCACTTAGGGCGATCTGTATCGGATACGTGTTTTTGAGTGTCGTTCACGTGAGCATTGATTTCTTCCTGTGCCTCTACGGCCGCTTGATGTATCTCTTTGATTGCCCCCGCTGCCGTCTTTTGCTTAGTAGGGACAGTGTCCATATCACCAACAGCCTCGTCGATTCTGTTCCAGTTCTCGTTGAGCATGATGTCTATATTGAATGTTTTCTCACCGTCTGCAACTGGGTCAGCTTTGTATAGGCCGAGGTGCTCTGTCTCATTCGCCATCGTCATATCCCTCCTCTACTATTAAAGGCAAAATTAGATAACGGGGTTTGTTGCAACTGTTTGATTGTCATGTTGTGTACATCCCGTATAAGTAAATAACTGAACTCGTACTTCACCGCCAAGTGTGCCGGCTTTATTTCCTCGATGATGCTTTTTAAATCGTCGAGGTTTGGAGGCACGCCAAGGGTGTCGATAAACTTAACAGTGAAGCTCCACACGCTCGGCTGAAAAGCAATATCCACGGTCCCACCGTCGTAAGCCTCGGCTACGTTCTTCACCAGTCGCCCCGAGAATTTCCCGGCACCTCGCAGCTTCGATTCTACGACCGCCCGTCTCTGTTTTATTGGCTTTGTTAGCTCTGTCGGTATACCCAGTTCCATTTCCCAGCGATCGAGACCCCATGTCGCGCTCCGGACGAAGAACTGCTCCAACGTCTCGGACAAGGTGCGGACAAGTAGGTCCATTTCTGCCCCTTTTGCGTTCATGTCGGCTCGCAAAACACGAGATGTCTCGTAATAGACGGGCAAATATGAGAACATCTCCTGTCCCCTCGGGCTAGAAATAGGGAAATCATTCATACACATCCACCGCCCCTAATACTGCTACCTGACCAGGCCCAATTTCGATATTCATATCGCTGCTACCGTTTATGGTCAACTCTGAGAAATCAATAATCGGAGGAATATCCAGGAGCACGGCAGCAATGCGTGTATATCGGACGAGTGGATCAGCGAAAGCAAGCTGCTTTAAGTAAGAACGCACTCCACTCTCTATCAATGCTTTGACTTCGGACAGAGATGCTCCACTGGCCAGCGTCAGTTTTACGCTGACATTAATCGACACTTCCTCCGCAGCCATGACAGTTACAATCGGTCCTGCAGGTGCCATCCCCTCGCCCTGTCCGTCCTGCGTTGGATCGATATAGGATTGTGCTGCAACGACGATTTCATGGCTTGCTGCTCTCTTTTCAACATCAAGCAGATAGATGCCCACGGTACCTGGTCCGTCCCAAAGTGGCTGTACCTGGACACCGCCGACACCCGGTACTTCTCCGGCCCACTGGATGTACTGCGCCTTGTTTCCGCTGGTGCCCTGATTCCGGACCCGGGCATAAAAGCGTTCCAGAAGCGATTCGTCAGATTCGGTATCCGCCCCGCCCTTTGTCTCTTTCGGGTTTGTTACAGCGGTCACTCCTGCTATAGGGGTGGACATGACCTCGACGACACCTGCAGGTACATTTCCATTCCGGCCAGGAATGAGGGCACGTATTGGTGCGGTCGCCTCGCCTTTTTCGTCCATTGTGACGGCCACAGTGGTTTCGTACTCAGTTGATGCCTCGCCAGATATTTCGTCCGCTGGCGTTGCGACAATAATACCAGCAGGAACACCTTTTCCAACCGTCCCCGTAAACTTTACTTGCCCCGTAGCTGACACTGCCGCTCGTCGGACCACGCCGTGCTCAGCCGTTCGAAGGTCCAAGTATTCGCCGAATGTTGTGCTCGCAAAGCCACGCTCCAGCACCTGCTGCGCCCACACTGCGGCTTCCGACAACATGAAGGCGACCGGCGCCTGCGCATCCCAAATAAAAGAGCCCTCAGAAGAATCGATATCCGGGGGCACTCGGTCCAGCATACGCTGCATAATTTCATCCTCGGTTTGGTCCTGCAAATAAAGTGGAGAATTCGCCATTAGGTCTCCACCCTCCCTTCGATCGTCTCGGTCTCTTCTCGGACGTTTTGGATGCGGCATGTAAAATAACAGCCGTCACCGGACCAAGCGAACGTAAACCCGTCTACGCTGGCCGTTCGAGGGTCAACGGTCAACGTCTCGGTCACGATGCGCTGGATCTCGCTCTCAATGACCGCCCGACTGTATCCTTTGCCAATCAACTCATCAAATTCATGGCCATGTTCTCGGGAATATATCAGGTGCCGATACCGTGGGGTGCGAATTGCTTTTTCGCACCACATCACCCATGCTGCAGTGTCGTCGGCAACAGCTACTTTCCGAGTCGGCGTCATCACGAAGTCGCCCTTTTCGAAATCAAAGCGCCAGCTTCGGCCGAAATCTGTCTCCTGTTCTTCCGGTTCTTCCGTTTCCTGTTCCCAATCGTCTTCGATATCGGACGGAAATAAATTAGGCATTGTTATTCACCACCCGACACATCACCACAAAATCAGCTCCACCATTCGTCGGCATCACTAGCACACGTTCGCCCGGCAGCAGCCCCGCAGCCAAATTGACGCGCACTTCTTCGATCATGGTCGGCTCAAATTCAAACAGTGTGCGCTGCGATTTCGGGCCAGTGGCATTCCCCTCTTCATCCACTGGCGAGGCCGTGTTTCCAATCAGCGAAAAGGCTGGGAGGTGCAGCGTGACGAGAAAGTCTGCCACAAGGTAGTCCTGAATCTCATGCTTGAAGTTGTCGAGCTTGAGGCCAGTCTCCGTGATCGTTCCCAGCTCGGCCGGAACACCGGAAAGCATCTCACTTGTGTATTTTTGCATCTCTGTTCTTATCGATTGAGCTATGGCGCCAAACGGATCAGTATTCAAGAAAATACCTCCTTTTCACGTAATCTGTTGAACCAAGTTCAAGCATCATATGCCCCGGTTCCCCTAACTCATGGACTACGGACGTGACAATAAGATTCATCCCATTCAGCTTAACGGCGTCACCAGCACGAATTGTGTTCAGGTCAAGTGTTGTGACGGAAAAAGTCTGCTGAATCCCTGTAAGCATCGATTCCGCCAGTTTCTTAGCCGCTGCAGGCGTTTTGACGTCCTCGTCCTGTACCATGCGCTGCAGCGTTCCCAGCTTTGTAGTCTGCCCCGTCGCGATGGCGAGAATCTTGGATGGCAGCTCAACCTTTGACGCCTTGACCTTGGGCTTCTTCCCTTTTCCGCCCTTTTTAACCTTGGCTCCGTATATGCGCCCGTACTCTTCCAGCGTCATACCTTCTGGTATCTCTGGCGTGGCTGCCTTCCCGGCCGACTTTGACTTCGCTTTTTCCTTCCGGTCTTCTGTGCCGATAACCTTTACTTTTGTTATTGCACCTTCCAATGTCCTCGTTTGGGTGAGCTCCTCGATCGACTGGAGTTCCCACACAATCTTGTTGCTGCCAACCTTAAACAGTTCCAAGCCGGAAGTGGTCATCCGGGGAGTGTACATATCCCCTCCAGATTTCACCGTCTCCTGCAAGTCGGCTGTGAGCATTTTGTATATTGGGCGCGGGCGGTATACGGCTTTCTTGAGTTTGGTCTTAGTATCAGGAACCGAAGCTAGCTTGATGCCCCAATCCGCCGCATACTTACGCAGCCGCTGGCTGGCGGTCTGCCCTGCAGGAAAAAGATATTCATCCTCCGACCTGGCTAGGTAAATTGTTCGGTCGTATATGAGGACGTCCATATGCTTCCTATCTTTGCTCTTGCTGGTGCACTCCCATACGACTCCGGGGTTGAGCAAGTAGACCATCTTGCTGCTGCCATACGGCACCCCGCTCACCCGAATCTCCTGTCCTGGCTCGATGCTCAGACCCGTGGCCGGAATCTTGAGTTTAACTTCGGCCTGATACGATATTTGATCGAGAGAATCCTTGAGCGTGATACTCTCGATCAACTCCCGCAAATAATATTTGTTCTGCAGCACAACCTCGTAGCTCATTTTGGCATCACCAACTTCATTCCTGATTTAATAATGTTCGGGTCATTGCCGATCGCTTTCTTGTTGAGATTGTATATGCTCCGCCATTTGCTGCTGCTGCCGAGCTCCCGCTTCGCTATTTTCGACAGGGTGTCCCCTTTCTTTACCACATAGGTTTTAGGCGTCGGCTTCGTATCCGGTCGGCTCGTTTTCCCATTCTTCGCAGCGGCCTTCTTTGCTGCTGGCTTCTTCGCCGCCACCTTTGTATGTACCTTTGCCTCGCGCCACGTCCGCAGCGTCAGGTCGAAGTATATATCACCTGGCTCCCCGCCCTTTAACGTGGTCGTATGCCCTGACACCAGGACAAGGACGTTCACCGGGGTCCCCGTAATAATAAAGCGAACCGGCTTCTTGTCTTGGATCATCTTGTTGATCCGGTTCATGGCTGTATGTGGTTCCGGAATATTCTCGTAATTGCAGTACCCTGAGTCGTATACGGATGGAAAAAAAGAAGAGAAGGCGATTTCTTTCACCTTCTCTCCGCTCGGGAAATCGAATTCTCCATATGATAATATGCTGACTGTTTCGATACCTTTCTCCCGTCGAATCGTAACTTCTTCAGGATTAACGGGGAAGTACAGGTTTTTCCCCGCCGAATCGATGAGATGAAATTCCATACTCCCCGCCTCATTTCCTATTCATCATTTGCATTTGTACTGCACTAGCTACTCGCCAACCAACATCATTCGAAATCTGCTTATAGTCGATTTCTTGTGTTGGCATATTTATCTGGACCGCTCCTGGTGGAATCGTCACCCTAATATCGTTGGTCACTTCCTTTTTGAAGTCTTGCAGGTATGCCATCATTTGACTGACTTGGTCCTCGGATATTTTCACAGTATCCGACGGAACGCCGTTAACGAACTCCTCTTTGCTTATCGGCGCTTTGGGTGAACTCTGTGCAAAACTCATGTATCGTTCGCTCGTTGGAAGGGCCCCCCACTCGAGCATCCGGGGGTTATCTTTATAACGCTCCATAAACTCTTGCCTTATTTTTTCAGATGAATTGGAGAATTTAGGTGCTGTAAATTTTCCAATCCATTCTGCCATAGCTTCAGAGTTTTCGACTACCACTCCGCCAAGTTTGCTTCCTCCAAATGCTCCAAGCCCCATCCCTAATAATCCACCTATAAGGTTTCCATAACCGGGGACAATAGACCCTGCAGCTGCACCAGCTTTGAATCCCGCAAATGCTCCTATCCAACCTCCCGCATTCGAACCAACTGCTTTTGCACGTTCTTCCCCTGGTTCTGCAGTGGCAATATCGTAAACACTTAGTCCTGCTGCGATATAAGGAGCCCATTTTGCCATCATTTTTGCAAAGTTTGGGATATTCCCCGGTTTGTATGGAGAACTCACCTTTTTGGGTGGGTGCGTCTCGGTCGTTCTAGGTGGCTGCCATCCCTTCTCATACGGGCCCGGCGACTTTTGTAATGGTTTACTTGGATTACTTGGGTTCGAAGGAGTTGGCGGTTTTCCAAGTGACGTCCCGCCTGTAGGCGGTGAAGGTGGTCCTCCTTTTCCTCCACCAAACCATCCTTTTGCCCAGTCCCAAATTTTTTTTCCCCCTGTTGCAGGACCTTTTAATATTTTATATGCCTTAGACAGTAGCCAGGCATCGAAACCGAGAGATAGAACATTGCCTAATATTCCGCTTGATTCTCCTCCTAGCCAAGGGGGCTGTATGTTTTTAAACGCTTCCCATGTCTTTTCAGCAATTGCTCCGGCATCGAACGCATCGATGAAGGACCGGAAGAAGGCCTCTCCGGCGGTCACCCCTGCAGCAGTGAATGTACCGTCATCGCTCAATTTATCGCTTGACGTGAACAAACCAAGCGCACCCATGATAAATCCTTTTAGGCCTCCGCCTAGTGTTTTCCCCATCTTTGCCGACATATCGATGAACATAGTTTCTCCGCTACCTGCCCACCACTCAGTGAACGGCTTCGCGATGATTTCATCCCATGCGATTCTAATTTTTCCGAAAATATCAGCATTTTGAAACGCTGGGTCCTTTGAAAGCTCATTGAACTTTGCCGTAACCTTTTCAATTCCGCCGATTACAAACGTTCCGATTTTCTTACCAAACTCTTCGACGTTTTGACCAAGGATAGCAATTGTTTCTTTGTTCTCTGAGCGCCACTGACGAAACTTTTTTAGTGCTGGACTTAATACACCCTCTAATCCCATGCCCCAGCGTTTAAATACGTTTTGGGTAAAGAACGTTTTTGTTCCAAGCAGCAAGTTGTGTAGGTTCCCGGACATGTCCTCCATCATGCCGTCAAAACGTGAAAATTCTTTTACGACAAGCGGCCAAGTCTTCGATATGTGTAGACCTGATTCGGCTATTTTTTCGAGCCCAGCCCTGGCAGCCCCGGACATAGCCCCCATCTCTTGAAGACGTGAAGTCATTTCACCAACCGGTCGACCAGCTTCCAGAGCATCGTACAATCGCCCAATCCAGAGAGCAGTATTGGCAAAATCATTCTGCGTCCCTGCTGAGATATCACCAACCATTTTCAAGCCGTCTCCCGTTGATATTGCTCCCTTGGTGAATACCTCTAACACACGAGATGCCTCATAAATTTCATCACGTCTGTAAGGAGTTTGTCCGGCAAACGTGGTCAGTTCCTGTACACGTTTCTGTGCTTTTTCCGCACTACCAAGTAAGACTTTGAATGCTGAAGTAATTCCTTGTTCTTGCATGACCATATTCAGTCCGACCGTTGTCACGCCCGCTACTCCCCCACCAGCTCCAAGTAGAGCCAATGGGCTGGTGAGCGCCCCCATAATCTTTTTGATCGTTCCGGTCGCCATGTCTTTTGCAAATATCAGTACGTTATATGGCTTTCGGACCAGGCTAGTCAGCGTCGAAGAAACCTTGTTCGCGGCACCGGACACCTTGTCCACAAGTCGTGCCTCTGGCTTGGCTACAGTCTTGTCAATCTTTGATAGCGTCGCCGTGACCTTTTTGGCAGGTGAAGAAATCCTATCTTCGAGTCGAGCGGTGGGCGTGATTCTCGACTTTCCAAGCGCCGAAGCTCGCCGGGCCGTCTGCTCCAGCATCTTGTCGATGGCTTTGACCTGTTTCTCCGTATCCTCAACGCCATTGGTGCCAATTACAAGGTCAAGGCGGTAGAATTCCTTCTCAGCCACCAAAGCCACCTCGCTTCGGTGGCTTTGGTAGGGTCTCGATTTCTTTTAAGGTGAACGCCATCAGAAGTTTTCGTTCTCCCTTCGGAAGAGCCCAAAAGGCCCCGGGTGTAAGATCGTGCCGCACCCACATGTGGTACAGCATCGTCGTCATGCCCCCGGAGCCTATTAGTTTTTTACATCTTCGATATCGACGCCCCAACCAGAGAGCTCCAACACCTTATCTCCTACTGCGTCGAGTTCCCCCGCAAGCAGAAGACGGCGCACAGCTTGTTCACCACCGGAAAGTTTGAGCCGAGTTGTGATTCGTGGGTCGCCCCAGCCGTTCAGTTTCAAGCCTTTTACTTCGAGTGAAGATGAAGCTTCTAAAATCAGTCTTGCATTTAAGAGTTCAGAATCTACCTTCTCTACAGCCTGACCTTTCACTGTCTTGCGTGTGGTGCTCTGTTCACGAATGCTGTCCACCTTACTTGATGTCAGTCCGTGGAGGGTGACGCGCATATCAAGACGTTTCAGAAAAATGGTCTCTTCCGGTAAGTTGGCTGCCGTTTCAAAGAGACCGTCCAGAATTTGTTCCTCGGTTAAGTTTTCAACGTTTTTCATAGTGTAAATCCTCCTTTTATGGCCCTACAATTGGATCAAGTAATTCATAACTTTCAAAAGTGAAGGGCGTCTCTTCCGCCACTTCTTCCCCAGCTGTCCAATTCGCCAGTTGAACTTTGTCTGGCATACAACGAATGAGTCGGACGGTCTCGTGGCCGTACGCTTCCGGGTCATCCAATTTTGAGATGATGTCAAACTTAGCAAAGCCTCGCTTCATCATATCCGATGTAACCTTGAATCCAGACATTGTTCCGGTGCCCTTTTTGATACCGATTTTGTGCTGCACCCAATCGATGCCGCAAAGGTTAAGCTCCCGCTTCTCGACCTCGACGCTCGCCTCCAAGTGGTTAATATTTGATTGCCACTTACCGTCAATAAAGGCGGCCCCGTGGGTACCTAGAATGACGCGGCTCGGGTCTAAATGTTCCATGCTATTTCACCTCTTATTGCACATAAAATGTGCCGAATATTTGCTCCATGACGTCTGTTAGTCGGGCATTCCATTGCAAGAACACTTGGTCCGGTTCAGGCTTCCTGGAGGGAGCCGAGCCATAATATGCAGGGTCCAGTATCACATCGTAGCCCGCCCCCTCGATCACATTGCTTTGCGCCATTGTTCGCATATAATCTTTGCAGGCTCCGATGAGCGCAAGTCGACCTTCTGCGGTGTTGTTCACTTTCCCGATGTAATTGTCCTCTGCAGCCCGCTGCAGGTCAGCATTGATTTGGTCCATGACACGGATTGTCCGTATCTTCTTCCAAGCACTGTTCTGGCCTTCTTTCAGCGCGACGAGCGTATTGAGGCCCCGCAATACTTTGACTTGACGACCGTCATGGATGAGCAAGAAAACACCACTCCGAACCGCTTGCTCCTGCTCTGATCGCGTCCAGCGACGGGTAACGTCATCGAAAGGAGCTACCGCATATGTTGTGGACTCACTGATCGATTGACCAGCGATAAGCCCGGCAGCCCATGCTGCAATCTGCGCAGAACTATATTCCTTATCGCCCAGGACAGCTCCAGAGCCTACATTTACAATGCCTTCATCGTTGCAGGCGGCGCTACGGGCGTTCGCTTTTGCCACCGCGTCGCTTGCCTTGTCGTCCGTTGTCGGGCCCCCAAGAGTGGCAATGATACCTTTACCTTCACTTCGGACACGTTTAACCCATGCCGTAATGCTGGCGCGAAGCGCAGGGTCTGTTACCCCGTCCAATGTCAAAACGTGAAACTCTTGCCCTTCGAATGCTTCCGTCGCGGCGATGTAATCGGCATTTGTGATGCTGGAAATGCCGCTCTTCCCGCCACCAAGGGCAGCGCCGGATATGTCAGCCATTGTCCCGTCGGCCACCTTCTCGGCAACGATCCATTTGTTATCTCCGTCCTCATTGATGGCCGCGACTGCAGCCGCCGCTGTGCCGTCACCAATAGAAAACGTCCGCAAAAGTGTCGTGCTCTCGTACAATCTCAGCTCTTTTTTTGTGGCATCCACAAGGCTCGCCTGGACTGTCACGTTGAAGTCGTTTCCGCGTTCTCCCGGATACTTCGCCGTAAGGACTAGAGCGTCAGCAGGTGTTTCTGCAGTGTTTTTAAGCGTGACCTTTGCGGCGGCTGCCGATGAATCGGCCAGACGATAAGCGAGCAACTTTTTCGGCCCACCAAGCAACGCTAAAAACAGTGTTGTGTATGCCGTGGCTCCGCCTGTCTCGTCCAGCGAAAATTTTTCCTTGATGGATTTTTCGTCCGCAATTTCAACAAACTCCCCGACTGGCCCCCAGTGTGCCTTCACAGGAGCAACGACCACGCCCCGCGAGCCCGGCTGAATGGCGGCGCCTGCTGCAGCCACGAAATTCATGTATAAGCCAGGCAGCACCGGCATATCGGTAGGGCTCCAATTTCCTCCTGCCATCTATTTCACCTTCTCTCTCATAAATTTCCTAATAAGCGCCTTGGTTTCAGAGACCGACAATTCAGCCGTTTCCGATCCATTCAACGCCCCGGCCAGAACCTCCGGCTTCACGTCAAAAAGAGCCTGCGCATTTGCCGCAAGCTCTTCAGCGGGATACCGGGGGATGCTGGGCTGTTCTTTCTTCTCGGCCACAATATCACCTCATATTCGTTTTGAAATTAACCTGGTTAATTGTCGGGGTTTCCTCCGTAGGGCGTGCTGTACGACGACGAAGAGTAACGGTTATTTGTCCTTCGGCTAACGGGTCCGCGGCAATGTTTGCCTTTGGTTCCGAAACTGTCATGTACCGCCTATCCGCTTCGTTCAGCGGGATCTTGATTGCATTTCCGAGCTCTTCCACCAGCCGTAAAACGCCGCCGTGCTCTTGATTCGTGTCGGCGCCAATAATGTGAGCCGTAAATCGCTTTTTGACCTCATACACGGCCTTGCCAAGAGCCTGAACGTCAATGTTTGTTACACGCCACATAACTGCAGGACGTGTGTATCCGAGCGGCCAGAGCCCCATGTAAACTGCCCAATCGGGGCCCATGATTCCTTGTGTCCATTTCCCAAGTGCCGCGAGCCATAGGTCGTCGGTGATAGGCGCAGTCGTATTGACTGGCTGCAGGGCCATGACAGCAAACTGCATGCCTCGGGTAATCGCGTCCCAATCTTCGTCAACAACGTCCTGCCCGGAGGAGCCGAGATAGATACACGAAAATACTTCTCCGGCCTCGGTTGTCAGCAACTGCTTGTCCAGAGCACCGATGATCTTCTTTTCGAGAATATCCACCTTTTCAAAGGTCGACCGAGACACATACGGCCAGACCTCCACGAGCCTGCGGAAGCCGGCCCAGGGTGACTCGTCGCTATCCTGCCCCTGCATCACAATGGCATACGGCTTTTCGCTCTTTGCCTCGGCCGCGTGTGGTTCGTAGACATCTTTCAGTTCAGGAATTGCGGCAATGAGTCTTTCCCGGATAGCATTTCTCATTCAGCACCCCACACTTTCAAAACTGCATCTCTAAGACTGACTTTGTACTTTTTAGCAGTAGGTAGAACAATCGCTCTTGGCTTCGTTCCGGGGTGATTAACCTCTTTGGCTGTTACAAATCTTCCACCAACACGGAACTTCAAGAAAGGTTTGTTTTTTGCCTTTATCTTATGCGGAGGCGTCCCTTCTTCCAGATAATTACCGTATTTAACCCCATGTGCTAAATACATAACAACCTTATCACCCGAAATTTCGGCTCCAGCATGAAGGGCTCGGTGTGCTGTATGTGTTCTTGGTGTCCAAGGGAATTTTGTACGCATTTCACCTTCAGCCAGGCCTGCTTGCTGCTTGGCCGCCCACAACGTCGCTATTTTCATTCTCTTCATGTGTTCAATTGCTCCTTGGCCAAAGTCCCCCATATCACTTCACCCTTTCCAGATCGGCCTGGTACCCAACAGTCACGCCCTGAACTACCTGCGGCTGCACGGAGACAACCTCGAACGTCTCCCCCAGGGCTTCGAAACGATCGGTCACGTTTGGCCCTGCTTGGATATCCGCATGCTCATCGGCCAGTAGGCTGTATATCTTGTCAGTCTGCTTCGTTCCGGCCAGGACGGAAACGGTCTGCGGAATCTGCGAACGGGCTATGAAGATACGAACAGTGTTGGGCGGCAGCGTGAACTCTTTCTCCTCATGACCACCGCCCTTCTTCCGCTTTTCAGTCCGATGAATTGTAATGGATGTCGGATTCTGCGAGATGTTCCATGCGATATGCTGCCGGCGCAGTTGCGCGAAATCCATCACAACACCTCGGGCGGCCGAACTTGGAACATGAAGCTGCCTGTGCTTGTTCCGGATGCTTCTGCCATCTTTGCGTATTGCTGCGCCATGGACAGGGCGTGTTCTAGTCTGTCTTTCAAAGATGTTAGATCGTATTTTTCGGTCCCAGTACTGTAGCTTTCAATATCACCTTGCAGCAGTCCGGCCTTCTCCATCCATCCAGTCGAGGTGGCGGCATAGATACTATCCGCCTCCTGCAGCAGTAAGTCGATGTCTTCATCAAGAAAATTGGTGTCCGCTTCCGTGCCTCCTGCAGGTATAGTTTCGTTCAGGAGCTTCCGCAGACGGGTTCGCAAAGCCGGAGTTGGTTCCATACAATCACCGCCCTATGCCTTGCCCGGGAACGTGATTTCCTGGACGTTCTCATCGATCGCCGCGAACACACCGCGCCATACGTCACCAACCACCTGAGCTTCAACCAATCGCGTCAGGTCACCCATAGTGGCCTGAACTTGAAGGGCTTGCTTGATCAGTTCCTTAAAACCGCGCTTTGGACGGAGCAAGTACGCTTTCCCCGCCGGAACACCTGGATACGTATACGACTTCTTGGAAACCTCCGCCTCCCATCCGTCATAGTAAATGATATCCGTGATGCCGGACAACGCTCGATACGGCGTGGCTTGAATAGTAAAGCTCGACAACGCATCGTCGATATCTTCTTTGTCAGCAGGGTTAGCAAGTAAAATCGTACCTGGGCGTTTGGCCGTTCGCGCATCTCTCAATGCAGCCCGTAGTGTTTCCCGCATGCTCAGAATGAAGTGAGAGCCCGTTGCATTCGTGAGCGTTTTGCCCAACTCATCCACGTATACAGGTGCCGTCTTATTCCCCGCTTTGTAGTTATGTTTGATAATTGGTCCGAGGTGCAAATGATTCAGCAGCGCATTATGGGCCTCACCAAACGCTTTATTTAACAACTCAAAGTTGAACGTTTGGTTAAATAATTCCATTTCTTTTGTGTACTCAAATCCCGCTGTAAATCCCTCAATTCTAGCTGTTGGACCTTGCTCTGCTTGCAAACTACCAAACTTGACCTCTTCTCCCTCTAAGTGTTTGAAGAAAATAACGGTTCCGTATTGTGCCCATTTTGCATCGAACACCTCTGGAAAGTTTGGATCATTCATCGTGTCATATATTGGCCCATATAGCGTCGGAATTTCTTCTTTTCCAAGTTCCACATCCAATACGACCTTTTGGAGCAACTCCTTACGGCTGTTCTCGCTGGTAAGCATCTCACCGATCGGCTTGTCGAGCTCGTAAGTCTCCATTTCACCATTTACGATCTTCTTCGTTACTTCTTGCATTTTTCCGTTCAACAAAAAAGGAACCTTCGATTCAATGGTTCCTTGGCGGCGCTTTTCCTTCATTGTCTCAATGCTATGCACTCTTGCCATAGGTTATCAGCCTCCTTATAGTTGCGGCCCCAACAGGAACCAGATGACGTTCTTCGCATCTTTTGTATTAGTAATACGACCGACAAGACGGTTGTCCGTAGCAGTTTCAGTGAGTTTACTTTTGGCTGCATCCCAATACACCTGCGTTCCCGCTGCAAACGCCTGCGTTGTGTCGATTTGGTCAGTCTCGAATTCTGCTTGTTCGATATTTAGGATGACTTCATCAGTCTGGCCTGTGCCTGTCGTGACGGATTGCATTGCTGCTCCAAAAAAGCCGTCGAGCAGATAGAATTTTTGGGCTTCGACGGTTGTCTTCGCTGGTACCGTAACTCGAACGGACTTACCGTCACTGACTTTTGCACGGTACGATTGATACGTGGTGCTTGGCACCGGTTGGCCTTTGTATGGCATTGATATTCAGCCTCCTTAAATACTTGTTTTTTTGGTTTTCAGATTCTGTGGCGCACCTGCTTGGCCGCTGCCGGTTCCGACACCGCCTGTTCCTGCAGGGGAGTCGGTATGGTATCGATCGACGATGCCCTTCACGGCCGGGTCGCCAAGGAAAGAATCCATCTCGCCAGTGATCTGCTCTTTTGTCGCATTTGCTGCAATTCCGCGTAGATGATAGGACCACATTTTTCCGAGTGGCGTTTCTGGGTTCGTGATGTCCTTCCGAACGGCCGCAGAAGTGACCTTCGATTCCATCATCTCCCCGACAATCATGTCACGGCTTGCGGAAGCTTCCTTGTCGGCAGCCGCTTTCAACGATTTGAACAAGGATGCAACGTCCATCTCTCCGCTAACGCCTAGGATGGTTTGTGCCTTGTTCATGATGTCCAACGCTCGCTGTACCTCTTGGGCAAATTCCGGTGTCAGCTCCGCGACAACCTGCTCGTCGGTGAGTCCCATTTCTCCGGCCAGCGTGCCGATTGTGAATCCCTTCATACCGTATTTCTTCTTTAATTCTGCCAATACCTGAGCCCATTCCACTTGCTCATCATCTCCTTTCATTTCTCCGGGGCCTGCCCCGTCTAAATCCCACATTTCGCCGGACATGGCGACGATCCGTGTATTCATCCCTGCGCGGTCAAGCGGTGTCCAGTCGATGGAGAGCGGATTGTATCCGACAACGTCTGTTTCACCTTTTGCCCGCTGCAGCTTCGGCATGCCGTAAATGGATACCTGATTAATTCGGTTGGAGCGAATCCACCGTTTCAGATCCTTCGCCGCTGCATCGACCACGCCGCGGAAGTAAGCCGTCTCGCCAACCATCTTCGCGCCAACCCAGTGCGTTACCGGAGGCAAAAACTGATTGTTTACGTCCTCCGGCTTCTGGTGACCAAGGAAGCCGTTCAGCGTCCGCGTCATGACAGCATCGACGATATCCTTCAGCGACTGGCTTTTGTAGTTCCATCCGCGCTTGGACTTGCTCGCTGGAATCTCAACCACCACTTCCAGCGGATCGTTATCCCCTTTTTTCAGTTCTTCTATCTGCACGCTCGGAGACAGCGGCACGTCCTCCAGTTGCATTTCACCGGAAACACCACCGAAAAGCCTAAACGGCCGCGTTGTCTGCTCCGCCATCTCCCCGCAAATCATTGTTTTAAGCACTTTGTTCACCTCCCCTCAAGTTCTACACCCCTGTCATGAAAATAGCCCAGATAACAACAAACATTAGATAAAAAATTGCATCTAATTTTTCTCCACGATTCTTGCATTCAAATGCTTTTGCGGAGTAAATGAGGATAGAAATTCCTCCAATAATCACCGTTAGAAGTTTCAGAGTCAAATCGATACCCGCCTTTCACGGACAAAAGAAAAGGCCGCTCAATAGAGCGACCTCACCTGTCTTGCTTGTCTTCTATTTTCTGTTCCTTCTTCCCATCTATTACTTGCAACTTATCCCTCGTCTGTTCCTTCCGTAGCTGTCGCAGTTCTTCTTCGGTCGGAATCAGTGGGAATTCAAACTCAACCCCTCCTGACATGAGCATCCCTCCTAAAGCAATCTATGAGCCTATCATATCGTGCAGATGGTAGTGATGCTATGCCACGTTGGAATATACGTCCTGATACCATTTTTCGAGATCCGGCTGTGATGCCGGATTCTTCATCCAGGCGTTCAGGCGGTCGATGAAGGCGTCCGTGTCCTCATGAACAGATACAAGTGTACACATGCAGTTCGGATGTGCCGGCATTGGTGGCTCTCCTCCGGGCGGGTAGATGCCCTTGCCGAGGCCGTGGTCTGCCTCTGCGAATCCTTTGCAGATGTGGCATGGGTTCGAATAGTTAGACAGCACCCATTTCATCCCGATATACGAAGGAGTAACGCTAGCTGCAACAATAGTCCCCTCTCCGTAGGCTGCGGCTGTCTCCGTCCGGACGAGGCGCAACGCCTCGTAGCTGACATCCTGCGGTATCCGGCTGCCCATTCGCTCCATCATTTCGGGATACTCATAGGCGAGCGTCTTCTTGCCACGGCGGACATACTTTTCAAGGGCCCGGGCTGTCTCGACAGGGTCCTCGCCGGTTGCAACGGCATCCTGAATGATTTCGGTCATCGCAGTCCGGGCCTTTTCGCTGTGCCTCCACAGCCGATCAGATAGGTGCAATCCGCCCTGGGTACGTGCCCAGCAGGCTTCAACAGCCTGTGTATTTGCCCGAAAGAAGGCCCTCTGAATCGGTTCCTTCGCCAGCTTCGTCCTGCTGATCTGCGAGAGTGTCACCCCGTAGGAGTAGCTGGTGCCAGCTTCCACAGCCTTCTCGATGCTTCCGGACACGATTCCCTTCAAAGATTCTACAATGCTATTCTGTCGCAGCGAGAGCTCAAGAGCGGTCATATATCTGATGTTCATCCGGTTCCCGTATCCTTGACGTTTCAATCGGCGTATTTCCCTTGCTACCTTGTCCGCAGCACGGATATAAATGCGACGTACTTCTTGATCCTGACCAAGCCGAAGGTTGATGTATTTTTTCCGAGCAGCCAACGCCCACTTGGCATATGGTCCCGCCGTCTTCAGCAATTGCCGCAACATCTCTTGAGCAGATTTCATGACGAATTTGCTCACACGTTACACCGCCTTACGCTCAGCGTCTAGGTATGCAGCATCTTCAAGACGCCCACGGAAGATGGATGTTTGTAGTATTCGGTCTCTCTCACCAGGCACGTCTGGGTCGTCCGATTCAAAGTCACGCATCGTATCAACCCAGTATTTCAGGTATTGCACAGCGGCTTCCATGGACATCAACTGACCGGATACTGCCTTATCCAGCGCTTCGACAATGGACTTAAGTTCCTCTGCAGCGTCTTTGCTATCGCGTGGGTCGATATTCTCCCATACCAGCTCCGTCTCGTACGTGGAAAATGAAGTGTTCTCGGCGCTTGCAATCATAGCCAGCACCATACGGGCCAAAAGCTTCCACGAGTCTGTGAATGCCTGTCGCTTTCTTTCGACCTTTTGAATAAAGACCGGCATCTGTTCCTTGGTTGATGCAAGCGAAGATGGCATGTGTACACCAAAGACAAATTCAGGCGTTTCTGACGATGAAGTGATGCAATAGAAAATGAATTTTAGCAATGCGGTTGCATCACCGCTTGCGGACTTCGCTTCGATGAAATCTGCATCTTCTTCGCCCTGGAATATCAACATTTCATGTCCGCTCAGGTCAATTTCCCCGCCCTTCTTAGCAAATTCAGCCGGGTCATTGACGCCGAAGTTGTTACGCAGGAAGCCTGCCACGTCCTTGAGCTTTAACTTTAGGCGCGGCGTCGAGTGCATCTTCGAACCCTGTACCGCATGCAAAAATACGTCGTGGTACACCTTCAAAAACGGCTCCACCGACTCAAGGTCACTCTTACCGAACTCCGTGGTCACATCTGCCTCATTTCTAAAATGGACAATCGGAATGAAGCCCCAAGGGTTCGGAGTTTCCCCGGCCTCGATGTCTGGTGGATGGTCGCCCTCAATTTCTATTAGGCGCCATTCGGCGCTGATGCGCTGCTTGATCGTCGCCCGGCGGTTCGCCCCGGTTTCATCCATCCAGGTATGCGCCGACTCAAGAATATACTCCACCGCCTCGCCTGTGAGTGGATTGCGATTGATTTTCTTAACCTGTTCCGGCGGAATGATATTGTAAACGATGCGCTTCTGGACTTCCGGATAAAGCGGTGAATTGTTGGTCTCCCTAGTAAGCCAGATAAAGCAGTCGCCTTCTTTAATGGCACTAAGCTGCGTCTGCTGAAGCTTCGAATGGTTCTTCTTGAAAAACTCCTGTAGCCGTTCTTGGGCATCTTCATCAGCGCTTTTTATTTCGGGCACGCCCATAAATCCGACAGTCGCGTTGACTATCTTTTTCGCAAAGCCGGCGCCGAGCTTATAGTTCTCTTCTGTGTTGTTATACAACGCCCGCGCTTTTTCATAATCTACTCGAGTCGAATCAAGCTTGTACGCACCACCGATGCCGCTTGTCACAAGCCCCCAGAGGCCCGATATTCCCTGCCGCAGCTTCGACATTTCACCAACCGCTTTAGCCCACCATTTAGCCATATATTCTCCCTCCTCTCAGCAACGAAGCAGCAGCCGGGTCAATAACCGCTCCTGATTTTGCGAATGCCAAAACAAGCGCGTCCGCCCGGTCAGGTGATCGGAGGCCGCGCTTTTTCATGTCCTGCTTGCTTTCTAGGATGATTCTCCCCTTACTGGTTATCGAATATTTCCGGGTTGAAAGCTGCCCAATCAAGTCCTCATCGTTTGGTATCTGGATGTCACCCGCTTGCAGCAGGTCCCGAACGGTTGCCCATGCCTCTGTACCCCAGTTTTCGTAATGGTCATGGTCGTTCGCTTTCCCGCCGTTGTGGCAGTCAATCACGTCGATGTATAGGCCTTCCTCTCGAACGACTTCACGCACCCGGTCCGTGACACCACCGCCAACCCCGTCGTCATCGATTTTGACAGTGCAGCGTGGACGGCCATATGTACGCATTAGTTCTTTTGCCGTGGCAATTACCCATCCAGCCGTAAACATCGTGTCTTGCTTCGTGTATGAGCGAATGAACGGAACCAAGTTCCCAATACGAGGAACAATGTCGGTTTCATCGTCGCCGAAGCGTGCCACGTCAACGCCGATTTCAAGGGGCGCCGATTCCGGTACGAGCAGACTCCCGTCTTCCTGGTGATACACTTCTCGCATGGCGGCCGCCTCGGCCAACTCCAACGGAATGAAAGTATCCGGCTCCGCCCGAGGAAAGTCCCCATCAACCCGCACGCGAACCACGTCGCTATCCTTGCCATATTTCCGTTCCAGCATTTCGATATTCTTCTTGTTCGTCCGCCGGCTGTCCCGGCTGGATACCTTGTGCGCCCGATAGTCGCCCCGATCCTTATGGTGGGAATCGTAAAACGTCCCACTGGTTCGAGTCGGGTTCCCGCACATGACAAGCTTATTCTCGTCCCCTGACAGGGTCCCGAGGACTGCCTCCATGATGTCGTCTTTAACGCCGGATGCTTCATCAACGACGAATAGCATGTAGTCCTCGTGGAAGCCCTGCATATTCTCCGGCTTCGTCGCCGTTCTGGCCGTCGCGAACCATCGCTGCTC
The DNA here is from genome assembly GCF_000283315.1 of Paenibacillus sp. OSY-SE. Lineage (NCBI taxonomy): Bacteria > Bacillati > Bacillota > Bacilli > Caryophanales > Paenibacillaceae > Paenibacillus > Paenibacillus sp. OSY-SE. The sequence goes on along the minus strand of NZ_ALKF01000160.1, from coordinate 26,510 downwards.
ATGGCCGATCATGTAGACCTTCGTCTTCGTCCATTTGAGCAGGTTTTTAACCATGGAGCGTTCCAGCCACTTGGCAACCTCTGCCCAAAGTACGTCATGCAGTTGCTGTCGTGTCGGCGCCGTGCAAACAACCTTCGGATTAGGCCGGCAGCATAGGAACCATATGATTAGGGCCGACTCAAACGCCGTCTTACCTACGCCCTGGCCGGAACGAATGCTTACACGTGGATGCACGGCTACATCGGCCATCGCTGCCCGCTGCCAGTCGTCCGGGTCGAAGCCAAGCATGTCCTCCGCGAAGGCGACAGGATCATCCCAATAGAGGTCAATGAGGGAAACGAGGTCGGAAACGACGTTATACGGCTTACCCATCCGTCTTCACCTTCCGCCGCCTTTCTGCAATCTCCTGTAGCGCATCCGTCCAGCCCGCCGTCGCTCCTTCGGCACCTTGCAACTTCTGGAGTTCGATGCGAAGAATCTCTGTTCGGACTTGCTTCTCTTCGTCGTGTTGAATGAGGCGGTTCATCAGATCGATGGCCTTGAGCTTCTTGTCTTGGACTCGGGTCAGCGCCTCCTCAAGCTTGATGATGTCATCAATGGCTCTATACTCCGTTTCCTCAATCTCGGATTCGACCATCTCTGTCCGGGTAATGGGCACCGTCTTGGTTCCCCCCGTCTTCTCATCATGAACGGTCATGACATCCTTGATCGCCTTGAGTTCGTTAAGGACTCTCCGCTGTTTCTCAGTCAGGCCTTTCATAAGCTTCCCAATCCGCTGTAGCATACGGCGCTCCCGTATGGTCAGAAGCTTTATGGCCTCATCCGCCTGCTGAACCGGATCGGTGTCAACCTGCTCCACTAGCTCCTGTTCGTCCTCCTCCAGAGCGTCCATCCATATTGTCTCATATTCCCCTGTCGTGACAGCTTTCTTATTACCGATTGGCCCCCCGGGCCCGCCTTTATTGCCCTCTGCATTCTTGTTGCCGGGCGGCGCGCCCCCGCGATTACCCAGGGCGTTCTTGTTCCCTTTCGGCGCTCCGGGTTTCTTTCGATTGGTAACGTTACTATTGGACTCATTGGTAACGTTACCTTTCAAATCGTCGGCCCAGCGGTCGACGCTCTTCCACTTTCGGACCTGCGTCTCGCCGAGTCCGAGGGCGGCTGCAATGTCCTTCAGCTTCATTTTGCCGCTGCTTTCCAGCCACATCTTCTTTGCCTCATCACGTTGCGGGCTTCGCTCTCTCGCCACTACATATCACCCCACCCCCATGTAGAGATTAAAGGACTTCGAAAAATTTTAGCGAATATTTCCTTAATACTAACTTGCAAAGGAAGTTGATTCTATGGTGAGCACAGATTACTTTCCCCCAAAACATATGGCACCAGCTTTTCATTGCCCTCATTGTAATGTGTACTCCCAACAAGAGTGGTCAGGCCCAAAAATAATAGGTGTAACATATGCTTCGGAGAATGTAAATGAGCTCAAGAAATGTTGTTGTAAACACTGTCATAAGGTTTCTTATTGGTATGGTTCAAAGATGATTTATCCACTAGCAACAAACGCACCTATGCCTCATCCTGACATGCCCGAGTCATTAATTGATGATTTCAATGAAGCGAGAAACATTGTTAATCAGTCCCCAAGAGGAGCCGCCGCTTTACTCAGACTCTGCCTTCAGAAACTCATGGTTGAATTAGGCGAGTCAGGAAAAGACATAAATGGGGATATAGGTTCCCTTGTAAGAAAAGGGCTGCCGGAAGAAGTCCAGCAAGCCTTAGACATAGTACGTGTAATTGGAAATGAATCAGTTCATCCTGGTACACTAGACCTTCGAGACGATCAAGAAACAACAGTGCAGTTATTTGAATTAATTAACTTCATCATCGAAGAAAGAATATCCAGAAAGAAGAGAATAAGTGATCTGTTTCAAATACTACCTGAAGGTAAGAGGCAAGGTATTGAGGCAAGAGATAAGACGAGCTGATCAGAGCTCGTCTTTTTGCAACTCAATATCTATTTCAATTAGCTTTTTCAAGTCGTCCACGCTTTTGATTTCTATTCGGCCGTCCTGAAAGTCCTTGACCCAACGAGCAATGCCCGCTTTGATGATTTTTCGATACTGTGCCTTGGACTCAAGAATGCCCTCCATGACGGCAAGCTCATGCTGCAATTTCACGTCTTGTTCACAATTTGTTCCCATTGCCGTTCCCCTCGACTTCCTTTACAATTGGAGACGAGATAGTGGCTTGCGATTCCGTGGCCACGGGTTTCCACTATCTCAGCCGGGGGATACCTGGTTGGATGGGAGGACGTTAGCGCGTCCTCCTTTTAATTTGCCTCGAACTCGACGTCGTACTGCATTTCGATAACGGATATCACTTTGTCGATAGCCTCAATATACTCATTTGCATCAGCCCCAAGCGCCTTACCCAAATCACTCTCAAGCTCGGCTAAGAATTTCATAACATCCTGTGGATTCATATCAAACACGCTCCTTATTTGATGGTGTTCGTATGTTACCTTGGGATAAGCTAATTAGCAAGTCATTCATGCTATCTTTTCGGCTTTTTCTCCGGTGGCTTTTTCCCACCGCTTCACGATGACATCACAAAAGACCGGGTCAAGCTCCATGGTCCGGCACGCCCTGCCCATTTGTTCACATGTCATCAAGGTGGAGCCGCTACCGCCGAAGAAATCGACGACCAAGTCGCCGCGCTGGCTGCTGTTGCCGATTGGTATGGCCAGCAATTCGAGCGGCTTTTGTGTCGGATGGACGTATTTCGTGACGTCGCCGCGGGACACTTCCCATACCGTTGTTAGCACGGGCTCTTCTGCCGGCAACCCAGAACGCCACACTGTCGTTTGCCGGCGGTCACCATACCATGCAGGAGCCCGCCTACGCAAATGGCCGTAGAAGACCGGCTCATGCTGCCAGCGGTATTGCGACCAGCCAAATGAAGCTGCATTCTTTACCCAGACGCATTGGGTCCGCACTACGATCCCGGCGGCATTCATGGCGTCCTCAAACTCCCGTTGATAGGACGATGGATGAAAGACGTAGATCGCCGCCGTCCGCGCCATGGTGTCAGCATATCGCTCAAATACGGCATTCAAAAAGCCCGCAAATTCCTCTGCGGGCATGTCATCGTTCATTATGGTATCGCGGCCATCGGCAGCCAGTCGCTCAGAATCACTCTCAACGGCAACGTTATACGGCGGGTCCGTTACGATCAGCGCAGCCTGCTTGCCATCCATCAGCAGCGCTACATCGTCTGCATCCGTCGCATCCCCGCACACAAGTCTATGGCGCCCAAGCTGCCACACATCCCCCTTCCGTGTCTCCGGTTCCTGTATCTCATCAAGAGCGCGCTGCACGTCGAAATCATCCTCAACAACTGGCGTTTCAATCTCCGGCACGTCCGGCAGAATGCTGCTCAGGTCGTCTATCTCATCCTGGTCGAATCCGGTAAGGCCTAGGTCGGCAGCCTCTGCTTGTAGCTCATCGAGCAGGCGCGCTAACGCTTCGTCATCCCAGCGGCCAGAAACTTTATTCAAGGCGATGTTCAGCAACTTCTCCTCAGTTTCATCCAGGTCGACCACCGACACCTCTATCTCTGTACGTCCCTGCTCGTTGACAAGGATTTTGAAACGTTGATGCCCGCCGACCATGTTCCCGGTTCGCTCGTTCCAGACGATGGGCTCCACATATCCAAATTCCTCGATGCTGCGGCGTAGTTTCTCATAATCCGGGTCGTCCGGCTGCAGGTCAACGCGGGGGTTGTATGCTGCTGCATTTATTTGTTCGATAGGAATAAGTCTGATGTCCACGGCGAACACCTCCTATTTTTTTCTATTATGAAAGAAACCTTTAGCGACCAACCTCGTAAATATAGTTAACCTCGTCAGAGGGGAGAAAGGAGTGTGGTCTTTTGTCCACATTTTTGAGCTCCCCTTGTTCCGAAATCTAGAGTAATCTCTGGTTTGCCATGAGCTATGAGGGGTAAAGCTTCTAGCAGGATCACGTCTGCTTAAGTCATGGCCAGTCTCAAGAAGTTAGAAAGGCACTAATGCGCTGGATAACCTGCACTTGGTAGCAAGTAACTTGCGTGAAACGATGTAGCCGTCACGTTAACACAAACGCGCCACAGCTTCAGGCCCAGAGCTGCAAGACTGTTTCGGTAAAAAAGTGTGAAACAACCCCCGGGAGACTCGCCTAGTCCCTGGGGGTTGTTTTTGTTTAGTATTGAATTAAACATACTATTGTTAATATTTCATCAAAGCATCCATCCTTTTGTGTTGTGTTGGTTTTCCCCCGGGTTCCTGCGTATCACGCTTACAGAATGATTCTACGGCCCCGTCCTGCCGTTTTCTCTCCATGCTCTGGTATTCGGAAAAAACCAAACATATGTTCCTTAAATCGTCTTCTATTGCGCCGTTTTGATACAAAAGAAAAAGCACCACAAAGGGTGCTTTTAATAATTCATGTTGTTAACTCTTTATCTATTCGGTCAGATAGTTCGTCTTTTATATCAATTGTTGTAAGCATAAATCGAGAAATTTTTTTATTAATAACCTCAAAAGTAATCTCTTCAGGATCATAATTCTTAACCTGACAATTTGGGTCATAATATCGTTCGTATAGCATGTCGCTAATAGTAATGAATTCATCAATTAATGTATCAAGTTGATCCTTATGGTTTTTAATAACAAATTCATTCACCCTTATGCTTCTGATAAGATGCGAAAATTCCTCTTGAACATCATTTGAGGTTTTACAATAGATCTCCTGATTGATTTTTCCAAACTCAAAATTTTTAACGGCTACTGATAATATTCCCATTTGTCTTGCCATATCCAATAAAATTTTTTGTGTGTTCTGTATTTTTTCGACTTTAATTTTCATTCTTATCATCATTTTTTCTGATTTATGTCCTAATTTGTATGTCAGTATTCCACCAATCAGTACACCAATAACACCGACAATTCCTGAAACTAGAGCTCCTACTATTGCATCATTCAAAACGAGTCCTCCTACGACTATATCCTAAAAGCTATAAATTATTAATTCGCATTAAGTATCCTAATCGCAGAAGCCTTATTAGTATATATTTCTTGTATAAATACGTCAATTTCAATACCTTGAGTTAAATTAACCAAAGTTTCACTTCCAAGTGACTCCAGATTTCCTGATATTATATCTCCTAATTCAGGTAGTTCCATTTCTAGTACTTCAACTATAGAATATTCATTAGATGGTGTCCTCACTGCCAAAAAACCTTTTTTTGAGTTGATCATTGCGACTATACCTTTCACCTTGTTCCCTCCTTAGACATCACACTTCGACGTTTAGAAAGGATCCCCTGCTTCACACATCGCTGCTTGCTGCAAAACTGCTTCGTTCCCGTCCATTCGCCCCATATGCATCCTTTACAACGTGCCGGCTGCTTCGGCGGGTCTCTGAACCGCTTCTTTTTCTTCATAGTGCTTTCCTCCAATAAAAAAAGCCGGCCCAGGAAAACGGGACGACTTCGTATTATGTATTAAGTTATTTTGAGCAAAGATCATTGCGCCCGAAACGGTCGCCGCAAAAACGCTGCGCTCTTTGCTTTAAAATGCATACGTACTTTGTAACTATGAGTAAGAACAAGACCATTTTACTAAGGCTACCAAAACCGGGTCAAGAACAGGAAAACGGGTGAGTCTCGATAATACAGAACAAACCCGCCATTCCCTACTGATTCCTTGCTATTTCGCAATTCGATCATAACGTGCATTACCTCGACATGTTTACAATCATTTCGTTACTATCAACGGAAGGATATGGGTTTATCCCAAAGTTAGGCTCTCAGGGCTTTTATTAAAGATTTCTTCATGTTTCGAATAAACTCGGCGCGAGTTTCAGGAGAAAGTTCCAACAGAGACAGATAAGGATTTAAGTCCTCCAATTCAACTAACAGTAGTTCTCCTGATGGTGTGCGACACGCATCCACACGTTGAATACCACAGTCAATGTTATTCCAATCAATAAACTTCTGAGCAAAAGATAAATCTTGTTCAGTAGGTGTATATTCTTTCAATTCCCAACGCTTATCTTTATCAGGTGCATACAATGCGTACTGAAAATCCTTGTCAATGAAGTAAAAGGATACCTCGTATTCAAAGGGGATAAACGGCTGCACCAGGATACTATAGTTCTCATTATCAATCTCATATATTAGTTCTTCTTGAGAAATTCGCTTCATGCCAATGGAATCGGCGCCATCTTTTGGTTTAACAATGAAGTGTTCAACATTGGGTAGATATTTAACATTTTCAACGGAATCTATCGTGGGTATAACAGAGAAATTCACATTTGTTAATTCCAGCAAATACTCTTTTCCATTCATATCTGCTTTGCCATTAAATGAATTGTAAGTATTTAATTGCTTGTCCACTATTCTCTTACGAAAAGCTTGATACTTTTCTTTAAAATTGGCAACAGGGCCTGCATTTCGAAAGACGATTAAATCGACAACATCCTCGAAGCTCTCGATATCCTCCGGATGGCAAATAATCAAGTCAAAATCTTCTCTAAGTTGGGAAGTGAGGTACAGGTCTTCTTCATAATAATTTCTACCTTTAGCTGGATAGTAAAGGTCTGTTACAAATAACAATTTCTTCACGTAGGAGCACCTAACTTTCGTATTTTTTTCATTAACCCATTCTTAACATATTTTACGATGTTAATCTCCTATTCAAAGAAAATAAGAACAAGCGAGAAGAGTTACGCCCCGGTCATATGCCGCATTCATGCAGCCGTGCGTGTCATTCTCTCCTTTTTCTATGCTCCTATCGTAACATGGCAAAATCGTCAGGTGGTGTTCAACTTTGGGTCAGTTTACAGTCAGGTTGTGCTCATATAAGGGTCAAAAATTTCACTTTATATTCGGACAGTGAGTTTGACGAACTGATAATTCGTTTGTTACAATCTCACCAACAAATAGGAAAAGGATGAGGACGATGGTTCGTCGTTTGAAACGGTTTAAGAATGTTGCTACGGCATTAAGCTTCTAAGTAAAAAATGATTTATACTACTTAGAAGCGAGGGAAAAGAATGAAACAACATCGATTTGACCACTGGTCTGAAATTAAGTATCTAAAGGATATTGTCACGAACCCAATGATTAAAGTAGGGGATTACTCTTACTATTCTGGTTATTACGATAATCATGATTTTGAAGATGGGTGCGTTAGATACCTATGGGGGGATGAAAAATCAAGAAAGTTATTTAACCCCATCGAAGACTATGGTTGGCATATAGATAAGTTGATTATAGGTAATTACGTATGCATTGCGAGTGGTGTAATTATTTTAATGGGTGGAAATCACAATCATCATTCTGAATGGATTACCGTGTATCCATTTGTGGAGCAAATTGAAACTTCTTACAAAACAAAAGGAGATACAATCATCGAAAGTGATGCCTGGATTGGCATGAATGCAATGATTATGCCCGGTGTGACAATAGGTGAAGGTGCCATTATTGCGGCTGGATCGGTTGTTGCAAAAGATGTCCCACCATATACGATAGTAGGCGGTAACCCTGCTAAAGAGATAAAGAAACGCTTTACAGACAAAGAAATCGAAATGTTAAAGGAAATGCGTTGGTTCGATTGGGAACGCGAGAAAATTGAACGGGCCAATCATATCTTGTCAAGTTCCTCCATTAATCAATTATATGACTTTTATCAAAGGGAAATAAAACCATAAGGTTTAAATCTAGAGCACCTCATTGAATAAAAACGAATAAGATTAATAAGCCATAGTCCCTTCTTAATAGCTAAATTAAGAAGGGACTAATTTTTTTGAGATAGTTACAATTTAATGAAAACTCATCACTGCTCAGTTTGTCTCTACTGTTCAAAAATCCTCATCCTGTTCGAAGAACCCCATCAGTTTCAACGTGTTGGCCATGCTCTCGGCTCCCTCACCGATCTTCCGCCGGATCGTACTGTCTGATAAGCTGTGCCGGAAGAACAGTAGCGTCTCCTTATACGAATAGCCCTGAATGTATCTGTAATCGATCGCCTTCTTGGCATCCTCATCCTGGATAAGCCCCCATGCCCTTTGAAGCTGATGCGTATAAAACTGATACTGCTGATATACCCAGCGTTGCTTTTCGATCAGAATGGTGGCGTTCGCAGTCTTGTCCGCGTGCAGTTCATCTTGGTCGATCCGGCGAGCTGCTTCACCATCAATAGCTACCTGCTCCAAATCCCGCTCAAATTTTTCGAAATCGTTCATGAGCATGCACATATTTTTATATTTTTCGAGAAGGAACTTCGTGCGTTCGAATTCTTCTTTGGATGCTACTGCAAACAACTCACCCTGTGCCCACTCCATCGCCATTCCCCTCATTCCCCTTTGTATGGTATATTTGGAATGAAAGGTTTCTTACAAGACGCCCCCGCAGCCCTGCCACGGATTAGCGGGGGCCGTCTTTTATCTTTTAATCGGAAGGATTGACGAATGAACCATCCTTACTCCCCTCTTTCCCCCATACTTCCGTGTAGCAACAGCAGCAGACTGCCAGCTTATTTCCGTTCATTCTATTTTTCATACCGTACACGGCTGGTTTTTCTTTGCACAATTCGCATGTTGCTCTACTCATCCGTCAAGCCTCCATCCAGATATCCGTCTCCATTACATACTGGACACTCAGGATGGTTTTCCGATCCCGTATACCCTCGGCCATTACACGCCGAACACTTACTTTTGCCTAGCCCATATCGCGCCTGCGAAACAGCAAATGCATCGTGTGATATGTCCAAAATGTTTTGCAAGGCAGATTTCATGCGTTGATAATCAGCTTTAAGGCCCATTCCCCTGTACCTCCCTGCTGTAGGGTGAGTATGGCTGCTATGGCCCGCTTCCGGCGCGTGGCTTGGAATAATTCTGCGATGATGTCTTCCCCTACCCGGCTCATATCGCCATCATCCGTTTCATAATAGACTCTAAACAAGTTACGCACATACTCTTCTGGGTCGTGTTGAAGAGCGGCATCCCAAAGTATGGATGCATCCTGCCAATAGCTAAGAGGATCAAATATGTTCGATTCCGTCCACGCTAACACGCACGCCATCTTTCTAATCTCCTCGTCCCTCATCTGTTCAAGTTGTTCACGAGTATAGCTCATGATTCCTTCACCCCGGACTGTATGTGGTTCGTAGCTTTCTCTAAGTGGATTCTCGCAGTTTGCGGTTAGTGCGTCTTGGAGCTTTTCCCGTAACTCCTCGACTTCCGACCATGCCTTTACCGCCTGCCCTTGGTTGTATACCATCCTTTTTGTGAGACGTTCAACTTCTTTCCACGCCTCCTGAAGGTAATCATTCAGCTTGTCGGAAAACTCAACGGCCAGAGCAACTTCCACATCGTATTCACGTTCTTCACATACTCTGCGGAGCTCTTTCATTTTGTCGCGCGCCCAATCTACTCTTTTCTGGGTTAACTTCATCCCTTTGCCTCCTCTTGTATGCGCTGTATGGCTTCCAACGCCAGAAGAACAGCTTCTATATCTCCCCAAGATGGACAACTTTCAAACATACCTAACTCAGTAGCCTTACTTCTAATATCCATTAAGAAATCCGTAGATATCTCCCAGCCGTCCTTTTTGGCCGGCTGCCGAGGAAATAGGGATACTACTTCACGGGCAGCAGTTGCATCTTTTTGCCCTGCCCGCCACAGGTCCCACAGCAAGCCATGGATAACTTCATTCGTCTCTTTGTCTAAGCCCGCGATCCAGTCAAGATAACGTCGCTCAATATCGGTTAGTTCCCGACACAGTGCCTTTTCAATCTCTTTCATCCCGATCACTTTCCTTCCAGTTGTTCCAAGTGTTCTTGCAATTGATGAATAAGGTCAACAGTTTCGTCACGGGTCAAATGCAGATGTTCATCGTCCTCACCTTCTACCACCAGTACGAAGGTGTTCTCAGCTTTCATCATCCAATTTTCCCGTGTGGTTTCCGCATCGATATAGTTCCATGACACAGTTTTCATATCATTCGTTCTCCTCGTTGTTATAAAGTTGTTGTCATCAATGTATCACCGCCGGCACAAGCGTTTCTTCTGGAGAAACCCAAACCGCTTCCCAAGTCAACATGAAGGTATCTTGCGCTTCGGCCTGTGCAGCCGCCAGCAGAATAACATTCCCCATCGCCTCTGCAGCATCTGGAGGAACAGCGTTCCCGATGTACTCACGGGCTTTCGCATCGCTGCACCCTTCCAGTTGAAACGGCCTTCCGTCCGGAAGAAACTGCGGAAAGGTCTGAATCATGGCAAGCTCAAAAGTCGTGAGTGGGCGGTGCCACGTTCCGTCTTCGGCGATAATAATAAACACGCCCCGTTCTGTATCAGCTGGAAAGCGCGGATCGGCGACTGCCGTGGCGCCAGAATGAATATCGCCGCTGCCGGTCACTGTCTTTGCTGGCTCATCCCATTGTTGGACACCGTAGGAACCTGAGCGCGGTGAGCAGCCTAACCGAATGTCCGCGACCAGCTGGGCGCCGCTCTGTACGTCCGTTACCCCCGTCACCGTAGCCGCTGGACTGTCCCAGTCTTGCATCCGGTATTTGTCGGTATAGCGTTGCTGGAGATTGGACAGGCGTGGGTCGGAAACCGCCAGCGCCCCGCTTCCGAACCTTGTCCCCGTGATACATGGTGCTGTCTCGTCCATCCGGACTATCCGGTACACTCCCGGATGCCTTCCTTCCCGGTTTGTGAGCCGTGGGTCGGAAATACTGATAGCCCCGTTGTTTGGGCGGTGAGCACCGGTTACTGTTGGCCCGGGCTCATCAAAACGGCTCACCCGATATATGGCCGCATGCGTTCTGTCCTTAAATCCGAAACGTGGGTCAGATATCGCCGCCGCTCCATTACTGCGACCCGGCCCCGCTGTCCCTGTGACCGTACGACTTGGTTCGTTCCAGTCCTCAACCCCATATGCTCCGCCGCGGGCTTCATGTACAATGCGGTATTGTTCATACGGGATGTCCTGTAGGTCCCGCCAGTCGCCACCAGCGCGAATGAGTGCAAGCCTTGCCCACGTTTTCCATTGAAGCCGAGGAAGTCGGTTCATCGGGCCACCGGCTATTGTATCTCCGGGTAATGGCAATGGGCCGATAACATCGCCGAGCGTTTTAAGCTTCTTCTTCTCCGGATAAAAAATAAAATTAGGAATCTTCTTCTCATGTCTCGCCATAATCAGAAAGCGAACTCTGTTCTGCCCAAGACCGCCAACTTCTCCTAAATTGTGATCGGCCCGCATATCTACTGCGTAACCGTAACTCTGCAGCAATCTTTTGATTTGATTAAGAAGTTTCTTCCCACGAGACTGTATTCTCGGGACGTTCTCAAGCTGGATGATGGCGGGCACTCCATCGCCGTATTCAAGGCAAGCCCGCAGTGTAAGCTCGATGCCTCGTACCGTCAACTCATTAAGTGCTTGGTACTTTTCTGTTTTGGCCGACTTTTCCGGCAGCAGGCCCGATAGTCCTTTGCAGGGCGGCGACGTAAAGAGGAAGAACGGAACCTGCTTCCCGAACGCTACCCAAACATCCCACGGCGTTACCTCACGCCATTCGGGCGGGGGTTCTTCACCATTCCAAGCGATGTATTGCTTCCGAGTGAATAAATCCATTGTGACGCCCGTTTTCTCGCCAGCAATAAGGTCATGATTATGGTTTGCGACTGGGTCACAGTCGATCGAGCAAAGAATCTTGAACTTATACACCATGCCAGCGTACTCAACCTGTGATTGCATCAATCCCCGGGTTTTTCCGCCGATGCCACCGAAGAGAATGGCAGCCGTTTTATACTGAATATTGTCGTTAATGAGTGCTGCTTCCCCCATGTCCATCCCTCCAGAAGAAGATCATACGTTCGGTCCAGCGGCCGCAATCGTCCGCCGCGAGCCCCGCTGGACCGTGGGTGTACTGAAAGTTATTTACGCCGCCCCGCCGTCTTTCATCTTCTCTGCCGCACGCTTTTTGTAAGCAGACCACTTGCTGCTGAGTTGACCGCTCGTCATTCCCGCTTCATTGGCGATTTCACGCCAAGTCTTGTTCAGATTCAGACGTTTTTCGAGCAGAGCCGGGAAGTCGATAGGAATCTCGTCGAATACCGGACGTTGCTCGAGAATAAACTGCTCCAACGCCTCTTTATCAACCTCAGCAGAGGCGGTGTTAGCGGCGTCTTCCGTGCCCTGCTCCTCGGCATTCTCCGTTTCCTGCTGCTCGCTAACTTCCTCTGACGTGCCGGCTTCGTCCGTACCAGATTCTTCGGATTCGAAGTTGATTTCTCCGTTATCAGATTCACGCATCCACTCTGGCGTATCAGAATCCACAGATTCCTCGGTGCTATCTTCCTGTTCGCCTTCACCCGACTCTGGAGTGCCCCGAGTCTCGTCAGGAGTTGCTTCCCCCTCAACCTCTTCACCAGCGTCGGTCTCCGTCTCCTCACCATCAGCATTTTGTTCTAACAAGTCCCCTTGATTCTCGTCATCCTCGTCGTCATCCTTACGCTGAATGTTTGTGACAACTCCGGAACGGTCAGCCGTGAAATAGCGGCCACGGTAAGGATGCAGCATTTCTTCTTCATCGAATCGCATAGATGCCTGAGGATCGCCGAATATAACATTTATTTCGCTACCTTGTTTGCTGCTCAGAAACAAAAAGTTTTCTTGAACTGCCTTGAGCGGAACCAATAATTTGATTTCTACTTCTTTATCTCCTACAGTCATTTTTTTACCGAGTTCAGCTTTAAATCTCGCCATATCTTGCATTCAAATCACTATCCTCTCATTTTTATTTTTGGGATAAATCTTTTATTTTGACCTCAATACGGGGACGTGCACTATAGCGTTTTGTAACTAGTACTTCAACAACCTGGCTATCATCTCGCCAGATGACTCCTTTCAGGGCATCCTTCACCCCTTTCAGGTAGTTGTCAGCATCCGGCTTTGATGTGGGCCGAATTTCGCCCGCTTCGGCAGCCGAAGCCTTCTTCTTGCTAAAGCTTTTGGGAATCGTTCGATATACGTGTAGTACCATGCCAAGCGGTCCTTCGAGTAAAGCCTCTGGTGCATTTTCCCCAGCTGCGAGGCGAACATAATCCTTATAGTCACGTGATTTAGCTGGGTCATACATCCGTATGAATCCGCCCATCTGAGTTGCTCGGGGACGTCCCTGGGCTACCGGCTCGCCGTAAACCGTGAACTGTATCAATCCGTCTCCCCTCCTTTTTTGACTGCTTAGGCAGCAGCCCTCGTTCAAGCACGTAAACCTCTCCGATCGTGAAGCCGTCATCGCCAATCACCGTGTAAAACAAACTGCGCTGGAACATCGGGTCAATTGCTTTCATGAGCTGCAGCCCCCCTTGAAGGGCTTTATTTCTATCCCCAAGATTGTGTATTTCAGTCTTTCGACGATTTCTTTCGCCTCGTCCCAAGACAATTGAACACCAATGCATCTACCATTCACAGCGATTTGATACACCGTGATTACCTCCTATTCGAAGTTCAAATTCCCGAATGCCTTCGTTGAGCTCGTCGGACTCGATCGTAACGAATTCCGTTTCGAGTTCTTCCCGGGTTGGTACCTGATACGTTCGTTCGAAGCGGTACTTCATGTACTCGTATACATTCCACCTGCTCCAAGGTCTGCCGCCCATGGTCTCCTCCTATGCAATTTGCTGATAGTCTTTGTGGAACTGCATTTTCACAAGCCCGGTCGGGCCGTTTCTTTGCTTCGCTAGATTCACTTCCAAAACGCCTCTGTCTGACGTGTCCGGATTGTAGTATTCATCCCGATACAACAGGATGATATCGTCTGCTACTGCGCTTATTGCCGCGCTGCCAGACAAATCGGATATTAACGGACGCTTGTTTTGCCGTTCCTCTACGCTCTGTTTGACTTGGGACAGCCCGATAAGAGCACAGTCACAATCTTTCGCGGCTTTCCGTAACTTTTGGCATACACGGTGTAGCCCTGAACCACTGTTATCGTTCCGTTCAGCTGGTTCGACCACTTCTTGCAAGTAGTCCACAACGACAAGGTCTAGCCCATCCTGCCGTTTCAACCGTCTCATTTCGGAGCAGATATACTCGGCAGTTACGCCTCGGCTATCGTCGATATGAATTTTTCTCAGCAAGTCCATTTGTGACGATATTCGCTCGAGTTGTTGCGGAGTCAAATTCCCGGACCGTAACGCCTGCAGCGGTATGTTGCACATGTTGGCAATCATCCGGTTATAGATTTGCTCCTTAGACATCTCCAAGCTAAAATCCGCTACTTTGTGCCCTCGTCTAGTTGCTCGCATCTTGATTTCGTTGGCAACAGCTGATTTCCCCATGCTCGTCCGAGCCCCGACTATGATGAGATTTGTCCGCTGAAAGCCGAGAGTCATCCGGTCCAACGCTTCCCAGCCAGTCATAATACCAAGTGCTCGAGTCGGATCCTGCGCTTTAAGTACCAAGTCTTCATACCAACCGATGATGTCATCGACAGTCGTATCCGCCTTCAAAGCCTTTGGTCGAATATCAAGCGTACGCTGTTCGAACTCGTCCAGAATTTCCTCAAATCCGCCTGCAGCTGGGTCAGCAAACTTGGCATGGTATTCCTTAGTCAGCGCCATTGCTTTGCGCCGGGCATCCGATTCAATCAGTTGCCTAACGTTATCCTCAAGCTTCGCCGTGGTAGCCGTGGAGCTGATGAGGCGTGAAAGGTAGGAGACACCACCCACTTTTCCGATATGCTTCTCAAATACGGTTGCGAGTGTCGTTAAAGAGAGTTCCTGCTGCCGCTTATTCAATTCCTGAATCATTTTCAAGAGATTACGATGTTGCGGCTGAGCAAACACTTCCGGTTGAATGGTTACCGCGACTTCTCCAACGAGTGAAGGGTCTAAAAAGAATGCCCCAAGAATTTCTGCTTCAAGTAGCTCCGTATTCAGCAAGTCGCTTCTCATCTGCCTTTCTCATCAAAATCGTGATTGGGTCATCGTCTTGAACAATCGTTTCCGTCTGCTCTGAGTTTTGTATGTTCGCCTGCGGACCGCCTCTCTTTTGGTATCCCTTTAGAATGCCTCCAACATAAGCAAGCGTCTTTTTTTTGTGCCGCACTGCCTCTCGCATTGCGTTCAACAGCCACTCCCCGCCATAATCATCGAAAAGGAATCCAAGATCCTCAACTTCGAAGTCAGTAACTTGACCTTGTTCTGTGAAGTTTTTTTCATATGCCCGGAATATGTAACCGAACGAAAATTCAGGGTTGCTGCTGCTGTTGGATGACTCTGTATCTAATTCAGTTACAGTATCTTTATTACTACTACTTCTTTTAATAATTGCTTTAATAATTGCTTTCGACGCCCCGCGAGCCTTGATATGACAGGGATAATCGCGTTTTACGTTTCCCGATTTGGGAAGTGAAGAGTTCCCGATTTGGGAAATACCCGTTTCCCTTTTTGGGAAGTCATTTCCCGATTCGGGAATCGGGTTCCCTTTTTGGGAATCGTTTTTCGGTTCCTGATTCGGGAAGTCATTTCCCTTTTCGGGAACTTTTTTCGACAGGTTAGGAGACCGATTTTCGATATTTAACTTGATTAGTTCTTTCATTTTTTTTGGGTCAAAACTTCCAACTGCGTCGATCGTCCACTGGTCGTAGTGCTTGTTAATTTGGAAAGCATTCAAACTTCTCTCCCAAAAAATCACTTTATTTTCAACCAGCGTTTCAAGTGCGCCTCGAATATGATTACTCCCGACTCCACATAATCCAAAATCCTTCAATTGAGGAATGATCGCCGATGGCTTTCCGCACCCCCAGCTCAGCGTCAGTATGAAATTGATAATATCGTGCTGCCGCTGATTAAACTTCCGGCGGATCATTTCTCGGTGTATTACATGCGCAATTCGTATATGCGGGTCGTCTGGTTGGGGATTTACGCTGGAATCCACCGACTTTCACCCCCTCCTACGTGCCGTATTTAATCCCGCTAATAGTGTTCAAATAGCACGTTCCCTCTTCGTTTTTTCTTGCCACGCTTTGTCCAAGAAGCAGCGCTTGGCTGAAACCTCATAATGTCGCCGACCAAGCACGAATGAAACAAATCGCTCGGTGCTGCGCTCATAGTACATGCCATTTAGCACCGGCAACGGCTCACTTTCAGTAAACAGTTCTAACTGAACGTAACCACTCACTGAACCCTCTCCCTATCGTCTCGCAAGTATATGAACGGGTACTTCGCTCGAACGACCGTCCATCCCGGATAACCTCGTTCGAAGTACGCTCGAACCTCGCATTTGAAGGCTTCCGGGTCAGTGTCTTTCAACTGCCAAATGCGATCCCCAATCATGCTTTTTATATAAGGTTGATTGGCTAATTCGTTCACGTTAACCGCCTACCTTTCAGCCACCCGGACCATCTTCCCGGTCAGTGCCTGTACCTCACGCTTGAATAGTTCTTCGTCGCTGTTGTTGTCGGACAAATGGAGCAACCATATCTCCTGAACTCGCTGCAGGTCATTCGCCCGAAGAAAATCCAACACGTTCTCTAGGCTGAAATGTGAGCGTAGCAACCGATTTTTCATGGCTGCCGGCACACGTCCAGCAGCGATATTCTCACGCAAGATCGACATCGAGTAATTGCACTCGACCATAATGTGCGTCAGTCCACTGAACCTGTATCGAACGTAATACGTATCGGTAGCGAACAGCAGCTTGTCCCCTGCCTGGTTCGCCAGTAGGAAACCTAGTGGTTCTGCAGCGTCGTGTTCAACTTCGAACGGAAGAATGGTCCATGTGCCTATGGTAAACTGCTGTCGGGCCACCACAGGCCGCAGGCGATGCCCTAAGAGCCCCAGAGCGTCGGCAGTGCCCTGTCCGGTATAGATATTGATTCCTGCCTTCATGACGTCCTTGGCGGACTTGCTGTGGTCTCCATGGTCGTGAGTGATGAGGCAAGCATCGATATCCGACATACGAAATTCCAACGCCCGCTGAATGTCCTTGTACCGGAGCCCGGCTTCCAGCAGGAGGGCCGTCTGTCCATCGGTCACCCGATAGGCGTTACCCGCGCTGCTGGAACCGAGAGGTTGGATATCAATCATCAGAAATCAGGTCCTTCGTCGAGTGACTTCTCAAAATCTTCGAAGTCAATCTCATCCTGTTTCGGTTCAGCTTCTTGTTTCTTTCTTGTCGACCGTTGGGTCTCTTTGTTATTCTGTTCCAGTTCTGACGGTCTGACATTATCGTCGTTTGGAGTAATATCTATGATTTCGCCATTTGACCGCTCTGCGATTTCTTCCTCAACCTCGGCTTCTGCAATAGCTTCGTCACCACGATGAAAATGCTTCATGATGAGGCTGCCATCGTCAGATGTGTTCATGTATGCCTTACAGGTCCGGTTGATGACCGTTCGCTTTGCCATTTCACCGGGGAATTCGTTATGCGTGCTTCCCTCTTTATCAGGGTTTTGTTTCGACTTTTTCCAAGATTGCCGAATCTCTTTAATAGTCATAATTTCGGTGAATTCCTTGCCATTCGCCCAATATATCGTGCAATATGCACCGGCAATCTTGTTATCATCAATGTTGGCAAAACTCGGCTTGTGCTTCGTGATCTTCTTTCGTCCTCGAGCGATCTCGAACTCAAATTCGTCACCCTCATAAATCACTTGAGCGTCGATTTCCTCAGCATCGGTCACTCGCTTTGTGACCGCCATTGTGCCAAAATAACTGGGCTTAAATGTTAGATTCTTGCCATAAGCAATAAAGTAACCTTGTTTCTTAGCGGGGTTGAGTCCTTGAACAACCATGTCCAGCAGCGCATTAGCTATACTGTCACGTGTACAAGCCTCTAATACCGGCTTGTAATCCTTTGTCTGTACCGTTTGAAGCAAAAGCCAAGCAGACTTCATTGCGTTTTCCGGGCTATAGTTCGCGGGGAAGTGAATTTCCCCGCGTTCTTGAAACTGACGGACTCTATCGGCTACAACATCGACAGTGTCACGTTTAACCATTGCAAGTTGGTTTGCATTACTCAATTAAATCGCCTCCTGAAATTGTTGTTCTTTCGTTTCGACGCGAAGCTGCTCGTTTTTATTTTTCCAAACAGCACTTGCTTCTTCATAACTTCCATACAGTTTAATTAGCTCTTCCTTTGTCTCAGCCGGCAAACTATCAAATGTCGGAGGAACTATTAATCTAATCACTTGCGAATCCGTGTCAAACAGTTTGGTCACGGCCTCGGCGTTGTCAACGAATATCGGTGCTGAGAATCCGTAATGCTCAGATAGAGTATTAATGATGTCTATTCCAACGTTGATCCGCGCCGCATTATTCAGCCCACCGTCATAAGGCACGCCGCGGTACGTGGTTTCGCAAACTTCTTTGAGCCCGCCGTTAATCTGTTGCTCGAAGAGTTTGAACCGTGCATAGCGGAATTTTGAATTGATTTTCGTTTCAAGCATGGTAACCTTCGTCCGGATAAATTCTTCTGTAAGGAATAGCTCGTGTTCTAAATGTTCGAACTCGGAAGCCAACGCCTTCTCCTGCTTTTCCAACTCGACAATTCGTTGTTCTGTCGTCTTCACTTGGGCAAATTTAGCTTTGTCTCCCTCGAGTAGTTCTACTTCCGATCGGAGCCCTTGGATCTCTTCTCGGACCGTCGCCATTGCTACCGAAGCCGACGACCGAAGCTGTTCAATCTCTCGGCGGATGTTGTTAACTTCATCCTGCAGGCGTTGATATTCTGGGTTGGTAGTTGGAACTTGTACACTTGCACGAAGAGCGGCCAGTTCTGCTTCAGCAGCGGCAAACTCGCCTTGCTTCTTCTCCAGCGCCCGCTGATCCTCTTCCAGGGCAAAGGTGAGCCGCTCAATTTCTAGTTTTAGGCGCTTGGCGTCCGCCGTTGCTTCCTTCCCCTCGGCAGAGATTTGTTCCAAACGCTTCGCTTTCCCTGTATTGAAAGCAGCTAGCGCTTTGACGTGTGCTGCTTGTATTTGCTCTTCCGGCAGAGACTGACCGCAAGTAGGACAATTTTCGTCGTGGTGATGCTCTGGCATTTCTTGGCCGTTCACTTCTGACCATTTTTCACGAAGGCGCTGTGCTTCTGCTTCCCTACTATTCACATTCCGCTGGTTCAGCTCGATACGATGTTGAGCGTCATCAACTTGCCGGCGGAGGGCATCCTCCTCACGATGGATCGCGTCTACGGTTTCACGTTTGGCGGCCACTCGGCCCATCACATCTGACTGTAGACGTGTCTTGATTTCAAGCAACTGACTTTCAATTTCCCGCAACCGCTTCTCCTTGACAGCAATCTCCCCACCTGCTTGGATGCGAGTAAGCTCTTCTTCCTTGGCAACGATCCGGGAGCGAATGGTTAGGATATCCTCGTGCAGCAGTTCCTCGTCCAGTTCCGCAATGTCCGGAGCGCTTCGGCGAGCCTCATCGATGCGGATTGGAATCTTGTCCAGTTCCTTATTGATGTCAGCCCGACGAGCAGCGATAACCTTACGGTGGTCCTCGATGCTCCGGTCGCCTAGAATGGCCGGAAGCTTCTCTAACGCCTTGTTCCCATGGATAACTTCCGCATCCGTAACATCACCGCAAACTTCAAGCAGGATCTTACGCCGTTGCTCCCACTTCAACTGTTCGTTAAAAAAGGCCGGGTTGGTAAGGAGTTTGAAAATATCTTCTTTTATAACGGCGTCCACTTCGGCAGCATACTCACCCTGCTTCACCGGAACCCCGTCCACGAAGTTTGATGTCATGTGCCCAGTGAACTCTGCCAGAGCGGAGCCGCGCTTCTTGGTCCACTTCTCGGCGAATACGCGGCGGAATGTCTTCCTGCGGCCATCGATGCTCAGTACAACTTCGACCTCATGTTCAAGACCGTGCTGCAGGACGTTTCCTTCCCCATCAAGCTCTTTAATTTGGAAGTCTGTGCGGTTGCTGCTGTCCTTACCAAACAAGGCCCATAAGAAGCTATCGAAGATGGTTGTTTTCCCAGTCCCATTGTCACCGTATACGTCAACGTCCCCACCGTTTGCTACCAGTTCGAAATTCCTAAACCCTTTGAAGTTGCGCGCTGTCTGGCGCGCCAGAATGATTTGTTTCATGCGATATCCTCCTCTAAGGAATGATTGTGTTCAGCATTCAGAATCTGCTGCTGATCCGGTGTTTCTGGATATCGAAGCGATTCGAGATGTTGCCGCAAGGCGTATTCAATCTCTGCAAAATGCTCATCATCACCATGCAGCTCAACGGTCCCCGATTTTGACCGGATAGTGAGAATTGCCGGTGAATATTTCATTTTCGGACGCACAACAACTTCGATTTTCTCCGTTGAAACATTGAGTGACATTGCTGCTCCCATCGTCATCCTCCTTGTGTTTGAACGGCCACCCATGATAGAATGACCGTATCAATTGAATTTTCAATGTACCGAAATGACCCGCTGCTACGGGTCATTTTTCTTTTTTACGTTCAGTCTTTTGCTGAACCTTTCTAGGCACGGTCGGAATTAAATCGCCAGTTTGTGGTGGTTTCTCGCTATACCCCACTATGACACCCGCGTCATTACGACGTACCCAGATAAGTTCCTGCATCCAAGGTCTCGACACTGTCTATCACCTACCTCTGCTGTGTTATTGATGCGTCAGCCGCATCTCTCGACGCCGAACGGGAGAAAGGTTAGAATACCGTGCGACGCCGGGAGACAAAGCCGCAGCTTTGCCATTTCCTATTTTTCTGTGAGATGGGAATACTCTTTAAAAAACACCAATCGAATGTCGTTCGGAAGAGAGTCAATTACGGTATTAAACAGGCATAATTTTTCAAATGCTAGTGCGTACTGCTTATCAGCTGCTATAAATTCTCCAATTGTATTCCCGTGCACTACGCTAGTCTGGTAGTATGTCGCGCTAGCCTGGTCCCACTCATCGTTAAGTTGCTTATATCTCTCAGCCAGCGCCGCAGCGAATTGTTGCTTGTCCTCCTCAGTCACACCGTCCCCTCCTTGCGTTTCTCGTCAGAAGGAGATAAAATGATCGATACGAGATACTTAAGTCGAGTTCTCAACGACGTCCGGCCTGCCTGCCGGGCGTTTTTCATTTCTTCCTCTGCGAAGCTAATCATCTTGTTCAGATATGCCTCTGCATCAACTTGCCTACCTGGTAGAATCTTGTCCGGGTTTTCCCGAATCACATTCAAATTGTGTTCAGCGTGCTTGGAAGCTTGTAAGGCTTGTGCAACCAACTGTTTTCTATTCATGTTCATCCTCCTATAAAAGTCATGATATTTTGCATGATAGACAGACCGTCCATCCCACAAAAGAAAGCCACAAATACTTCCTTTGCACCTGTTACCTCAACCCAGCGCAACATAGTCGGCATATCGGGCACCTTGTGGTCGTTCTCGTACTTGCTGATGCAGCTTTGTGTTCGATGAAGCCGTTCCGCCATTTCTTCTTGGCTTAGTCCGGCTCGCTCTCTGCAAGCTTGCATAATTGCCCCAAACTTCAACAGATTCACCCCCTTTATTCCAACTTGGAATAGGCTGAAAGGGTGCCTTGATCTATGATGTATGTAAGAAGAGCACCCACTCATCGCTTCCCGCTGGCGCCCGTTCCGCACCGGCGGGTTTCTTCTATCCTTTTCAGCGCAGCGGCCACGTCCTTACTCAATGAGCGCAATTCCCTTTGTGAAATCATTTCTGGATTTCTGGCGTGGCCTTTTCCTAACGTGAGTGTCAATGCGGTCTCAATGTCCATTCCTTTGACTGCTACCCGAGTGGCCGTCATCGTTACACAAGCTGCTCGGGAGGATTTCCGGTACCAACGGAATCTCATATTATGACGCGCCTTTGCGCTGCTTGAACCATTCTAGGAATTCGCTCCAAATCACTCGCTTTTGTTTTGGACCACCTATTGAATGCACGGGGCAACCTGGTTCAGATATAAGATCGTAAATAGCTAGTTTTCCAATTTTCAGACGAGCCATGAGCTGCGGAATGGTCAAAACCTCGTCTGGTTGTTGTTCGCTTGAGATGCCTTCGTCTTGCAGGACTTGTTGTTTGGTAAGAGTTTCAACGATTCGGAGAGCCTGAGTCAGAGTCGCTTTCATGCTCTCTAAATCATGTGCTGGAATACTCATGGGGCTGTCCGTCTCCTTTCATATAAATTCTTATGTCCAGCTAAACGACTTTCTTTTGCCTGGGAATGAGTACTAATTACCATTTCGGTAACTTTTTCTTCAAAAAAAAGTTCGTCTATTGGTACTCCCAAAATATCAGCAACTTTTGCAAGTGCTTCGGCAGAAAATTTACCTCTTCCGATTTCTAAATAATAGTAACCATTTGCGCTTTCGTACCCAAGCAAGGTAGCCATATATTCAAGCGAAAAACCAGCATTCTTTCTGAGGTTTTTTATTTTATTCAGGTCTACTCGCTTCACAGCACCACCTCCATCCTATTACCGTATCGGTAAGTTATGATTTGATTATAAATTACCATTTCGGTAATGTCAATTGAATATTTACCTTTTTGGCAAAATTGTTTTTTTACCAATATGGCAATGGTAATATTGATTTATAAATGGTAAATGGGGAGTAACTATGAGTAATCTTGGCGATCGTATTAAAAACCTTCGAGAAAAGCAGAATATCACGCAAAAGGAGCTTGCAAAAAAGTCCCAATTAACAATTGTTCAATTATCTCGATACGAGACAAATGACAGAAAGCCCGACCCGGACTCTTTAAGAAAAATTGCAGATGCCCTTGATACTACAACTGATTATCTGCTTGGACGTACAGATAACCCATCGTCTCTCGGTAAAAATAATGAAGATGCTGAGCTTGATGCACTCCTGAAAAACCATGTTCATGGAGCCTTTTTTAAAGGGTATCTCGATGCTCCAGAACAGAAAAAAGCAGAGATGCGGCAATTCCTTAAATTTATTCTGAAGCAAGAGAAGGATCGGAAGCCTGGGCAAAGACAGGGGGAATAGGGGGGACTTGCTACTATGAATCAAATTAGTGGTGAAGACAATACCCAATCAACAAAAGAAGATGAGGAAGGTCTTGCTTCCTTTAAGTTCAGTAACGTCTTTAAAGGGATTTTTCTATTCCTTTTAGTAGTTATCGTTTTAGGTACAATAAGTTCTTTCATAACTAATAAGAATTCAGATGATTTCAGTAAATTTGAAAATGATTATTTCTCGTTTGAGTACCCTGCAAATTGGACTGAATATGATGAAGCACTAAATATCCCAACCATAAAAGCTGGTTTTGTCGATCAAAATAACGAAGTTTTATTTAAAGATAACGTTATTATTGAGGTGATTGATACTCCGCTATTAGCGCCAGATGCTCGATACATCGCAGACAAAACTGTTGAAACGATGAAACTGATAGAGAAAGAAAATGGCTTAAGTGATTTTAAAAAAAATAATTTTATTGAAAAAAATTATTCGAATTATAGAGCAGGAATATTGACAGCAGAATATAAAATATCCCAAACAGGTGCAACGGTCGTACTTACTCAATATATCATTCCAATTGGAAATAAATCTTATGTTTTGTCACTTTCAGTTTCTAAACAGAATTACGAAAAGGCAAATGAAACAATAATTCCGAAAGTGGTTGATTCGTTTCTCATAAAAAAACCATACGGAAACACGACTAGTCTTGAAGAGAAGGAAGCGCAAGAACAGAAACAACAGGAAGAGGCCCAAAAGGAAGAAATATCTGAAGACAATCAAAGCGTTCCATCCATTGAAGCCCAAAAAAAATATTATATTCAAACCACCAAACCAGAGGTTGATGCTGTATTGACGGAATATGATTTTGTCTGGGAAAGTCTCTGGTCAAAAACATTCTCTGGTCTTAGTGAAGGCTCAATCGGCTTTTCTGATGGGATTAAAAATTTAAAAGTAGCCCAGAAGAGATACGAGAAACTTTACATAAAAATTCAAGAACTCCCTGCCAACGAGCTAGATGATGAAACCAAGAAAAAAATAGGTTCGTTTGTTGTGGAAATACAAGATGCTTTGACCTTTCGCTTGGAAGCCATAAAACAAGCTAAGAAAATGCTGGAGAAGGAAGACCTTTCATCTTCAAAAATTGAGGGAATACAAACCATTGTTGGTGATTCAGACAATTATTTATATCAGGCTCTAGCATACTTAACACAAGTAGAACAGAAGTTTGATATTAAGAGATAAACTATTATCAATTTCCCAGCCCTAACGGGCTTTTCTTTTCACCAAAAATACGAACATACATTCTATATATGGAGGCATTAACCATGCTCAAATACTATCAACTGACTCGTATTGAGGAATTCCAAGAAGGGCTCTATCACAAAATTGGCGTTACGGAACCTTCACAGCTCACGATCGAGGATATTTCTGTTCGATTAAACGTTTGGATATATTATGGAAGTTTCGGGAGCGAAGCGTTGGAAGTGAAGCCAGGGATGTACTCGATGAACATTGATTCGCGTCTCGAACCAACTCAGCAATGGTTGGACTTCCTGCACGAGCTATGTCACTTATTGAGGCATGCTGGCGATCAGAGTACTATGCCCGAACAATTCACCCAGGCGCAGGAAGACGAGGCAGATGCATTCGCATTGTATGCCTCGATGCCGTTTGCTATGATATGTCGCCTCCCCATTCCGGAGCGCCGCTGTGAGGCAGCAGCATATATCGCAAACGAATTTCATGTTCCCTTCGAAATGGCAGAGAAGCGATTAGAGCAAATCCGCCGGCGGGTGTTTGCGGGGAGTTTTTTTTGCAGCCATCGCGGAACAGGAAAAAGCTCAAAGGATGGTCCCAAAACTAACTCTTCAAGGAGGAAGTTATTATGCGTATTGAAGCTTTTTACGATTTTTACACCGATCGTGTGCGACCGCTGCAGCTGCTGATTAAACCCGATCCGGGAGAACTCGACTGGTCAGAAACTTTATACATACAGGTGTCAGGCCCTTTTGCCCGAGCTGAAGCTGAAGACTTTGGTGACATGCTAGGCGTATCTGTTCTGATTGATGATATGACCCGAATACCAGGATCCGAGGAACACCTTGGCATCAATCTCCCTCAAATTGCTGCTCGCTACGGAAGGGAGGTGGAGCAATTAATTTTGAGGATGGATGATGTTGAAGAAGTATTGAAATTGGAAAGAGGATATTTTTAAATAACTACGGAGGTAGGACATTGAGAGGACATATAGCTTCAAAATGGGACAAGTACTACATTGTCGTGGACATAACAGATGAAAATGGAAAACGTAAAAAAAAGTGGTTTAGCGGGCCTAACAAAAGTGGTTTTATAAGAAAAAGAGATGCGGAAAAAGCTCTTCCTGAGATTCTCAATTCCTTAAACAAGGGCACATATGTTGAACCAAGCAAAGAAACATTTGGGACAATCATGGAAGAATGGCTTCGTGATAAGAAAACAGAGGTTAAACATGGGACATGGAAATCGTACCAATGGCTAGTGAAGACTCATATTGTTCCTAAATTGGGGAAGAATCAAATTATAAAATTAAGGCCCGAACACCTTCATGAGTTTTACCACAAAACATTACTAAAAAAATGTAATCTATCGGTAGGATCTATCAAGAAAGCTCATGTATTGATTCTGGATGCTCTCAATCGTGCTGTTCAGTGGGGAAAAATATCGCAAAATGTCGCCACAGTTGTCAAATTACCTCAGGGCAAGAAGGCCAAATTTCAGGTTTGGAATGAGCATCAACTCCGGATTTTCCTTGAGGCAGCCGCAGATGATCAGTATTTTATGGCTTTTGAGCTTGCAGCTTCGACAGGGATGAGAAAGTCTGAAATACTCGGATTAGCTCGCGAGGATGTTGACTTGAACACTAAAATCGCATCGGTTAGACAAGCATACACATTATCAGAAGGTGGGTATGATTTTGATGATACAAAAAACGATAGTAGCGTTCGATCAATCGCCCTTTTCCCTAACACCGTTGAATTATTGAAAATACATTTTGAAAAACAAAGGGCTGAGCAGAATGTCCTTAAGCAACTATATAATGACCACGGCCTTGTTATCCAGACAGCGAAAGGGACTCCTGTAAATCCAAGAAATCTGATGCGGAATTACTATCGAATCATAAAGAAAATCCAGGAGGAAAATCCTGGCTTACCTAAAATACGATTCCATGATCTTCGTCATACTCATGCAACGCTGTTGCTCAAGGCCGGAATCCACCCGAAGATAGTTCAAGAACGGCTCGGTCATTCATCAATAAATGTCACGCTCGATACTTACTCACATGTATTGCCTAACCTGCAGGAGGCTGTGCTGCGTAACGTCGGTGATTCGATAACCGGACACCAAATCGACAGAGAAAATCCGCTTTATCTGGATAAAGGGTAGATGAGCGGTAGATGAAGCCCCTAAAAAGGGAAAAAGCGCGGCCCCCGAAAGCCCCGGAAGCCGCGCCGTTATCG
>NZ_ALKF01000159.1:0-51752 GCF_000283315.1 Paenibacillus sp. OSY-SE | reverse complement strand
CAAACATTAGCTGGTTTTTTTGTTTATGACATTTAGGTTTAAGACTGTTGCCGCAATAGTTGTATATAGATGTAAAGACCAGTATATAGAAACGCCGCCAAGCTCTTTTTATAATGAATCTATAAGAGGGTGTTCAAAAAGTCCGCTTTTGATCACGAAGTCAACCAGGAAGTAACTCGGCATCGAATCTTGCATTCACTCTCGAACAGCGTATGCTTTCGAAGTATGTTTCCTGCGGAAACATTTCAGCTGCTCATGTAGTCTTGCCTACACTGCGCTGCTCCTTACAAGTTTTGCAAAGCAAAACTCGCTTCGGAAGCATACGCTTCGAGTTCCTGCAACCTTCTCGGTGCTGAAAACCAACCTTTTTGAACACGCATTATAAGATATATTTACTACTTACTTTCACTTACTGGGAGGGTCGCACGTGAAAAGAAAACAGAAAATCAGTTTGGTCGTGGCGCTCATCATTAGCCTCGTTGCCGCCACTGCATGCGGGAAGCAAGAGGAGGCACAGAAGCCAGAGGGAGTACCAGCCACCGAGGCGAATGCCGTCTTGGAAATTTCAACGGTTCGTGCCAGTGATCCGTATCTGAAGTTTGATGAAGGAGAAGACTTTGACAACAACTCGGTGTACGACGCATACGAGAAAGACACCGGGGTGAGAATTACGAACAAATGGATAGCCGACGGCAGCCAGTTCCCAGAAAAGCTGAAGATGGCGATAGCTTCCAATGATATCCCTGACTTTTTCCCGGTTGAAGCCGCTCAACTGCAGCAGCTGATCGAAGCAGATATGATTATGGATTTGACAAGTGTGTATGAAGAGTTCGCCACGCCTGAAACGAAAAAGTTCATGAAAATGGACGGCGGTCTGCAGATGAAGTCTGCTACGTTCGATGACAAGCTGATGGCGATTCCACAGACGGGGAATCCTTATACCGGACAGTTCGTGTGGGTGCGAACCGACTGGCTGAAGCAGCTCAACCTGCCTGAACCGAACACGATGCAAGATTTAATGACAATTATGGAAGCGTTCGCAACGAAGGACCCGGGCGGAACGGGCAAGTCGTACGGCTTGGCATTGAATAAAACATTTAACGACGGCGCAACCGGCCTTGTCGGCTTCTTGAACGGCTACCATGCTTACTTGGAACAGTGGATTGACGATGGTACAGGTCAAATCGTGAGCGGAGACATTCAACCGCAAATGAAGGATGCATTGAAGGCATTGCAGGATATGTTCAAGAAAGGACTGATTGATCCTGAATTTGCTGTCAAGGATACGCAGAAGGCATCCGAATTGATCTTCGGTGACAGCATTGGCGTACTATACGGTGCCGAATGGACACCGGCCCATCTCGTCCAAGGGGCGGTAAAGGACGGAAAGGCCGTTCAGGAATGGGGCGTATATCGGCTGCCATCAGCTGACGACAAGCCAGCAAAGTCACAGATCGGATTGGGAGCCATCAATTACTATGTCGTGTCCAAAAAAGCCAAGCATCCAGAGGCTGTTATCAAGCTGCTGAATCATTGGATCGTGGTCGACAACAACCAGACGGAAGAAAATAAAGTATACGAATTTGGTAAAGATCGGGTGGAGAAGTCTAGCAACTACTGGCTGCTTAACCCGCTGACGCCACACAACCAGACGAATGACAACGGTGAAGTATTGCCGAAGGCGATTCAGAACAAGGACGCCAGCATTTTGACGACGAAGGAACACAGAACCCGGTATGGCCGAGCTATGAAATATGTGGAGGGCGATATTTCCATGTGGTGGGAATATTTGATTTCCGGCCCGAACGGATCGCTGTCACTCGTTCCGAAGATGAAGCAGGACAATCTATTCGAACAGACCAAGTTCTATGGCGCGCCGACGCCGACAATGGTTGAAAAAGGCGCGATTTTGAACAAGAAACGGGACGAAGTGTTCGTCAAAATCATTATGAATCAAGTTCCAATTGAGCAATTCGATCAATTTGTCGCCGATTGGAAGAAGCTCGGTGGAGATCAGATTACTGCGGAAGTGAACGAATGGTACGCCAAAAATAAATAATTGCATCGATGGATAGATGACATCTCGTTCCTTAGGGGAATCGGAACGCGTTCGGTTCCCCTTTTTCCTATTTTGATTTCAAGCAGGTGGTGCGTATGAATACAATAAAACGCATGTGGAAGACCGAGTGGCCGCTTCATGTCATGCTCCTTCCCGGATTGGTCTTCATTCTCATATTCAGTTATATTCCAATGGCTGGCATTATCATGGCTTTTCAGAAGTTCATCCCGAGTAAAGGGTTGTTTGGATCGCCGTTTGTCGGGTGGAAAAACTTTCAGTTTGTGATTGATTATCCCGATATCGGCCAAATCTTTTTCAACACCGTCTTCATTGCCGTTATGAAAATTGCAGCCGGACTCATCGTGCCGATTACGATCGCGATCTTGTTAAATGAACTGGGCAAAGAATGGATCAAACGGACCTTCCAAACGCTGGTCTATTTGCCGCACTTCTTATCTTGGGTGCTGCTAAGCGGGATCTTGATCGACATCTTATCTCCCTCTTCAGGCATCTTCAATCAACTCCTTGGCGTATTCGGCATTGATCCGATTTTTTTCCTGGGCGACAATAAGTGGTTTCCTTACGTGATGGTCATTTCAGACGTATGGAAGGAATTCGGATTCGGAACGATCGTGTACTTGGCTGCGCTCACCGGGATTAACCCATCGCTTTACGAAGCTGCAGAGATCGACGGAGCCGGGCGCTGGAAGCAGACGCTCTACGTGACCTTGCCGGGAATGATGCCGATTATCGTGTTGATGTTAACCTTGAACATCGGCAATGTGTTGAATGCGGGCTTCGATCAAATCTTCAATTTATACAGCCCGCAAGTGTATGAAAGCGCAGATATTATTGACACGTTCGTCTATCGCATGGGGATCCAGCAATCGCAATTCGGATTTGCAACCGCGGTGGGTCTGTTAAAGTCAATCGTCTCCTTTATTATGATTTCCGTGTCTTATATGTTGGCTTATCGTTTCGCGAACTATCGTATTTTCTAGCAAAGGAGCTTGGCGTACTTATGAAAAAGACACTGGGCCGGCGACTGTTTATTGGCTGCAATTTTCTGTTGCTTGCGGCGATCTCGTTTATGTGCTTGATGCCCATCATCCATATTTTGGCCATCTCGTTCAGCTCCGGCGCGTCGGCCTCGGCTGGCAAAGTGACATTATGGCCTGTCGAGTTCACCACGGCCGCTTATGAGAATGTATTCGGCAAGCCTGAATATTTGCAGGCCTTCTGGATTTCGATCCAGCGTGTCGTGCTCGGGACAGCCGCCAGCATGTTTCTAACGATACTAACGGCATATCCATTATCGAAAGACACGAGGCAATTTCGCCTGCGTACCGTTTACGTATGGATATTTGTATTCACGATTTTGTTTAACGGCGGTCTCATTCCTTGGTATATGACGATTAAGACGCTCGGTCTGATCGATTCGATATGGGCATTAGTGCTTCCGAGTGCGGTGCAGGTGTTCAATATTATTTTGCTGCTTAATTTTTACCGCAATTTGCCGAAGGAACTGGACGAATCGTCAAGGATGGACGGCGCCGGACACTTCACGACATTATGGAAAATATATGTGCCATTATCTCTGCCAGCGCTTGCGACAACCGGTCTCTTCACGATGGTCGGGCATTGGAACAGCTGGTTCGACGGGATGATCCTGATGAATCATCCTGATAAATACCCGCTGCAAACGTTTTTACAGACGATTATTATTAACCTGGACTTCCGATTTCTGAAATCGCAAGACGCAGAGTTAATGATTCAACTGTCCGATCGGACCAGCAAAGCAGCGCAAATATTTGTCGCCGCCTTTCCAATCCTGATCGTCTATCCGTTTTTGCAACGATTTTTCATTAAAGGAATTGTGATGGGAAGCGTCAAAGAATAATAGTTTAAAGTTATCTACTTAGGGAGATCAGATGATGAAGCTATTATTTCGCTTGAAAGACTCCTCGATTTTTATGAAAATCATGGCGGCGTTCATGACGGTGCTGCTTCCGCTCATTATGATCACGTGGCTCATCAATCACAAGGGAGCGGAAAGCATTCAGACGGAAATATCGCGGTCGACCATGAACACGACCCGGTTCTATCTCGATTCGCTCGAGAAGGAGGCGGATCGGATCATGCGATATTTGCCCAACTATGTTATGGACAGAGATTTGCTGGAACTAGCGGCGACGGGCAGAGATATGACCGATTACGAACGAGCGCAGAAAATAACGGCCATTCAGCAGCGGCTTGATCTAATGAAAAATTCGAGTCCGTTCATAAGGGAAGCGAAAGCTTACATTCCGCTGCTTGAACGAACCATTCTCAGTCTGCAATACGAAACGGCAATTGATCAGCAGGAATATAAGGCCATGCAGCTTAGCGCCAAGCATTACGATGAACCGTTCATCTATTGGCGGAATCGCTTGTTCATCAGCATGCAGTATCCAGCGAATTCCTTCAAGGAGCCGCTGTATGCCGTTAGTGTGGAGCTGTCCATTCGCGAAATAAAGGAGGCGCTTGACCAAATTGCCGGCTCGCTGGGCGGAGCAAGCGTGCTTTTGAATTTGGATCGCGACTGGGACATTCAGAGCAATGGCAATTCGGAATTGATGGAGCAGATCAAGGCTTTTACGCAGGAGAAGCGGCGCGGAGGAATGGAAGAAGGCTACGAAATGGTGCGATATGGCAGCGAGAGCTATTTGACCGTGTATAAGTATTCTCCGTTATGGAATTCGTACTCGATCACGTGCATTCCGGAATCCACCATTTTGGGGCCGCTTCAGACGTATCGGCAATGGTTTTGGTGGGCATGCGCCCTCGCGATCTGCGTTGGGCTGTTCTTCTCGTATTCGCTGTTCAAGCTCATCTATCGTCCATTAATGCGACTGATCCATTCGTTTAAGCGGGTGCAGCGCTTCAATCTGCAGCCGATCCCGATCGATCGCGGACATGACGAGTTCGGTTATCTATATCAAGCCTTTAATGATACAATTCAATCATTGAAGACGTTGATCGAGCAAAATTACGAACAACAAATTCGCAACCAAAGGTCAGAGTTGAAACGGCTGCAAGCCCAAATCAATCCTCACTTTTTATACAACTGCTTCTTTGTGCTGTGCCGGTTAATCAAGTCTGAGCATAAGGAGAAGGCCTATCAATTTTGCTTGTACATCGGCGAATATTTTCAATTTATTACACGGAACGATGAAGACGAGATACCGCTTGAGCTGGAAGTGAAGCATTCCCGCACGTATGTGGATATGCAGTCGATCTGCTACGGAGATCGCATCCGCGTCTGGTTCGACGTAGAGACACCGCACATCTTCGTTCCACGTCTCATTCTGCAGCCCATTATCGAGAATGCCTATAAGCATGCACTCGGCAACTTGTTGGCAACCGGCGAATTGTGGGTGCACAGCGAGCAGAAGGCGGAAGGGATTGCAATCTGTGTAGAGGACAACGGCAACAGCATGAGCGATGAAGAGCTGGAGTGGTTGTTGAATCGATTAAGACATTCCGCGGAATGTATCGACGAAACGACGGGACTTATTAATGTGCATCGGCGGATTCAGCTCCGTTATGGTGCAGATTACGGAATTGAAGTATCTCGCTCCGAGCTTGGCGGACTCAGAGTGCATATCTATCTCGGCATGAAGTAAAGGAGGAACCTGCATGTATCGGCTGCTCATCGTCGACGATCTGCCTATTATTGTAGATGGCCTGCTTGAACTGTTCGAACAGACGGAACGTTTGGAACTCGATATTATGAAAGCGTATTCTGGCGAAGAGGCTTTGGATGTGTTGCAGAATTACCGCGTCGATATCGTCATTTCAGACATCAAGATGCCGGGACTGGAAGGGATTGAATTATTGCAAGAAATCAAATCCCAATGGCCGGCCTGCAAAGTCATCTTTCTGACCGGGTACAACGATTTCCATTATATTCAGAGCGCCATCACCTACGGCGGGTTCGATTACATCTTGAAGGTGGAGAGCGACGATAAGATCATTCGCTCTGTCGAACGGGCGATCGCGTTGCTGGAGGAAGAAGGCGACCAGCGCCAAATGGTAGAGCGGGCCAACAACCGTATGCGGCAGGCGCTGCCTTTGCTGCAGAAGGAGTACGCTTGGGAGCTTCTGCAAGGAAAGCAGGAGACGGCAAGCGAGTTGGCACGGCATTTGCGGGAATTCGATATTCCTCTGCAGGCGGATCTGCCGGTGCTGCTGTTGCTCGGGCGAGTGGATGCATGGAAAGACACGTTCACGACGCCGGACAAGGCGCTGCTTATTTACGGGGTGCAAAATATAACCGAGGAATATGTAGCACCATATGTGCGCTGTTATTCATGTGTATACGACACGTCCAAAATCGTCTGGCTCATCCAACCGCGGGAGCTCGCGCTGGCAAGCCTTGCTTCGGAGCCATCTGCATCCTGCGAGATGCAAGCGTCAGGCGTATCCGATTCTGCTGCATGGAGAAACATGTACTCGTGCTTAAGCGACACGCTGGATACGGTTCAGCGGACTTGCAAGCAGCTGCTGCAAGTGTCTGTTTCATTCGCTATGAGCAGCGGACCGACAGAGTGGCACACCGTCTCCGACCGCTTCCATATGCTGAAGTATTGTTTCGTATATGGCCTGGGCTTGTCCAGCGAGGTCATTCTGACTGACTCTGACATCTTGAAGCAGCAAGAGAGCGAGACAGGAGGGACAACGAACGATTTTTTTCGCCATACCCGCATTCAGCTGCTCGTGAAATGCCTGGAGAACAACCATCGGGAGGAATATTACAAGCTGTATCTTCATCTGACGAAAATATGGAGTGACGATACGTACGCCTATGAACGAAAAATGGAGCTGTATCATTCCATGGCGGCCACTTTTTTGTCGTTCTTGAGCCAAAATGAAGCGTTCAAGCAGAAGGTAATCACTGTCCTCGACTTGGCTCCATTATACCAGAGGGACGATTCGGTATCTTGGCTGAATTTGAAGCAGTATTTTTTGAAAATGGCCGATTGCTTGTTTGAACGACAGGCTGCACAAGGGGAGCAGATGCCGGTTGAATTAGTCAAAAAAGTACACCGGTATATCGAAGATAACGTAGCGACCGATATATCGCTGTGTGCCATCGCAGATTATGTCGGGTTGAATCCATCTTATTTTTCCAGACTATACAAGCAGATGACTGGGATCGGGCTATCCGACTATATTAACGACTATCGCAACTTGCAAGCGAAAAAATGGCTGCTGAACAGCTCTATGAAGGTCAATGAAATCGCAGTTGCGCTTGGCTATAATTCTGCATTGGCCTTTATCCGGTTTTTCAAGAAGCAAAATCAATCGACACCGCAAGAATATCGGATGCAGCGCCAATACAAGGAAGTCAACAACGGTATATGAAAGTAAGGGTCTTGGTCTAAGCCTTAAGCCATGCTTTTCTCTGTGCAAAGGAGAACGGACGGATGTACAGCATCGGAAGCCATTGTATCATCGAACGCAATCGCTTATCGTAAGATAATTAGTTCAACTTATAAAGATTGAAGAAAAAGGATATTCACTTACTATTTATGGATACATCAGGGAAGATTGACAACGAGTTCCTATATTGATACAGTATGAACAACGAGGCATTTCGCTCCATACAGGGCGAGATGCCTTCGTGCATATTTGTGCCTTTTTACATTTAATGGACAACTGAGAAAGGAATGATGCAATGATTCAGGTGAAGGAGTTTTTAGATTTAGGTACCGCTTCAGCGGAGAAGAAGGCCAATGAATTTTTGGCTACGCTGCAAGACGACCAAGTGATCGATATTAAGTATTCGGCAGGTTATCGCTCGAATCGTGATACATCTGAGCAGAGAAGCTGCATTATGGTCATTTATCGAACCAACGATCATACAGGCATGCATGAGCCGTAGTGACGGGCAAAATAATGAACACGTAGAGGAGTTAATTGACATGACACATTGTTTTAAAGCGGTAACAAGAACGAATGAGAAGCGCTCCGCCTTGCGGGGACTGCGCAACGAGGGCAGAATCCCTTGCGTTATTCTCGACAAAGGAAGCAGCACCATGATTCATATCGACTCGAAGGAATTTACAAAATGGGTCAGAGACGGTCTTAGCAATAAGCTGGAGCTGAGCATTGACGGGGCAGGCAGCGTGTCCGTAGAAGTGAAGGCCATTCAGCGCCATCCGGTCACGAACGAAATTCTCCATGTCGATCTGCTTCCTGCAGACGGCGTGGCTGCTATTGCTTAAAGCCAAATCATACGTATGATAATCTGTATGGACTCATAAACCTTATCATATGGTAAAAAGAAGTCAGGGGAACAATGCCTCTGGCTTCTTTTTGAGTTGGGGGTTCATGAGGTATACGGGGCTGTCTTCTGAAAGCCTGCACAGCGTATCTCCTTCTTCGAGTTCTTGGTCCCTTTGGGTCGTGAGACCATATTCTGATGGAAGGGGAGAGTGAAGCAAGGCGGTCGGAGGAACAACTTGCCCATACTCCAAACGCCATTTAACCTGCTAATTCCCCAGTGATGATGGACAATTAATAAGCTTTACGAATGAAAATTGCGAAAAAGTTTCACAAGAATGCCGAATGGCAAACCATTTTGATGTAAAATATGATATATATCATCAATAGGAAACAATCGAGGTGTAGCATGATTATTTTGAAGAGCAAACAAGAAATTATGGAAATGCAGAAGTCGGGCAAGCTTTTGGCCCAATGCCACACAGAAATTAAAAACATGATCAAACCGGGTGTGACCACACATGACATCGACCAATTCGTAGAAAAATTTCTCGAGCAGCATGGAGCGACACCCGAGCAGAAAGGGTATCACGGCTATCCCTTCGCGACTTGCGCTTCCGTCAATGACGTCATCTGCCATGGCTTCCCGAACAAGGAACCGTTGAAGGAAGGGGATATCGTCACGATCGACATGGTCGTCAATCTCAATGGCGCTTTGTCCGACTCAGCTTGGAGCTATCGGGTAGGGGAGGTGTCGGAAGAGGCCGATCGATTGTTGAAGGTGACGGAGCAATGCCTGCACCTGGGTATCGAGCAGGCGGTCGTAGGCAACCGGATTGGAGACATCGGCTACGCCATTCAACATCACGCCGAACCGCTCGGCTATTCAGTCGTAAGGGACTTCATCGGACATGGCATTGGAAAAAGCATGCACGAGGAGCCGCAAGTCCCTCATTACGGCATTCGCAACCGCGGTGTAAGATTGAAGGAAGGCATGGTCATTACGATTGAACCGATGCTGAACACAGGAGCGTATCATGTCAAGCTGGACAGCGACGGCTGGACCGCTCGAACGGCGGACGGCAGCCTGTCCGCTCAATATGAGCATACGCTTGCCATTACGGAGGATGGTCCGCTCATTTTGACTAAGCTGTAATCCGTATCTGTCATACTGAACATGCTTAGCATGAACCGTGCGCTCCCTAAAACGGTGTTCCGTGGCGGGAGCGCATTTTTGTTTTTTCATCGGATTTATCCCGTATGCCGTTGAGAGCGCGAACGATTATTCCGGCAAGCCGATCGCAGCAATTAAAATGAAGAAGGAAATCCAAAAATAAAGTAAGATAATCCAATGAATTGTGAACGGCAATAGTTATAATAGCACTATACCATTAGAAGTGTTATTAATTATGGTATGTAGCATTCGATTTTGATTCAACCAAGAGAGAGAAGCAGATAAAGAGGTGTCTAGGATATGAGTGTGAAGGCAATCTTGCTGGGGGCCGGAGTGCGTGGCGCGGAAGTATACGCGAAGCATGCATTGCAATACCCGGAAGAACTGCAATTTGTAGCCGTTGCCGAACCGGATGAGAAAAGACGGGCTTCTTTCGCGCGAGAGTATAATATTGCTGACGAACATGTATATGCGGACTGGAAGGACGTATTTCAACAGCCTCGCTTCGCGGATGCCGTATTCATTTGCACGCAGGATCGGATGCATTACGACGCAGCGATGACAGCGCTTGAAAAAGGGTATCATATCTTGCTCGAAAAGCCAATCTCGCCATCGCCTATCGAATGTGTAGAGATTGAGGAGGCTGCACTGCGGCACCGTCGCATTTTAACGATATGCTATGTTCTCCGTTACACGCCGTTCTGGTCTACAATTAAACAGATTATCGATCGGGGCGATATTGGCAAGGTCGTAAATATCCAATTAAGCGAGAATGTGGGCTTTGCGCATATGGCACACAGCTATGTGCGAGGCAACTGGCGCAGCACGGAGCATTCCAGCCCGATGATACTTGCGAAGTCGTGCCACGATCTAGATATTATTTTGTGGCTGATGGCCCAAGATTGCAAGCGGTTAACTTCATTCGGCTCTCTGTTTCACTTCAAGAAGGAAAATATGCCGGAGGGGGCAACCGAGCATTGCACAGACGGTTGTCCGCATGTTGAGGACTGCTGTTATTCCGACTTGCGTTATTATTTAGGAGAAGGCCGCCGACGCGCGCTTCATTTCTCTACAGATCTATCTGATGAAAGTATTCGCGAGAAGGTTGGTCATACGCCATATGGCCGCTGTGTATACCGATGTGACAATGACGTCGTCGATCACCAAGTGGTTAATATGGAATTCGAAAATGGAGCGACGGCCTCTTTCACCTTATCGGCATTTACCCATGATAGCTCGCGTACGGTGCAGATTTCAGGGACACGTGGTGAAATTAGAGGGAATATGCAGAAGCAATCATTCACGGTGTTTGATTTTGCAAGCAACCGCTCTCATGAAATAAAGGTCCATGATGAAGGAAGTGAAGGCTGCAGCATTATGCTTAGCGAGTTCTGCCATCTTATTCAATACCCGAATAATACGTATGCGCAAGCTTCGTTGCGTGGTTCCGTACAGAGCCATATGATGTCCTTTGCAGCAGAGGAATCTCGATTGCAGCATGGAAAACCGATAGAAATATCGGAAATTACACAACGCTACAGACAATTTTCCGGCTGTGAAGCAGTTGGTTCTTGTTAATGCTTTGGAATTGTTCCGAATTATGAAGCCTGGAGGAGTGTGTTTACTCACGCAAACCATTGTTATGATAAATCGCCCGCTTCAGGCTTTAGCATCACTGAACGTGGAGATAGCTGTCCTCTGTCCGACGGGTATGTCAGGTAGTTCACTGAACAGGATCTGGAGGAAGGGTTATCGCTATCTCCATTTATCATTATTGATAGCTCCCCGAAGGGAATATGATCGCCACGTTCTGGCGTATAATTGCGAAACAGTACTTCCCCATGCTGCGCCCCCGCGCCATAGCGAAACGATAGAATAATAACCGCTGCTATATTTAACCTCATGGCTGTTTTAATCCCTAAAATATATTAAGCTTTAAAGTATCCGACCCATGGGAAAAACTTAATTCCGACGACGATGATGATGCCCAGAATATCTGCCTGGAGCATGTTGCCGATTATTTTCAAGAATACTTGGACAATTAGAAGGGCAAGGGAATCGATGTATTTGCATCAAGAACGTCATCGTAGCCGATCGCCGATGTAGAAGGAGGTTGCACGCTCTTGAAAAAATTATTGATATCCGCTATTTTCACCATTGCCGTCGTCGGCGCGATATGGTTCGTGTATGAGTCACAATCTGATGATGGCTCAAGCGATTCAATCGTCAGCGCCATCGAGAAGGTGCGAGGGTACGCGTATGTCGGTTATATCATTCCTGAACAGCCGGTAGAGGGCGGAGTCGTCGTATTCTTCCTGCGGAATGCTACTGGAAACAAAGCCGGATCTGCGGTCTCTACGGAATATGTGAAGAAGACACCATCAGGTTGGAAATGGGGATCTGGCGGCAGTTTCTCTGCTTCCAATTTACATATGACGCTTCCTGAGCAGCAAGCGCGTAACAACCCCATTCCGATTGGCAATGCAAGCATGTATGTGCCGAGCACGGCAGGCTCGGAATTCGGGGACAGCCCGTTTCCGATGCTCATCGGCGTCGTCGTACATCCAGACGAGGCGAGAGTGGTTGTCAAGGATGGAGTGAAGGGGCTTGAAAGGCAAGCGGAGCTCATCAAAGTAAGCGATTCGTTCAAATTGTACTATACTTTTTTGGATGAGGTTCAGGGACAAAAGCTGTATATTACCACTTATAATGACAATGGTGACATCGTGCGGGAGGATATCATCGATGAAACGGTGACTATCACTACGATAACCAATCCGAAATAGCGAAAAAAACAATGAGGTGGTGGCATAGCATGACAGGTCGAATCTATTTTATTAACAATCCGTGACCGAATGGTCATCGCATCAGTACCGTATTTCATCGCATCCGGTTCGACCGGGCAGATAACGACGCCTATACGATTCATTGGCAAGGGAAGGCGGCTATGACGTATGCCGGGATGAAGAATTCAAGTATGATTACAAGACGACGATCTCTGCGGCTGTATTTCAAGGCATAGAGATACATACGGAGATTGATGAGCGTACGGCGCATCAGCTGCTGGAGAGATATGTGCAGCACCCGAACGAGTTTACGCTGATTGAAGTGGATGGGCAAAGAAAGTTTGTTTTTCGGAAATAACTATGGCTCGGGCCTTAGCGGGTTAGGGAAGCTGGAAGTCTTGGGGTTCACTCTCCCACTAGCTCCCTCTGGAGCTAACGTCAGATTGAGCAAGGTAAAGAGTGTCAAATTGCTCTTTTGTTCACTCTCCCCATGATTCAGATTATGCAATAAATAGGTCAGCAACAAAAGGCATTTCTACCGCACATTCTTCCAGGGGCAGCGTAATCTGTTGGATTTCCGATACGAATGGATTCGTGGCAACCGCATGAGCGGAACGGTCGTCGGGGGCAACATCCGCTGCTTTTTGAAGCTGGCGGGGACGGCGTACTTTCCGGATTTTACGGACACCGTCATTCTGCTGGAAAGCTTGGGCGGACGCGCGAATCGCATCGTGCCTCTCATCGCGCAGCTCCAGCAGCTCGGTGCCTTCGAACACTGTACCGGCATCATTCTCGGCTCCTTCACCGAGTTGGAGCAGCACGGGGAGTACGCCATCGTTGAAGAATACCTCGTAGCTCTGACGCAACGAAGAAGCATTCCTATCGTAAAAACGATTGAGATCGGGCATGAAAAGGAATGTAAAGGTATCGTCATCGGGAGTCAAATTGTATTAGATAGATGAGTGGCTAAGGGGAATAACAACCCATTCTAATGTTAGGAGGTTATGTTATGAAGCAAAACCAACTAAACGCTCAAGGCAATCCAAGCCTCTTTCTCGTAACAGGTATTATGGCATCCGGAAAATCAACGGTCGCGCAGCTATTGGCGGAACGATTCACGAAAGGAGTTCATGTGCGTGGAGATGCATTCCGCCGTATGATTGTGAGCGGGCGCGAGGAAATGCTGCCTGACGCATCGAAGGAAGCGATTCGACAGCTGCATCTGCGGTACCGCTTGGCGGCAGCCGCAGCGGATGCGTACGTGGAAGCCGGATTCCATACGGTGGTACAAGACGTGATTGTAGGGGCCGAGGTCAACACATTCATTCAGTCCGTCAAGACCCGCCCTTTCTATATGGTCGTGCTCTGTCCGCGAACCGACATCGTGGCGGTCCGGGAAGCGGCCCGGAACAAGCAGGGCTACGGAATATGGACGGTATCGGATTTAGATCATATCCTTCACAATGAAACGCCTCGAATTGGCATGTGGCTCGACTCTTCCGAGCTGACCCCGGAGGAAACGGCCGATGAAATTTGGCGCAGGGCATGGACAGAGGCGCTAGTTTTGCCGTAGGC
This sequence comes from Paenibacillus sp. OSY-SE, assembly GCF_000283315.1. Taxonomy (NCBI): domain Bacteria; kingdom Bacillati; phylum Bacillota; class Bacilli; order Caryophanales; family Paenibacillaceae; genus Paenibacillus; species Paenibacillus sp. OSY-SE. Next base: position 37,891 of record NZ_ALKF01000159.1, on the reverse strand, counting down.
TTATAGTAGTTCAAAAAGGGACTCTTTTGGAACAGTGATAAGTAGAGACTCATTCGTAATGATCTCAGCTAAGGAAAGGATGAATTGCAATGGAACAATGGGAGTATAAGACGTTGAAAATTAAAACAGGGGGTTTCCTCGGCGGCAAGGTCGACGAAAAATCGTTCGAAGATGAGCTGAATCAGCTTGGCATGGATGGCTGGGAGTTGGTATCCTGCTTCGATACAAGTCTATCGGGCCAGACGACCGACGTCATCTCGGTATTCAAAAGAAGGAAGAAAATGTGATGCTGTTCACTGCCAATAGGATCCATGTCAGACCGCTCCGTGACAGTGACGCTACCCTGCTTGTCACGTGGCTGTCGGATCCCGAAGTGCTGCGTTATTATGAAGGCAGAGATCGCCCGCACGACCTCGCGATGGTCCAGAAGCATTTTTATGGGCGCTCCCGCGACATTACACCGTGCATTGTAGAGTATGATGATACGGCCATCGGGTACATTCAATATTACTCGCTCGCGGAAGAAGAACGTCAGGAATATGGTTATGAAGAATCCGAGGGACGATTTTTCGGGATGGATCAATTTATCGGAGCAACGGAGTATTGGAACAAAGGGATTGGAACCGAGCTGGTTCAAGCCATGGCACGTCATTTAACAACGGAATATCATGCCGATAAAATCGTCATGGATCCGCAAACGTGGAATGAGCGCGCGCTTAAAGTGTATGAGAAGTGCGGATTTCATAAGGTCAAATTACTGCCGCAGCATGAATATCACGAAGGTGAAATGCGGGACTGCTGGCTCATTGAATACGAAGCAAACCAAGCGTGAAAATATCGGCATACCTATTACAATGTGAAAGGGAGGACATATGCTCTATCATTTCAGCGAGGAACCGGATATCGAAATATTCAAGCCACGGCCGCCGACTTCGTTTCCGCAATATCCGCCTATGGTATTCGCGATTGATGAGGCTAGCGCTGTGCATTACTTTTTCCCAAGGGACTGTCCCCGGGTCATCTATTGGAAAGCGGCGTGGACGACAGAGGAAGATCGCGATCTTTTCTTCGCGAATACGACCGTAGACAAAATTATCGTCGTCGAAAATGGGTGGCTGAAGCGAATCCGCAGTACGAAGCTATATGTATATACGTTTCCCGCGGAGAAGTTTCAATTGTTCGAAGAAGCCAAAACGGCTGGGTATTACACAGCAGCGGAGGAAATCGTTCCTTTGCAGGTCGAGCCGGTCGGCGATTTGCTAGAGCGGATCGCGAGCCAGCACGTAGAATTGCGGTTCACCCCGGATTTGCATCCCATTCGCAATAGCGTTATCGCTTCTACGCTGGATTTTTCCATCATCCGCTTCAAACATGCGGCGAAGGCGAACGCAACCATTGAGCATAGGAGAGAGCATTATGGTTAGAAAAGAGTATATCGACACGTTCACGAGCAATATGGAGCATACAGGTGTTAAGCTGCGGGATGAGGTTCATTCCGAAGGGCTGTGGCACCAAACGTTTCATTGTTGGTTATGGAGGGTGGAGAACGGGAAAGCGCACCTTTTGTTTCAAAGAAGACATAGCCAAAAGAAAGATTACGCCGGGCTATTGGATATTACGACAGCAGGACATCTGGAAGCCGGGGAACGTCCGCTGGATGGCGTCCGAGAGTTGAGGGAGGAGCTAGGAATTGACTTGGATCCGTCACAGCTCACCTATACCGGTGTCATTTCCGATTCGATTAAGGGCGACAACATCATTGACAATGAGTTTGGCCATGTTTTTTTCCATGAGTATCAAGGCTCTTTAACGGATTTCCGATTGCAGGAAGATGAAGTCACTTCGATTGTCACAGTCGAAGTTGGGCATTTTCGCTTGCTGTTTACCCATGAAGCAGAGAGCATTGCTGGAACAGAATTCGTGCCTGTGCACGGTCCTGCTGGCGTGGAAGTGAAGCTGACGATGGGCGATTTTGTTCCGCATGAACGTACATATTATGAGTTTATATTGGACCACCTAGCAAGTTGTGTGGAGTGAACCAGAGCCCGCAAATACTTGAAAATACTCGAAATTATAGTAGAAGGACTGAACTGCCAAGCATCGAAAGGAGTTACAGCAGATGAAGGAAGAAAGGGCACTGATAAAGGACTATTTGGATTCGTTTCTGACAAACGTTGATCCATTAGCGTTCATGAGTGTGGAGGAAAATGTGCCGGATGATATGAGAGCCGGTGAAGTAGATGAAGAAGGTTGGGTGAACTGGAAGCTCATCCCCTCTACTATTACCGATGAGGAAATTCGGGAATTGGAAGCTGAGTTCTCGATCTCCTTTCCACCACTATTGAAGGCATTGCTCCAAACGTATCATTATATCGATCTACACTTCAATAACGTGAAGGAAGAGGACGGATATAAAGGCGATTGCCGATTCATTGAAATGCCTGCGATGTCGTCGGAGGACAGGCTGTCCAACTACCGGTTTCTGCTTCAGTCCTGGGAGCCGTTGTTAGCGGCAGGTTATGTTCCTTTTACGGAATGTGAAGACAGTCAAGGCCCTGTCTGCTTCGACACGTTGAGAATGGACGAAGACGGCGATTGCCCCGTCATATGGATTCTGCACGATTATTTGCATGAGCTGGGGGAAGATGGGTCTCGGGTACGAGCGAATGTGCTGCCGTACGTAAATGACATCTTTGCTTCATTCCGTGAAATGATCATGACGTTATGCTCACTGCGGAATACAGAAGAACAAATAGAGGACTAATCTTCCAGGTCATAATCGCACGTCTCCAGATCATCCATAGGAACCTTCAATGCTTCTGACATGCCGGCCCTCCTTTCCCAACGAAGCTAGTTTGGAAAATGTTCTTTTTTTGTGGCTCACGAAAAAAAACTTCAGGTTAATCCAGATAAAGGCGTGCGCATTCTGTGCGAGTTGATTGAACACCGGAAGCTGTATGTGAAAGACAGAGCCATTTTTATCGCAGGCGAGCAGAAGATAGAGGAGGCCCGTCCTTACTTGGAAGCGGCGCTCGCCGACTATCGAATTCCGCCTGCAGAGAGCGATCCGATTCGCGGTGGTGGCCGGGCTCACTCCAGACGCATATGCGACCAAGCCACAATTGCGCTAGACAAGCTGAATCAAGGTTAACGGCTTAACGGCTGATAACTGGTGAGATGAGATTGGTGACATAACTGTTGCGCTTTGATAAGGAAACGGAGAGACAAGGCACGTGATTCGTTACCGGTTGTATAACAGATATGATCCTTAGTGCTTCCAGTCAACGACTATACTCTGAAAAGATCTTATCGCCACTCTCCCTTTCATTCAGAATGATTCATCCCTCCGTATGGGGGAAGTTGTGTGCCTGTCTTCTCCCCGTTCCGTGCAACGTTAGTCCTCAGACTGTGCAGCAGTTCATGCTACCGCATAACTGCCATGCCACATCACAGTTGAGCGTTGGGCTGACTTGTGAAATCGTTGTTTCTGATCGAAGGGGAGAGTGACTATAAGCGCCAAACGGAGAGAGCTCGTCTCCCCAAATGTGGATTCGGACATTCATGGAATGACCGGACGACGTCCCTATGATGCGACGAACGATCAGGGTCAGACAGCCATTCATAGGACCAATGACTGGTCTTCGCTCACTAGTTTGCTGCTTAGGCAATGGCAGTCATCTCAAATTTCAATATCCTCATGTAACGGGTAAAGTGAAATACCCGCTCGGTATGGTTGCTTGTTGCCCTCCAACTGCACAACTACAGTTAGCTTGTTCTGTACAACGTTACTCCTCAGAATGTGCAGCAGTGCAGCATGGAATTACATTAGATCCAAGCGGCTGCTCAAGTAAATTTTGTCGTCTCGTATGTAAAATAATATTGAAAACGATTTCATTTCTTGTTATACTCTGGGTGTGAGTCAGATGGAAGTGTGCCGAAGTGTACATAGCGATTCATTTATCTGAAAATATATGACAGAGGCTGAGTTTTTAATGGACATTAAAATTGTGGATGTATCAAGAGCAGCAAAGGTGTCTCCGACGACCGTCTCCAGAGTGTTGAATAATAACCCGCTGGTAAAGGCTGATACGAGGAAAAAGGTGCTGAAGGTTATTGAGGAATTGAATTATGTGCCCCATGCTGCTGCGAAAAATCTGCGACAGCAAAAAACGTTGACCCTAGGCGTGATTGTACCGGATATTATGGTGTCCTACTACACGAATCTGGTCAAAGGCATTCAGAACAAGGCCTACTCCGAGAAATTCAAAGTCATCATTTGTGATGCGCAAAACAATAAAGATATCGAATCGGAGTATTTGCAGCTGCTCACCAACCGAAGCGTGGACGGAATGATTTTGGTGGAGTCGATGTTATCCAAGCAAGAAGTGATGGAGCTTGTCGAACGAGGGTATGTAATCGGCACGATCGGGCGCAGCATTGTGGATCCTAAAATCTTCAACGTCCAGACCAATACGGCTGAGGTTGCCCAGCAAGCGGTGGAGCATCTCATTGAGCAGGGACATAAGGATATTGCATTCATCAGCGGCTATGCGCATGCCGTAGACAGCTTTGACCGTCTAGAAGGATATATTAAAGCTTTGAGAGATCATGGCATTCCATTTCGTCCGGAGCTTGTAGAGAACGGTGATTTCAACCAAGAAGGCGGTTATGCGGCAATACAGCGTCTTTGGGCCAAAGAACTTGATTTCACGGCAGTATTCTCGGCAAATGACGAGATGGCCTTAGGCGTGTATGATGCATGCCGGGAAGGGAGCATAGCCATTCCCCAAGAGCTCGCCATCGTTGGTGTTGATAATGAGAGGGTGTCCCGATACTTGACGCCGCCCCTGAGCACGATCAACCAACTGAAGGTTGAAATGGGGTACGCTCTGGCTGAATTGCTAATTCGGCAGATCAACGGTGAGCTGGATGATGAACATGACCGAATAGCGATTATTGATTCTCAACTATGCATACGCGGTTCCTCGGATTATAAAAGAACATAAGTCCGGGCTTCTTAGCCGAGGACCCCTTTTATAAAATGCACAAAAATGAAATCGATTTCATAAAAGTGTGGTTATTGTAGCTTGTATTACTAAAAGAGTGGTATTTCTACAATGGATACATATATATTCTGAATTTATGAAAACGATGTCATTTGAGAGTCTTACTACGGTTTCATGCAATTATACCTATATATTATAAGACAAAGGGGATAACGAGATGAGCAGAAGAAAGAGTTTTTCATTATTGCTGGCTTTGTTGTTGGTTGTATCCATATTTACTGCCTGTACGGGCGGGAACAATGCGGCTAACGAAAGCTCTAGTTCGACGAATCAGCCGGCAACCGGCACGCCGAAGGAAGAAGAGAAACCATCGTGGCAAACAGAAAAGATTACGCTGAAGTTTGCAAGCTGGGAAACCCCGGAAATGGAAGCCAAGCTGTTAGAAGCTTTCATGCAGAAACACCCTAATATTACCGTTGAGAAAGATAGTTCCATTAACTGGCCTTGGACGGATTCGCTGACTGCGGCAGCTAGCGCCGGCAATCTGCCAGACGTATTTTGGGTAGAGAACGTGCCAGTTGGCGTGGAGAATGATTGGCTGTATGACCTGACGGAATTATGGGATGCTGACGAGGAAACAAAAGCCATCTATCCGAACATTGCGAAGCAAGCGGTATATGGCGGCAAACGCCTGGCGTCGCCTACCTTCCAATTCATCATGGGCGTCTTTGTGAACAAAACGCTGCTCGAGAAAAACAACATCCCGCTGCCGGGCTACGATTGGACGATTGATGAAATGATCGACATCGCGAAGAAAGTATCCAATCCGGCAGAGCATATTTACGGGATTGGCGGCCCGTGGGGCAACCTGTCCTTCGATGAGCATTGGCCGGCGTTGAGTGATGCATCTATGGGCAACAGCACCTTTGATGGCGAGAAGTTTCATTTCACGAATCAGCAATGGATTGATGGCTACAATCAGAAGCTTGAGCTTCGCCGATTGAAAGTGGAGGAGAAAATGACCGGTGAAGAGAAAAAAGCCGTGTTCGGAGACGAAGGGGCATGGCCTATGCAAAAAGGGCACGTTGCGCTCGGGATCGACGGTTCTTGGAACATGGCAGCATTGGGGGCGCAAATGGAAAAGGATGGAGCAGGCAAGCTTGATTTCTATCCGTATCCCCGCGGCAAAGCGGGACAAAGAATGCCGATCGTTCTGGACTACATTGGCATATCCTCCACGACGAAGCATCCAGAAGCCGCTTATGAGTTAATGAAGTTCATGACGTGGAGCAAAGAAGGCTGGTTGACTCGTCTCGACTTGAATAAGGAATTAAATATCGATATCGATAAATTCCCGGTTGCCGAATTTTCGGAAGTGTGGGAGAAAATGGACGGACAGTTGAAGATGGAGGGCGTGAAAGCGGCAATCAAGCTGTTTGATCAAGCGGTGCCTGGCTTCGGCAAAACGCTCCCGGGCTGGAGAGAATACAATGTCTGGCTGAATGATGAGCAGAAGCTGTCTGAAAAATTCGTTAAAGGCGAATTGAAGCCAGCGGATAAAGCGAAAGAGATGGAAGACAAGGCGAATGAGTTCGTCAGCCAAGCGATGCAACGAATAAATCAATAAACGCCATTGACCGTAGGTGCGAGAGAATATGCCAAGAGGTTTTTCAAAAACCCCCCCTTTTGATCGCGCATGTTAACTCTTTCGCACCTACGGCATTACTAAAGAAGTAGGCAGGGAAGAGACCATGAAAAAAACTTATCGAACATTGCTGATATGCATCATGATCGCAACTCTTCTTGTTGGCGGGTATAAGGCGCCACGAACGCAAGCGCAGGCGGAATCGGAGCAGCCAGTGCCGCTACAGGCTGGTGAAGTTGAGAATGCACGTCAATTGCTTGAGCCAAGCTACACGGAAAAGCTACAAGAGTGGTCCGAGGTTCCCATAATCCCAAATATACAAATTGCCGTGTCACCCAGCAAGGATGAGACTAACCAAGGCTTAATTGTTTCCCAGTCGGAAAGCTTCGGATATGGTGGAGATACGGTGCGTTGGAATAAGGATACGAAGGTCACATTGAATGTCAACGTCGAAGAACCCGGATTATATCAACTTGCTTTTGATTACTACATATTGAATGACAGTATTTTACCTACCGAGGGTTATTTGCAAATTAACGGACAATATCCGTTCTATGAGAGTCGCCGGATCCTGTTCCCGAGTCTGTGGGAGAACAAGCCGCTCGCAGAAAAATGGGATCGGTATGGCAATGAGCTGCTGCCTCGTTCACAGAAAGTGAAGCAATGGCGAACGGTATACGCCATGGATGCGAGTTATTTTCATATGGATCCGCTCAAGTTCAAGCTGGAGAGAGGCATAAACACCATAACGCTAGTCAACACCAGGGGGGAAATGCTGCTGGGCAATGTGAACATCAAAGTCCCTGATCAAATAGAAACGTATGATGATTACTTGAAGAGCCAGCCAACTGTAGATGAAAGCGTAAAACATATGGAGACGCTTCTGATTACCGAAGCGGAGCAGCCGCTCTTTAAGAACGATTCCTCCATTCGGGCGGCCTCGGCACGTGAAAGCCGGCTCACTCCGTACGACACGGAAAAGCAGCTGCTCAATATTATCGACCCGAGATCCTATGAAAAAGGCGGGCAGTCGCTGACCTGGGAGCTGGACGTGCCGCAGGATGGGTATTACCGCCTTGCATTCAAATACTTGCAGGAGAGCAAATACGATCTGCCTGTGTTCCGCAGAATTGAGATCGACGGAGTCGTTCCTTTTCGCGAAGTGGACAATTATGCCTTCCACTACACAAAGAAATGGAAAAATGAAACACTCGGCAACGGGGATGAGCCGTACCGATTTTATTTGAGCAAGGGGAAGCATACGCTGGCCATGACAGTCAACCTCTCGAGCATGCGTCCATTGGCTGAGGATATCGTGTCCAAGATGAAAGAGATCAGCCGCATGACGTTGGAAATCAAGAAGTTGACCGGCAACAAAGCGGACGCGAACCGAGATTGGAATCTGCTCGAATATATGCCAGGCCTGGATAAGCAGTTGCTGAAGTGGGCGGATGATCTGGATCAACGCTTTCTCGAAATTAGCATGCTGAATCCGGAGGTGGAGGAGATTGGCGAAATTGTGAATCTGAAGCTCGCTTCGAAGCAGCTGCGCACAATCGCCAAAAATCCGAACGAGCTGCCCAATCGTCTGAACCTGTTCTCAGAGGGCTCCGCATCCGCGGCCCAACTGCTCGGCACGCTGTTGCAGAAGATTTCAGAGTCTCCGCTTGCCTTGGATCGTATTTATCTGTTCCAGGATGAGGATGACAAGCTTCCATCGCCCAATGCAGGCTTTTTTGAAAAGCTGTGGGAAGCGATCAAACGCTTCTTCTTGTCCTTCACGAATCAATCCTACTCCAGCACGAACGAGGCGGAAGACGAACTGGAAGTGTGGGTGAACCGTCCTAGGCCATTCGTGGAGCTGATGCAGAAGATGATTGATGAACAGTTTACACCCGCAACGGGGATCGCTGTTAAGCTGTCCATCATGCCGGATGAGAACAAGCTCGTCTTGGCCAATGCATCCAATCGGCAGCCTGACGTTGCCTTAGGCGTCAGCAACTGGATTCCATATGAGCTGGCGATCCGCGGGGCTGCAATGGATCTGCGGCAATTCACAGGCTACGAAGAGATCGTCACACGATTCTCTAAAGGCGCGATGATTCCATTTTCCTTCGGGGACGGCGTCTACGCACTGCCGGAAACACAAAACTTCTGGGTGATGTTCTATCGGCAGGACATTCTTGACACGTTGAAGCTAAGTCCGCCGGATACGTGGGATGAAGTCGTGGAGATGCTGCCTGAGCTGCAGCGGCTGGGCATGAACTTCTACGAACCGCTTGCGCTATACAAAGGCTTCAAGCCGTTCAACGCGACGACGCCGTTCATTTATCAATTTGACGGAGAACTGTTCAGCGAAGGCGGCATGAGCACCGCCATTGACAGCGAGCAAGCGCTGGAAGGCATTAAGTTTATGACGGACTTATTTACCATTTATAATTTGCCGCAGGACGTACCGAATTTCTACCATCATTTCCGTTACGGCACGATGCCGGTCGGGATATCTGACTTTAATACGTACATTCAGTTGAAGGCGGCAGCTCCAGAAATCGCCAACATGTGGAAGATTGCTCCGCATCCGGGAGTGGAAAAGGCAGATGGAACGGTGGAGCGCTGGGCGCCGGCAGGCGGACAGACGGGTATGATCTTCAACGGGACGAAGTACACGGAAGAGTCCTGGAAATTTCTTGAATGGTGGTTATCCACTCCGATTCAAGTTGAGTTTGCCAATCTCATGCAGACGACCTTCGGCATGACCTACATGTGGAATACCGCCAACCTCGAGGCGCTGGAGCAGGTGCCTTGGTCGGAGGAAGACAAGCAAGTAGTTGTAGAGCAATTCGAATGGGTGCGGGAGCCGTCTCGCGTACCGGGCGCCTACATGGTTGAGCGGGAAATAAGCAACGTATGGAACCGAGTCGTGTTCAACGGAGACAATCCGCGGACTGCAATCGATGATGCGGTGGTGCGTACGAATCGGGAAATCCTGCGCAAAATGGAGGAGTTCGGCTACTACGCGGATGGTAAGATGATTAAGCCTTATCCGGTCCCGACCATATCAACGATAGACAAGTGGGTTGAGCGAAAATGAAGACACGCAGATGGAATGAAGCTTACCTGTTTCTGACGCCCTATATTGTAATGTTCGGAACGTTTATCATCATCCCGGTGCTGGTGGCGATAGCCCTCTCCTTCACTTATTTCAATACGGTGGAGATGCCGAGATGGCTCGGGTTCAAAAACTATATTGATCTGCTGACGCATGATGAGATTTTCATGCAGCATGTCCTGCCCAACACGATTAAATTCGCTTTGATCGTGGGGCCGGGCGGCTATCTCATCTCGTTCCTGCTCGCGTGGATGCTGGCGCAAATTCCACAGAAGCCGCGGACAATACTTGCGCTAATCATCTATTCCCCGTCGATGACGATGGGCGTCGCGATGGCGGTCGTATGGACGATCATCTTCAGCGGCGACCAGGCGGGGTACATCAACTCGCTTCTGCTCAATATGGGGTTGATCAATGCGCCGATACAGTGGCTGCAATCGCCGGAGCATCTGATGACGATCATGATCATCGTATCCTTGTGGAGCAGCATGGGGGTGGGCTTCCTCGCGATGTTCGCGGGGGTGCTCAACATTGATCAATCCATCTATGAAGCGGGATATATTGACGGTGTTAGAAACCGTTTTCAAGAAATATTTTATATCACGATCCCGTCGATGAAGCCGCAGATGCTGTTCGGCGCGGTGATGGCGGTCGTGACAACGTTCCAAGCCGGCGATATCGGCGTCCAGCTGTCCGGCGGCAACCCGACGCCGCAATATTCCGGGCAGCTCATCGTCAACCATATTTCTGACTACGGCCTTATTCGTTATGAAATGGGGTATGCAAGCGCGATTTCGGTCATTTTGATTATCGGTGTATATATGCTTTCGAAATTTTCCTGGAAATTATTCGGTGAGAAAGAATAGGGGGTGCAGGCCATGTCTTATCAAGGCACAAAAATGAATCCGTCCAAGTTTCACCGCAGTCAGCTGAAGTTTTATGCCATCCTTATTCCATTGGCGTTCTTTATGATGCTGCCGATTATGTTTATTATTTTTCATGCTTTTAAGCCGATTGATGAGCTGTTTGCATTCCCGCCGCGCTTTATTGTACAGAAGCCGACGCTTGATAACTTTAGGGAGTTGTTTTTTACGACGTCGACATCCGGCATTCCGTTCAGCCGGTTCATATTCAACAGCTTGCTGGTCACCTTATCGGTCATGTTCTTTTCGGTATTCATAAGCTCATTGGCAGCTTATGCCATGTCAAAGATGAAGTTCAAGCTGCGCAAGGCGCTGTTCGAGGTCAACACGCTTGCCTTGATGTTCGTGCCGATCGCGGTGCAAATTCCGCGTTATTTAGTCGTCGTGCAAACTGGCATTCTGGATACGTATTTTGCTCATATTTTGCCCTTGCTTGCGATGCCAATCGGCTTGTTTTTGCTCAAGCAGTTCATCGATCAGGTGCCTGACGAGCTCAAAGAAGCCGCCGTCATCGATGGGGCGAGCGAATTTACGGTATTCCGCAAGGTCATCGTGCCCGTTATTATGCCGGCACTAGCTACCGTTGCGATTTTAGCTTTCCAGGCCGTGTGGAACAACCTTGAGACTTCGAACTATTATGTCAACGATGAAGGCTTGAAGACGATGTCCTTCTTCATGAGCTCGATTGCGTCACAATCCGGCAACACGGTCGCCGGTCAAGGGATGTCCGCTGCCGCTTCCCTAATTATGTTCGTTCCGAACCTGATCATTTTTATATTGCTGCAAAGTAAAGTCATGAACACGATGGCGCATTCAGGTCTGAAATAGAGGAGACTACCATGAGAAACGTTTACGGCAAAATCATGCTGCTTGTTCTCGTCGTCTTTCTATGGCTTGACTCCTCATCCGCAGTATCGGCTGAGGCGCCATACAAGACATATACGGAAGACCATAACAGGCAGTTTGTTCGAACCCAGGACGCTTATTATCCTGCGGGATCGATTGAAAAGGTGGGGGAATTGGAGTTTTCCGGACCTTCCGACCTTTATATTGACGCTCACAACCGGATTTATGTCGCGGATACGAACAACCACCGCATCGTCGTGACCGATGAAGCAGGCCGCTTGATCCGGACGGTCGGCGAGGATGTCCTGCAGTCCCCGACCGGTGTGTTTGTCGATGCTCAAGGCTTTGTCTATGCAGCCGATGGCGGGCTTGGCCAAGTCGTAAAGTTTGGCGAGGACGGAAGTGTGAACCACACGTACGAGCGTCCGGAATCTCCTCTGTTCGGCAAGAACAATCCGTTCAAGCCGTTGAAGGTGGCGGTCGATAAGCGCGGCAACGTATATATCATTAGTGAGGGAACGACGAACGGGGTCGTTCAGATGAGCTCGCACGGCGACTTCCTTGGTTATTTCGGAAGCAACGAATCGCAATCAAGCCTGCGCATTATGTTGGAGCGGTTCTTCTTCACCGATGCGCAGCGGGCGAAGCTGTTCAAAAACGTGCCGCCTTCTCCGACCAACATCGCGATTGATGAGAAGGGATTAATCTATACGATTACCCAAGGGGATGAGGGCAAGTCCGTCAAGCGCTTCAACATTTCCGGCTTCAATCTGCTGCCTGTGGATATGACATTTGATCCGTATTACACGGATGTGTACCTTTCCAAGAGCGGCAACATTTATACGCTCAGCCAAACGGGCATCATTTTTGAATTCGATACAGAAGGCAATCTGTTGTTCTCGTTCGGCGCTCCCGATGACGGGAAATCACGTATCGGCTTGTTCCTGAACGCTGCGGGCATCGCCGTCGATTCCCGAGAACATCTTTATGTGCTCGATAAAGAGCGCAACAACATTCAAATTTTCGAGCCGACAGAATTCACCGGTCTGGTCCATCACGCACTAGAGCTGTATAAGGAAGGGCATTACGTCGAGAGCCGGGAGCCATGGAGCCAGGTGCTGAGAAGAAACAACCTGTTCGATTTGGCGCACAAAGGTTTGGCTGACGCCTATTACAAGCAGCAATTGTATGCGGAATCGATTGAGGAATATGTAATCGCGAACGATAAGGAAGGGTATTCGAACGCCTTTTGGGAAATACGCAACCGCTGGCTGCAGAACAACCTGATTGTTGTCATTTACCTGGTGCTCGCCTGGCTCCTGTTGCGAGTGCTGCTGCGATGGGTGCAGCGTAAAACGCGCGTCTTCGATCCGGTGCTTCGCATCAAAAGAAACATGATGTCTATCGCGTTTATCCGCGAGGTGCTATTCCTATTCCGGTTCATCAAAAATCCGTTCGACGGATTCTATGGCATCAAGGAAGAGCAGAAGGTATCGCTATGGTCCGCAACGTTTTTGTATGCGCTCTTTTTTGTGGAATATGTGTTTGCACTGTATAATACGGGGTTCATTTTCAACAATATGGAGCCTTCCAATCTCATTCTAATGAGGGAGATCGCCAAAGTATTCGCGCCGTTTGCGCTGTGGATTATTTCCAATTACTTGGTCAGTACGATTAGTGAAGGGGAAGGCAAGTTTTCAGAAGTGTACAAAGGGACCATTTATGCAATGGCGCCATACTTGGTGTTCAGCCCGATTATCGTGGTTGTCTCTAATGTGCTGACATTTAATGACGCATTTTTGTACAGCTTCTCCAGTAATATTGTCATCGTATGGTGCGTGGTGCTGATGTTCATCAAGGTAAAGGAAATTCATGATTACACAGTTGGCGGAACGATTCGCAATATATTGATTACGCTGTTCGGCATGCTGATTCTGAGTCTAGTGCTGTTCATTGTTTATGTGCTGTTGGATCAGGTGTTCGACTTTGTATACTCTGTCATACGGGAGCTGATGGTACGTGCGGAACTCTAACTGGATAAGGACTCTCGTAACAGCTGGCATCGTATTGATAGCCGCAATTGTATTCTATTTTGTCTTTTTGAATAACGGGCCTGAACATAAGGACATGGGAGCCAGCTCGACTGCCGAGCTGCAGGCGGCTTTTCCCGATCATGCCAAGCCTGGAGCGCCGCTGTCATCCGAATACCGCAAGGTAGCGGAGAGTGACCGGCTTGAGCTGCGGCTCAAGGAAGCCAGCTTGTCGATTCAAGTGGTGGACAAACGTTCGGGCTATACGTGGTCTTCCGAGATAACGGATACGGAAGCGAACGAATCGTGGAAAAACTTCATGGCGTCCGGCTTGTCACTCGACTATTTCGAGCAGGAAAAGCCGAATTCGACCCGGACGGATTTGGTATCCCAGACCAATAAATCGGTTGTGTTCGAGCCGATTGAGAACGGGTTTAAAGCCATCGTCCGTCTGAATGATCTCAAGCTTGGATTGGATCTTCACGTCAAGCTGGAAGACGACCAATTGGTCGTCCATATTCCCCAGCACAGCATTGTCGAAGGGGAGAAGGTGAAGCTGGGGTCTGTGTATATCTATCCGTTTCTTGGGGCGACCAAAGCCGGTGAAATAGACGGATATATGTTCATTCCCGACGGCTCCGGAGCGTTGATTCGTCTTGCGGACAACAAGGGGAAATTCAAAATCCCGTATGAAGCCAGAATTTACGGCATGAATGAAGGAATCGAGACCTCAAAGCGTGATATGTATACGAATCCGCCGCATGCCGTTCAGTATCCGGTATTCGGCATCGTGCACGGGGAAGGTGGCAATGGGCTGTTTGGCATTGTGGAGAACGGCCAATATAACGCCAAAATCTTGGCATATCCGAACGGAGTGAATACACCGTATAACTGGACGACGGCGCAGTTTCTGTCCCGTGAGTCTTATCTGCAAATGACGAGTCGTACGCTGGGGGGCATCGTTGTCTTCGAGAAAGAACGCAATCCAGAAGATATGCAAATTCGATATAAGTTCTTGAACGGTCAGGATGCAAGCTATGTCGGCATGGCCAAAACGTATCAAAGCTACTTGGCTGACAGGGGCGTGCTTAAGAAGATGGAAGCCGGCAGCGATGCGGCGATACCGATGCAAGTGGATGTTCTGGGAGCTGAAACGGAAAATGGGATGTTCGCACAGCGTCTCATTCCGGTGACGACCGTCGCGCAGCTGGAAGCGATGCTCGCCGATATGAAGCAGAATGGGATTGGAAATGTGAACGTTGTGTATAAAGGCTGGAACGAAGGCGGGCTGTCTGGCACAAGTCCGGCACCCGTAAAATACGAGACGGCGCTCGGCTCCGCGGATGACTTTGCGCGGCTGGCGGCAGCGGTATCGCAGCAAGGCGGACAGCTTCATCTGTATAGCGATTTTACAGCCGCTTATGAAGGCTCTGCACGATTTTCCGCCCAATCCGATGCAGCCAAGAAAATCGATAAGTCCATTATCACGTTGCCGACTTACCAAAAAGTGTACGACACGATGTATTACTTGTCTGCGGATAGCACAAGGGACATCGTGCAGCAAAATAAGAAGCAATACGCCGATCTGAACGTGTCGGGAGCAGCGGTTGACACGACCGGATCCGTGCTGTTCTCCGAATCGGTAGACGGCAAGCCGTCGGCCCGCAGGAATACGGCGGACACGTATATGGCAGCCATGAAGGGGCTCGCGGAAACGGTGCCTTCGGTGCTGATGTATTCACCGAACGATTACATGCTTCCTTATGCCGATCAAGTGCTGGAAGTTCCGATGGACTCTTCGCAGTACATTTATGTCAGCGAGGTGGTGCCATTTGTGCAGATGGTACTGAAGGGCTACAAGGATTATTATGCGCCTTACACCAACTTCTTTGCCAATCCGCAGACCAGTCTGCTGCGCATGATCGAAACGGCATCGTATCCGTCCTATTACTTGACGCACGAGTCTTCTTACAAGCTCAAGTTTACGGATTCGAACGATGTCTATACGTCTGCGTATGCAGATTGGCGCGAATCGATGGCAGACGGCTACCGTATTCTGAATGAAGCGCTGCAGCCGATACGTTACGCTGCAATCGAGAACAGGGCACGTTTCGCTGCTGATGTTGTGCAAGTAACATACGACAATGGAATCGCCGTTATCATCAATTATGCGAACCGTGACTTCCAGGGGGAAGACATTACCGTGCCGGCGAACGGCTTCCAAGTAATCGAGGTGAACCGCTGATGGCCCGGATTAGACTGACGAACAAGCGCAGAAAGGCGCTTATCGGATTGACGTTCGTCTCGCCATGGATCGTTGGATTTCTCATATTCACCATGTACCCTATGCTTCACTCGATGTTTCTCAGCTTTCATCGGGTGAAGATTACGCCAACGGGGATCAAGACGACGTATGTCGGCTTTGAAAACTATAAGTATGCGTTCTTCTCGGATCCGGCATTTGTAGAGAAGGTGCTCAAGTATCTTCAGGAAATGGCGCTCAATGTGCCGATTATCGTCGTGTTTTCCTTGATTATCGCATTGCTTATCAATCAAAAAATTAAATTCCGCGGATTGTTCCGGACGATTTTTTTCCTGCCGGTCATCATCACGAGCGGACCGGTCATCAACGAGCTGCTTAACCAGGGTGCCACTTCCATTCCGAATATTGAGCAGTATGGCCTGTTCACGATGATCGAGAACAGTCTGAATCCGGTTATAGCCGAGCCCATTATGTATTTGTTCAAGCAGATCATTATGGTGCTATGGTTCTCCGGCGTACAAATTCTCATTTTTTTGGCTGGTCTGCAAAAGGTGGATCAATCCATCTATGAGGCTGCCCGCATTGACGGCGCATCTTCATGGGAAATATTTTGGAAGGTAACGCTGCCTGATCTGATGCCGCTCGTCATCGTCAACGTCATCTATACCATCGTTTACGTATCGACGTTCGCTTTGAATGAGATCATCATCTTGATCAAAAATAACATGTTCAGTACGATTACCGGCTTTGGTTACGCTACTGCGGTAGCGTGGGTCTATTTCATCATTATCATGCTCATGCTCGCGATCTGGACCGGATTGCTCAGCATGAAGAAACGATAAGGAGGGGAGCGCCATGTGGAAAAATCGATCGATCAACACGGCGAACAAATTCCGCAAGCGGTTGTTCGGCATGGGAGAAAACGATGGCTTTGTGTTCAAGGCGGTGGTGTATCTCCTTCTCATCGGAATCGGCTTCGTATACTTGTATCCGATGCTGTTTATGCTGGTCAACAGCTTCATGAGCTTGGATGATTTGGTGAACTCGATGGTAAAATGGATCCCTTCGACGCTGTATTTCGAAAACTATGCGAAGGCGTTGAAGGTGCTAGATTACAAAACAACGCTGCTGCAGACACTTATGGTCGCAGGGGTGCCCGCGCTGCTGCAAACCGTAGCGGCTGCTATCATCGGATACGGCTTTGCCCGCTTTGACTTTCCGCTCAAGAAGCTGCTGTTCGGATTGATGCTGGCAACCTTCGTCATCCCGACGCAGATTACGATGATGCCGACCTACCTGCTGTTCAAGAAATACGAGCTGCTCGGTTCATTGGAAACGTTCATCTATCCGGCCATACTCGGGCAGGGCTTGAAGAGCGCTTTATTCATTCTTATTTTTTATCAATTTTTTAAACGCATACCGGCAGTGTTGGAGGAAGCGGCGGAGATCGATGGGGCGGGCAGCTTGAAAATTTTTTACCGCATCGCTATACCGATGGCTGTCCCTTCGATTATTATCGTGTTTTTGTTCTCATTCGTCTGGTACTGGAATGAAACGTATTTAGCCGGACTTTATTTCGGCAACGAGTTGACGATTTTGCCGCTGGAGCTGCAGCGATTCGCCGACAGCTACAACAAGGTGTATCCGCCGGGCAGCCCGGGCAACCAACTGAACGAAGCGATCAACCTGGCCGGTACGATGCTGACGATAGCTCCGCTGCTAATCCTATACTTCGTGCTGCAGCGTTGGTTTGTGGAGGGCGTTGACCGCTCCGGAATTACGGGCGAGTGAGTAGCTGATGGGGGGCGATACATATATGGGGAAGGAAGCAAATGTTCCGCAGGAGAAGCGAGGTTGGAAGCTCTTGTGGAACGACGAGTTTGAAGGGGCAGACATCGACATGACAAAGTGGCAGCATCAAGTCGGCGGCTGGGGCTTCGGCAACAATGAGGACCAATATTATACGAGTGATGCGGCCAACGCGTATCTCTATAACGGCAAGCTCGTAATTAAGGCAATGAAGCAGGAGTATGGGGGCAAGCCGTATACGTCCGCCAAGCTGGTCACGCAGGGCAAAGCGGATTGGACCTATGGAAGATTCGAAATCCGCGCCAAGCTGCCGCGCGGGAAAGGAATGTGGCCCGCCATATGGATGATGCCGACGGATATGCAGAAGTACGGGGGCTGGCCGAGCTGCGGTGAAATCGACATTATGGAATATCTCGGTCACGAGCCGAGAACAGTGTACGGAACGTTGCATATGGGGAATCCGCACATCTATAGGGGCGGACATGTGGAGTTGGAGGCGGCGTTTGCAGACAATTTCCATCTGTTTGCGCTCGAATGGACTCCGACGGAAATGAGATGGTATGTCGATGACGAGGAGTACTACCGGACATCGACATGGTTTACACGCAACAATGAGGACGCTGACAATGAGCCTTTCCCGGCGCCGTTCGACCGTGCGTTCTATTTACAGCTAAACTTGGCCGTCGGCGGGAATTGGCCGGGCTATCCAGATGACACGACGGTGTTTCCACAGACGTTCGAGATCGATTATGTTCGCGTCTATCAGCCTGATGACGGACGCTACGATGGAAACAACGGTTCGTGATTACATTATACCAATTGGAGGAGTAGACAATGAATCGTCTTATGACGCAGCCAGATGCGGCGAGCATGATTCAAACGACGATGGAATTGCGTACCGTTGACGGGATATGCGTCCCTTTTCAGAGCGGCATTCCCGTACCGTCATTTGATGCGCAGGAGCGTTTGACACTCGATTTGAAGGGAATATGGAAAAAGGAGCGCTTTGCGGCCGACCATGATTTTTCGCTGTCGCCGCGTGACGAGCGCTGGTTCGAACGCTTGCGCGCAGAAGCCGCTGGCCGCACCGGCGTGGAGTTCGACGATGCGGACTGGGATACACGCAAGCTGCCGTTGCCAGAGAACGATATACAAGGGAAAGAGGAAGCGAACTCTAGCGAAACGTATGAAGATGGAGTGTGGTACCGCCGCACGTTCGTGTTGGGAACGGAATGGGCAAATAAAGCGGTGACGCTGCATGCGTTGTCGATCAGCTATATTGCGGATATATGGGTGAACGGACATTGGGTTGGTTATCATGAGGGCGGATTTACGCCATTCGCATTGGAGCTGAGTTCCTATGTGAAGGCAGGCGAGGTAAATACGATTGCGCTGCGGATTGATAATCCCCCATGGGGCAGCCGGGTGGATATCATTCCTGCAACGCCTGGAACGGACTTTTTTAACTATACCGGTGTCATTCATGATCTGTATATAAGCGGATCTTCCTGTTGTCATATAGCGCGAGTGGATGCAGTTCCACTGGATGTAGAGGGAAGTGTTAAGTTTACTGTCGTCTTGGAAAATCGCGGCTCACTTCCAGCGAAATCGCAAGTTGCAGGGCAGATTTTCGATGCGGATGGGGAATGTGCCGCGTTCCTGAATTCACCACGCGCTGCGGATATTAAGGGCAGTCAGGCGGCTTGGGACGGCGATTTGTCGTGGACGGCAACGTTGGCGCCATATGAGACTCGAGCGGTTGAGATGGTAGTGCGCATACGCGAGCCGCGGCTATGGGCCTTTTGGAAGCCGGAGCTGTACGTGGCGGAGTTCAGCGTTACGATGGCGGACACCGCGGATGAAGCGGATCGCTTCGCTACACAATTCGGTCTGCGTACCGTGACGACAGAAGGAACCTGTCTCTTGTTGAACGGTCGCCCCGTGTTTCTGGCTGGCATCGCGCGCCATGAGGAGTGGCCAGATACCGGGCGCAGCGCGACATGGGAGCGAATCCGCGATGATCTCGCACATATGCGGCAGTCGATGCACGTTAATTTCGTGAGAACCGGACATTATCCGAACCATGTGTATACGTCGGTGCTGACGGACCGGCTCGGTCTGGCGACCATCAGTGAAATTCCGCTATGGCAATTCAAGCGCGAGCATTACGAGGCGCAGGAGCAGAAGCGGCTGTGCGATCAAATGTGGAGAGAAATGATCTTCTCCCAATATAATCGCCCTTCGATTCTCATGTGGAGCACGCAAAATGAATCCGTCGAGGTGGAGCTGCGCACCAAGTATAACATACGTGTCGTGCAGGACTTGAGGGAGCATTACGCCGATGGCCGTCTGACGACGCAGAGCGCAGCCGCAGATCAGCCGGGCGCGCATGACCCTTCGATGGAGCCGCTCGATGTGGCGGGATGGACGATGTACTTCGGCATTTTCCACGGCAGCACGTATTATGAGGGTACGCGCGATTTCCTGCAGAAGGTGCAGGAGCTGTGGCCGAACAAGCCGGTATGGAATACCGAATTCGGTCATTGGTCCTCTGAGCGGGATACGATGGCGGCCGAGCAGGTGAAGACGTACAAGGAGACACTCCAGGCTTTGATGGAGCGGGCGGTCATATCGTCCGACGGCGAGGCCGAATGGAACGCGGACGGCTTCCTGGTAGGGATCGATTTCTGGATTATGTATGATTGGTACGTGAATCATAACAATTGGATCGATACGTTCGGTATTTTTCATATGGACCGCAAGACGATGAAGCCCGTCGGGGAGCTGCTGCGTCAAGATTATGAACGATTGACCGCATTTGAAGGCGGATTTATCAAGCAGCCTTAAGAAGGTTTGCGGTGTCTAGAGTAAGAAGAGTGTCTGAGTCCCCGTCCTATTACTAGGAGGGGACTATTTTACGCTTCGCTTTGCAACCAGCTGTCACAAGGGCAGGCTCATCGTAATGTTCCGTATTGCAAACCCCATTTTTTCATAGAGTTGTATGGCATGATTGCCTGCGAAGGCGCTTAGGCGAACTTCAGGATAGCCTTCAAGCTTCAACTCATCTATGGCACTTTTCATTAACCGCTTGGAAATTCCTTGACCTCGGTATGGCTGCAACACATATAACTCATAGATAAAGCCAGTCGCGCTATCGGTGAATTGGTCTTTGCTTGCTCCAATTAAAATCCAGCCCTTCAACTGTTCATCCTCAGTCGCTATTAAGTAATAACCGCCCTTTTCCAAGATTGGATCTACTAGTTTTTTGATTTTTTCATGAGACGGTTTTGCTCTGCCCAGCGTACCCTCGAATAAGGCTTGCGGAGAAAGCGCCATAATTTGTTCTACTTCCAACATGTTTGGTTTTTTGATTTCTATCATTCAGATTTCACTCCTTTCGTTTTTGGGATGATAGAGGAAAATGAGTGCTGGAAATGAAAGATGTCTGACTTGAATCTTTCTTGCTAGCCAAAGTCTTATTAGTATAACAGAATCCGACTTCAGATATTATCTGTGAGGCTGAAGCCTGGCGGTTTTTGTTTTGACAAATTGGCGTAACATAGCAAATCTATGATTTATGTAAGGATTGTTATATTGTCTTTTCAATATTGTGAAGAACACGTTTTTTAGAATACTCCCATTGGTCTTAAAAAAGTATGTTTGCATGGTTTTATATTGTGATGTATATCATAGCCATATCCTTGATTGACCCATAAACTCAAAAGCAAGCAAGTACTTGCTTGACGAATTGGGAGGAGGATATTCGTGAAACAGACTAGCAGAGAAAAAATGATGTCGGCTGCATTGGAAAATATGGCGGTGCATGGATTCAAGGGCACAACAACCAAGTGTATCGCCAAGCAAGCAGCCATTAATGAAGCGACCATATTTAAGCATTTCAAAGGCAAAGATGATTTGATTCATGAAGCGCTGGAACAACAAATGATGATGATGAAAGCAAAGATCGACACCTTTTTCCATGCCGATCACGAAAACATTCGTGAACTGCTGCTGGCCAAGATTCAATTTATAAATGACATTTATGAAAGTCATAAAGATTTCTTTTTAATTACCATTAAAGAAATGGGCAGCAAAGAGCTGGAATTTATGTATCCCTCGATATTTGAATATATTACCGAGGAGCTTGAAAAAGAGATTGCAACCATGGCGGACGATTCCATCACAGAGGATGAAATCAGAGGCATCGCCATGATCGCGAACAGTGTGCTGCTGACCATTATTCTTGAAAAAGTGAAAGCAGAATGTTTTGGGCATCCGGTTAGACTGGACATGAAAAAGGAATTGCTCGTTGAATTTTTGATTCGAATTTGGGGAAGATAGATTAACGAAAAAAGAGAGGTGCATGCAATGAATTGGATGGAGAGGAAACTGGAAGACATCTTTAAGACGCTTCAAACGAACAGAGAGAAAGGCCTAAGCAGTAAGCAAGCATCGGAGATGCTTCAGAAAGAGGGCTATAATGAGTTTGAAGAAGAGAAGAAAGAGAGCATATGGGCGAAGCTACTGCATCAGTTATCAGAGGTTACGACGTTAATCCTGATCGCAGCGGCCATCATTTCCACTTATCTTGCGGTGACGGCGGGGCATGACTATGCAGAGCCTATCGTTATCATCGCCATCGTTGTATTGAATGCGGTGCTTGGCATCCGTCAGGAGCTTAGCGCGGAAAAGGCTTTAGATGCTCTTAAAAATATGAATACTCCTGTGGCAAAGGTTGTGCGTGATGGAATATTGCAGCCAATCGATGCTAAAGAGCTCGTACCTGGTGATATTATCGTGGTCGAAGCTGGAGATATGGCTCCAGCCGATGCCCGTATTATAGAGAGTTCCAACTTGCTTGTTGAGGAATCTGCCTTGACGGGTGAGAGCGTTCCATCGGAGAAAAATGCAAATGCAGAGGTGAAAGAATCCGCTCCTCTCGGAGATCGAGTGAATATGCTCTTCTCTGGCTGCTTGGTCACCAATGGACGTGGCAGAGCGATTGTCGTAGCAACCGGGATGGAGACAGAGATGGGTAAGATCGCTTCCCTTCTCAACAATACGAAGAAGAGCAAGACTCCACTTCAGAATCGTCTTATGGAGCTTGGGAAGAAGCTAAGCGTCGTTGCTGTTGTATCCGGTGCGATTGTCTTCACGATTGGTCTCATGCATGGCGAGACGATGATGGAAATGTTGATGACGGCTGTATCCTTAGCGGTAGCTGCCGTGCCGGAGACGTTGCCTGTTATCGTAACGA
Organism: Paenibacillus sp. OSY-SE; assembly: GCF_000283315.1. NCBI lineage: Bacteria > Bacillati > Bacillota > Bacilli > Caryophanales > Paenibacillaceae > Paenibacillus > Paenibacillus sp. OSY-SE. The sequence continues at coordinate 15,003 of NZ_ALKF01000159.1, read as the reverse complement.
TCACCCTTGCATTTGGCATTCAGAATATGGTGAAGAAAAATGCAATCATTCGCCGCATTCCAGCCGTAGAGGCACTTGGCAGCGCGTCGGTTATCTGTTCAGATAAGACGGGAACACTGACACAGAATCAGATGACGATTAAACAGATCTGGGCTGTATCTCATGAGCCGAAGGAAGACATTGCCGTATTTAATGACATAGAGATCGAGCTTGTAACGTTATTCAGCCTTGCAAGTAATGCATCCATTGAAGTAAAGGATGGCGAAGAAACGATTATCGGTGATCCAACCGAGTCCGCGATTATTCGTTTGATGCAGAATAAAGGGATGACAAAATCAGAGCTTGAAGCGAAGTATCCGCGTGTACATGAGCTTCCATTTGATTCTTCACGGAAGCTGATGACGACGGTACACCGTACAGCAGATGGCTACATCTCTATCACCAAGGGCGCATTCGACCGTATTCCGTTGGATCCAAATGCAGCATGCACGAATCAATATCAAGCACAGGCGAATCAAGTTCACGATCGATTCGCAGAGCAAGCCCTCCGAGTGCTTGCGCTGGGATACAAGCACTATGATGAGCTGCCTGAGAAGCTGGACGCAGAAGAGTTGGAGCAGGGTCTTCGCTTTGCTGGTCTCGTAGGGATGATTGATCCGCCGCGTCCGGAGAGTAAGGCTGCGGTACAAGCCGCTAAGGATGCAGGGATTAAGACGGTCATGATAACAGGAGACCATATGGCAACGGCGTCGGCCATTGCCCGTGAGATTGGCATTCTGGAAGAGGGCGACCTCGCGATATCCGGTGCGGAGCTTGAGCGCATGTCGGATGAGGAGCTCACGCGTAAGGTTAAAGATATTGCAGTATACGGTCGTGTATCTCCAGAAGATAAGATTCGTATCGTACAAGCTTGGCAGGCTAATGAAGCTGTGGTAGCGATGACAGGCGACGGGGTCAATGACGCTCCTGCCTTGAAGGCTGCAGATGTCGGGACGGCAATGGGAATCACCGGTACAGATGTAGCGAAGAGCGCTTCGGACATGGTATTGACCGATGACAACTTCGCCACGATTGTCGATGCCGTTGGTGAAGGAAGACGTGTATACGAAAATATTCGCAAGACGATCTACTTTTTGCTAAGCTGTAACTTCTCTGAGATCATGATCATGATAATTGCTATTATGCTAGGTTGGGGAGCACCGGTAATCGCTATTCAATTGCTCTTGATTAACGTCGTAGCTGATGGTATCCCAGGCTTCTGCTTGAGCCGCGAGAAGATGGAGCCTGATACAATGCGCCAGAAGCCAATAGCGAAGAATGCAGGCATATTCTCGAATGGTTTAGGCAAGAAGATTGCCCTTCAAGCAACGATTTACACGATCCTGACGTTAGTTGGCTTCTATGTAGGAAACTTTGTGCAAATCTCTGATCAAGTTGGACCGTCATATGAAGTAGGGCAGACGATGGCATTTGTCATCTTGGGCTGGTCCTCTGTCGTTCATATTTTCAATGTGCGAAGCAACACTTTGTCGATCTTCACAATCGGGTTCATGTCCAATCGTCCATTGTTCTGGTGTGCGATGTTGTCACTAGCTATCGTGTTTGGTGTAGCGGTTATCCCAGCGTTGATGGACATCTTCCATCTCGTACCGCTTAGCTTGACGCACTGGGCACTGATTACGGTTCTGTCCATCTTCCCGCTTATCGCTGTCGAGCTTATAAAGCTAAGAAAGCGTGCGCAACTAAGAGCACAATGACAACAATCTAACCCATTTCAATAGTACAGAACGGATGGGTCACAAATGTTGAAGTTATACTGATCATAATCTCAGTTATTCCATGTGAATAATCATATTAACAGCCGTCTCTTGAATCGAACATTCGGGAGACGGTTTTTTATGTGCTGCGAATGACGGCTTTTTGAAAAAAAGAGGGATTTCCCCGAAAGGATATAGGGATTTCCCCTTATAGAAATGAAAATGGTTCCCTTTCATAATGAGTGTATAAGAATAGACAAATCATTGATTCCCGTCAAATCTTTGTCATTCTGCAGAAGGAGTAGTGATCTCCAAATGAAACGGAAATTTGGACTGAGGTTCTTTAAGCCAACAGAAAGTTATTCAGGCAACTGGTCGATTCTCGAGGAAAAGGATCGTACATGGGAGGACATGTATCGCGGGCGTTGGTCGCACGATAAAGTCGTACGTACTACGCACGGCGTCAATTGTACGGGATCCTGCAGTTGGAAGGTATTTGTGAAGAACGGAATTATTACATGGGAAAATCAGCAGATCGATTATCCATCATGCGGTCCGGATATGCCTGAATTTGAACCGCGCGGTTGCCCGCGCGGCGCTTCGATCGCGTGGGGCAATGCGTTGATCGTTCTCCCGGGCGGATCCGCGGGAATGAAGCAGACGCGAAGTGGACGTACTCTTATTAGGGGTTGAGGAAGGGCCTGCGGAGTGGGTACTATGAAAATATTGCAGGTAGTAGGCTATAAAAATTGCGGGAAAACGACACGGTTCGAAAAGTGGATTCAGTTCCTGGTTAACCCGAGGTTTGCGTGTCTCGGTGATTAAGCATCATGGACGCGGCGGACCGCTCTCCATGCCGTCTGCAGACACAGACAGTATGAAGTTCCTGTCTCAGGGAGCTGTAAGCTCTATCGCAGTTGGCGACGGTATGGTTCAGATGCATATGCATATGGAGGGCGGCCTGAGCTTCAAGAATTAATCATGTTAGCTGCGTTAGCCAAGCCACACATTATTTTCGTAGAGGGATTTAAGGAAGCGCTGGAGCCCAAAGTGGTCATTGTACGCACGAAGGAAAAATGGGATTGGTTGCAGAAAGTATCGAATAACATTCATACTTGTCTTGGCATATAAGGATGCGGATATCGATCGGGACGAAGATATAACGGTGCTGGGCAACCAGGATGAAGCTTGTATAGATGAATGATGTTAGACTATTTAGAAGGTGAGCATTAAATGAAGCAATAAGAGATTATCGACGGCCCCCTGAATATTCATTATGTTATGGAATTTGTACTGCATCCAGGTGCAGGCGCTGTGACTACGGGTCATGTACAAGAGTGGACACAAGGTGTGAGAACGTTATACTTGGCTTATGAGGCCTATGTGCCGATGGCGGAAAAGAAACGCGCAAGGTTCAATACAGTGTAATGAGATTATTGGCACAAGTTGATGTGCGATGGATTCAGGGAAGCAAGTTAACCGTGAACTCCGGCCATGTGTTTCAAAATATGAATACGCCGGAATAGCATGAAGAGAGAGGGAGGCTGTAATATGACCATAGAACCCATGCGTGATCAGTTGCGCCGACCGATACGCGATTTGCGCATTTCAGTCACCGATCGCTGCAATTTTCGATGCACATATTGCATGCCGAAGGAAATTTTCGGTTATGACTTTATGTTCTTACCGAAAAATGAGCTGCTGACCTTTGAAGAGATCTGCCGCGTGGCACAACTATTCGCTTCTCTCGGTGTGAAGAAGATTCGTATAACTGGCGGCGAACCTTTATTGCGAAGCGATTTACCGGTATTAGTGGAGATGCTTGTTCATATTGACGGGATCGAGGATATCGGATTGACCACCAACGGTCTTCTCCTAAAGCAGTACGCCCAGCAATTATATGATAAAGGTCTGCGCAGATTGAACATTAGCTTGGATGCGCTGGATCCGGATCTTTTCGCACATATGAATGGGCGTGGGATTAAACCTGCTGCTATATTGGAAAATATTGAGCATGCGAGAAAAATAGGCTTCAAAATTAAAGTGAACATGGTTGTGCAAAAAGGTGTAAACGAACAAGAAATCCTGCCTATGGCAGCCTACTTCAAAGAACAGGGAATCACGCTCTGTTTTATTGAATTCATGGATGTAGGGAACGACAATGACTGGAGCTTTGAGCGTGTTGTCACCAAAAAGGAGATTTATGAACGACTGTGCGCTACCTACGAATTGGAACCTTTAGACCCCCATTACTATGGGGAGGTTGCACAACGATATCGATACACAGACTGTAAAGCCGAGATTGGCTTTATTACCTCCGTATCGGAGTCGTTCTGTTCGACATGTACGCGTGCGCGGTTGTCATCGGAGGGGAAATTTTATACCTGTCTGTTCGCTTCGCAGGGATTTGACTTGCGAGAACTGATTCGCGGAGGTGTGGCGGACCATGAAATCCTTGCCGCTATTCGCGGTTTGTGGGAGAAGCGGAATGACCGCTATTCGGATGAACGTACCGAACAGACGGCGATACAGCGAAAAAAAATAAACATGTCCTATATTGGCGGGTAGAAGAGGTTGCTCAATAAGTCATCTTTTGATCACGAAGTGTTTCAAGGAAAGAGAAGCTTCGGCGGCTACGGTCGTCATTCAGGTTGAAAGCAAGGAGAAGGGACTAACCCATGCAGGCCATCTATAATCATAACGGAAATACATCCTCGATTATAGACTTCCATGCACGGGTCAGCCCTGATAGATACAGCTTCGTCTTTCTATTATTCTACAAGCTTCCAGGACTCATCGCTTCCCGGAATGCTCTGTGTCCACCACTTGGCTTGATAGAGTGTGCCTTCATAGCGGACTAAGTCGCCTTCTACATACACAGAGCCCGGCACGTAATCCACACTGCCATCTTCATTTGGAATCACTTCTTTTTTCCATGCTTGCGAGGTATCTGGCGCTTCTCCTCGTACCCACCATTTAGCCGTGTATTTGTCTCCTTTGTAGATGACCGTATCGCCTTCTAGATAGATCTTGTTCGGATCATAGGTATCCACAAGTTCATCCGTAACGGTAATATGGCGTTCTGCAGATGCTTGCAGGCCTTGGCTGTCTTCTACGGTGTATACCAACTCATATGTTCCTGGAGCAGAGGAATCAACCGTTCCTTCGATCACGATGCGATCGGTCAGGTCGCCATCCTCTTCATCCGTAGCGGTAACCCCTTCTCTCGGATCGAAATGATCGCCAACAAGAATCGTTTTATCCGTTGCGCCATGAATCACAGGCTTGTTGTTAATCTTTTCTGCAACGGTGATAGTACGTTCAGCAACCGCTTGCTGCCATTGGCTGTTCTCTACGGTGTACACCAGCTTATATGCTCCTGGAGTAGAGGAATCAACCGTTCCTTCGATCACGATGCGATCGGTGAGGTCGCCGTCCGTTTTGTCCGTAGCGGTAACTCCTTCTCTCGGATCGAATTGCTCGCCAACGAAAATCGTTTTATCCGTTGCGCCATGAATCACGGGTTTTGAAGCTACCGGCGGGGTGCTTCCATTTCCGAATGTTTTGAAAATATCGGTAAATTGATATTGCGCTGTAACACCAATATTATTTTCTAGCATCGCATCCCGGTTCATGGACCAGAAGGAGGTCATGGCCAACCCTTTGTCGATCGCATGATCCACAACCCATTGCGACCATTCTGTCGTAAAGATCGGATGAGCCTCGCCCTCAAAGCCAATAGATGGCGTTGTTCCGATGATTCCATAAGCCTCTTGCTCGGTTAGATCCATGTTTGCAAATTGCTTGAAGTATTGCTTCACTTGATTCTTCGTCGAATCGACGGCTCTCAGAGAAGCGGATCCATAGTTTTCACCAGGTAGGAGTGTTCCGTTTCCATAGCACATCGTCATAACGTTCACGACTTTGACATCCACGCCGGCAGACAAGTAAGCTTCCAACACATCCAATTGAACGGAAGTCAGACCGCTTGGCAGTACAGGGAGTGTTAATACGATATCGACTCCCGTTGCATCTTGCAGCTTCTTAATCGCCTTCGCATTGGCGATATTCAGGGCTTTGTTCTGAGCGCCGCCCTCAATATCTAGGTCTAATCTGGTCAGTCCATAGCCTTGAACAAGCTCCATATACGTATTGAAGAGCGTATCTGTATCTTGAGTCACTTCCCAGAACGTAACGCCGTTCAAACCGCCTAGCGAGATCGTGACATCGCCGCCCATCTCGCGCAGTTCCCGGATAGACTGCTTAATTCCTTGATATTGGGCGTTGTCTACATTCTTTTCATTCAGGACAGAGTATCCTCCCCAGCCCCATTGCACTTTACCGTCAACGATTTGCTTCGAGATGGATTGAATAAAGCCGAGATTGAAGAATTTCACGCCTGTATCCTCTGAAATTCTGACGAGGTTAGGCGCACCGTTGTTGGAATAGCCTGGCTTAGTAACCCATGCAACCATATCCATGAACGGAGAATTGACTTGCTTCGGCCACTCGATTCCTTCACCAACCCCAAAGTTATACTCTGGAGATACCGCCGCTTCGACAACCGTAATCGTGCGAGCTTTTTCTGCCGTTAATCCTTGTGAATCCGTTACGGAATACGTCAGCTGATACTTGCCAGCCAGATTGGTGTTTACTTCTCCCGTCACTGCAATGCGCGACGTTAAATCTCCGTCTTCCACGTCGGTAGCGGTTATGCCGGCCAGCTTATCGAACACGTCGCCGACTTGAATCGTGTAGTCCGATACGCCATGCAATACAGGCGCTTGATTCTTGCCTGGAGTCTCATCGCCCAGAATGAATTGTCTATTCATTTCCGGGCTGTTATTCGATACCCGCTGAACAAGTTCCATGCTTGCAATCTCGGCATCTCCCTTAAGTTTGAACGTATAGGATCTGCCAGGTTCAATCGTTTTGGCGTCATAAACCGATTTCAAATCGACGACCGTATAACCGTTCTCATTGGTTACGGTTCCTGCCAAATAATCGCCGGAAGTCAACGGTCCATCGGCTTGGATGTAAAGCTTCGGCAGCTTAACCGTTTTTGCGCCTCTTTCCACGGCTCTCAATACTTGATTCGATTCGGTCAAAGACTCGTTATTGACGAGGGTAATTTCATACCCTTTATTGTCGCCCCAAGGCTCTGTATACGGTTTCATAGCAGCCGTCACGTCCAGCTTGGCATATTGGATCTCATGTGTTTTCAACGGCTGACTTCCAAAGAGGCCTTCTTTCGTCGCCTTTGTTAATTTGTCACGCTTGGCAGGGTTCGTAGTAGGGGCATCATTGGCAGCCATCCAAGCAATGACGCCGCCTAAACCGTGCGCAAGCACATATTTCGTTTTCTCATGAATGGATTTTTCATTGTCATACGTGTAGAATACGCCAGTTGTGTCATCATACAGATAGGGAGCTTTTGCAAAATCATCCCAGTATTCTTTGAGATTCGGGTATGTGGCCTTCAACTTGTCGAGATTGCGATAAGACCAAGTCCCTGTTCGGCGGCCGCCGTCCCCAAGGACGAGAGGGGATTCGCCAACCGCGCCGCGGGATGGAGTGTAATCCGCATCCTTGGCAGATAGTGCGGCTTCACCGAATAGTCCCGGATGATTCGGGTCGGATCCTTGCGACACTTTATCCCAGCCGCGAGTATAGTAAGCCGCTCCGATGACAATCTTGCTCGGCTCGGCACCTTGCTGAATCAAATAGTTCACGCTCTCGTCAATGGATAGATTGTTGCCGGTGAGCGGGTCATTTGGATTCGGATACAAGCCGGTGTGATGGCCGCTTACCTCATCCCATGCGCCGCGCATGTCATAAGTCATGATATTGGCAAAATCTACAATGTTAAATAACTTAGGCACATCAATGCCGATATCAATCTTCTTTTTGGGAGCGGGCAGGGCAACAGTCAGCTCATACGCTTTACCAAGCTCGGCTCCTTGTTTATTCAATGCGTTTTTCAAGTCTTGCAGGAGCAAAATATAATTATTTTTATCCTCCGGCGTGGCGTATTTCGTGCCTTCATCGTTTTTATTATCGACCAGATCTGGCTGGCGAACTTCAGCCGGGAACTCCCAGTCCACATCCACGAAGTCCATGTTCGTGTATTTGATGAACTTCATTACATTCTGAACCAGATTCGCCCGCTTCGAAGCATCTGCCGTTACAACGGAGAAGTCACCTGATTTGGACCATCCGCCAAGAGAGATGCCGATTTTCAGATTCGGATTTTCTGCACGCAATTGCTGCAGGGCGATAAGTGCGCCGGCATTGGCTGCATCCCATTGTACGCCATCCTGGCCGACAGGCGCGCCTACAGCCACATCCTTGTCCGTAAAGACGAGGTTGCCTTGGGCATCAAAATCGAGGAACGCATAGTTCAAGTGGGTTAATTGATCCGAGGGAATATCCTTGGGATAAAAGCTCCCTTGTCCTCCCCAGATCGACCAATCGCCATAATACATGACATTACGGATTTCCTTTGTCGAGCTCTGCTTTACAACAGGTTCCTTTGCTGCGGGAATAGTCGTTCCTGCATAGGCCGGCGCCAATGAAGATACGAACATCATAATGGTCATCACCGTCATTGCGAATAACCTTCGGGCACTCTGCTTTCTCCTTGTCTTCATCCGTGTTCACTTCCTATCAATGTATTATATTAATAGGCAGCTAGGGTGTTTCTTACTATGAGCAATTCATAAATAACGCATACGACTAATAGGGAGTGGATTCTATTAATCGGCAACTGGCTGGCATAGAATTTCTTCTTTAGCCCCTTTAGCTTTGCGTCACTAGATTTCCCTAGCTTTGCCTAGTAATACCTGTGTAAAAATGCATGCGCTTTCATTTTCGATCTTCACAGGTGGAAATAATGTTTTGACTATTCATTCTGTATGCAGAACGATGCCTGTTTGTATCGTTTAATATACAGTAAATACGCGCTTATTTAATGGGACTTAAGAATTAATTGTGAAAGGCAGCACATAGTTCGATTTTATTATTCATTTGAAATGCCAGACATGATAGAACGGCTGTGATAAGGGAGTTCATTTTTATGCCAACTCGTTTGATAATATGTCTCAGCCCAGTAACCGTATACTTCTTCTAGCATTCCTTGTAATATATTTTTACATATTTTGGGTATGTAGAAGAATCTGAGCAATAGGTCATAGGAAGGAGGAAAGGATACAATATACACCATAAAATGGTGAGAATTAACTGGTGGTTTTGCTTTGTATGCAAAGTGCATGCTTTCGAAGCGGGCTTTGCTTCGCTAAGCATCTAGGAGGTACGCCATGATGAACAAAACCATTTTAATAACTGGAGGCCGGGCTCTTGGGGAGGAGAGTTGAACAGGTAGTTGTTGGCTTATCATCAGCCGCAAGAAGTTCGCGTCTTTTTGCGCAATGAAGCAGCAGTTCAACGACTCTAGAACGACACGGAACTGCTACGGTAATGGAGTTTTTTCTTTATTTTTCCCAACCTCTCAGGTTCATAGATCCAGCTCCAATCCTAGAGCCACAAGGGATACAGGTAATTTGAGAATGGTTTCTGGTTTATTTAGTTTCGGTTGGGAAAATAATGGCGAAACCCGCGCCGCTGCGAATGCGACGATATTTTCTTCCTAACCTTGCCTGAAATGCTGGATGTCTTATCCTGCACTTTCGATTAGGATGTTCAGTTGCTAATCGCTGTCCGCAAGGCAAGTTTCGCGTATTATCAACGGCTGCAGCCACCGTGAGAGATAACGAGTGAAGGGGAGAATATCGAGGTCAAGCTGGACGGAGGCGATGCACCGGAAGGAGCCTTAATTGGACGTATCTCCTGGTATCGTCGAAGGGAGAGCTAGAGTCGTGACGGATCCGAGCACGGCCGCACTCAAGGAAGGTGAAATAAAAACAACTATGGATATTAGAGGAAATTAAAGGTATTATTATGGTTGATTTCTAAAATAAAGGAGGAAGGCGATGGAGCTATAGTTTAACGAAGTGGGGCTGTATTTTATCCAGAAAGGTGGGGTTGGAAAATGAATAAAAAGATTGCTTTTATTTTTATTCTAGCAGTTTTTTTGGTATCTAGCGTCAACGCTTATGACGCGGAGTACAGTTATGATGAGAATGGAAACATAAAGAATATCACGAATGATGATACGGATATCACATATCAGGCAGATAAGAATGGCAATATGACAAGTAGAAGTGTGAGCAAGAAGGTATACGAAAAGGTGACAAACAGTGATTTTAAAAACGTAAACAATGCCGGCAAGGCGATTGGCTGGTCCTATGTGACGGATAGGGAAGCGGTATCCAGTTATGGCATTCAAAAGATTGGATCGAGAAATCATCAGCAAATTCAAGCTTCTAATATGCCTATTGGAAGTTCGATTGGCATTAAGCAAACGATTTCTATTTCTGCAGATTCAAATAAATACCTACGAGGTATGAAAAGTTCTTTGAAGATTGAACATCTGCAGAATGCGGAGGCAATAATGGCGCTCGAATTTGTGGATGACAATGGCAAGGTTATCGAAAGAGTTGCTAAAAAAAGCACGTTAACGAGCAATTTCTTTTATACAATAAGTGAGAAAATAGGTAGTGTTCCCGATAATGCAAAAAAAGCAGTCATTCAATTAGTGATTCACGCAACGGGAAGCAATGCCGCCGGCGCGATAACAATTAGGGGTGTTGATGTTACTTATGATTACGATCCTTTCTTTAATCTACTCATGAATTATGATTTCCAAGGGGAGGGAATCTCAACGATAGGAGGTACAATCTCAGATTACTGGGATGATGCAGACAACACCTATTCTTCTAGGCTCTATATCGAAGGGGATAAAGGCGGAAAAAGAAGCCAGGTTGTAGGCCGCCATCATGACGGCGGAAGCAAAGAAATATATATAAGCCAAAATATTCTGCTGGATGATAAAAGAAAATATCAGATAAGAGGGATATCCCATCGAGTAGGAGACGCGGAATCGCATTTACGCATCTTGTTTTTTAATCAGCATGGTACTTTAATGGGAACCAATTATACTTCATCTGATAGTCTTACTAATATGACCGTTTCAATCAGAGGAAGCATTCCAAAGGGTACTGTTTATGCAACCATTTTTGTGGGGGCACGCTTTGATAGTGATCGTGGTTTCGGACATGTTCATATTGATGGTGTCACGTTTGAGTATAGTATAGAGCCACAGGCATTATGGAACTCGTTCTTTACCATATTTGATAAGAATAGCGATATAGCACAAGGCTGGGAAAAAATAAATGGGCGTAATATGAAGGAAGTGGGGATTTATGGGAAGGGCGATAGAGTTAGAGGGCAAAAAATTACTGTACCGCTGGGACAATGGGGGCAAGATAGTTCGGCAGGAATTTTGCAAATAATTAGAGTATTTGATGATACTTTTTCAAGCAAATTCTCATTAAGAGGCGAAATCTTTATCCAAAGCAGTAAAAATGCTAAATTGGAAGTTAAAGTTGAACTATATCCAAAAAAAATTAATATGCGCGTACCCACACAAACCGAAACTTACATGTTAACTCCAGAAAACCATGGGCAGGTTGTTAGTATAGAGGGAGAAATACCGCCGGGCATAGCCAAGGCAAGGATCTCCGCACGCTTAGTACCGATAAATCCTGACGAGCCGTGGGAAGCAAGTGTAGTGGTTCATGATTTACGCTTTAATCCTTTCTACAACCCTTCAAGTCCGGTAGAAATGTTCCTGCCGGAAGGGATGGAATGAAATGAGTGACATAAACTTTTAATACTCCTAGTACTCCTCAGGCCTCTGCTTTTAACATTTCAGCTGTTCAATTGCCTGAATGGTAAGCGGTTTCTTAATGGGAACGACGCTGTTTATGCCAAATGCAAAATAATAAGAGTAAGGAAAGATAATTGATAGGGGAGATCATGTTGAGAAGATGGTTATCACTAATTCTCGTATGTGTATTATTGATTACAAGCGTGCCTCTCGCGTCTGCACAAGAAGCTTTTGCACTTGAAAATTCAGACATAGAGAAGTATCCGACAGTAACTTCCAGTGTGTATGCTCCGCAAGCAACCTTTGCAGATTTTGACCCAGACGAGCTGATTACCGTCACGTCCCTTACCGAGACATTCGGCGTGACCCGGGATTGGGTGCAGGAGGAGCTGCTCAAAGGCTATGAACTCCATCAAATCTATCAAGGCCTGCAAGCTCTGCGGCAGGGGAAAGACTATGGAGAATTCATGAATCGTACCTATCCGAAGCCTTCTCCAGATCCACTTATAGCTCATCAGGAACAAGTGAAAAGTGTATCGGAGGCTGTATATCAAGCCAGTGTAACGGAGCAAGTATACGGCAAGAAGGAACGGTCGGTAACGGATCTGGTGTACGGATTGCGGATGTTCTCCGGCAGCGAGCCTTATGATGAGATCGCCTTGCGCAATAAGCCGATTCGGCTGGATCAAGCTCCTTATTCCGTTGGAGCAGTAAATGATCATATCTCGACCGTAGATGGATCCCTGCGCGTAGAAATAACCGATCTGGTCATGCCGGGCTCGAACGGCTTGGACTTTGCGCTGCGGAGAATTTATGACAGCTCTTTGGCGAAGGACGATATTTATGTGGACAGATGGAATGGGAAGAACAGTACGCAGGAAACACAGGAAGAACAAATATTCCATCTCGGCAAAGGGTGGATCTGGGACATTTCGTATATTAAGAAGGTCAACAACAACCGCTATATCTACATTTCGGGCCTTGGCACCTACAGCTTATCCGAAAATGACCGACTGCTCGGATATCCATTCCGCGATTTGGATTTTGGTGATACGGACAAGTACCTACAGACAGGAGATAGAGCCTCCTATGAACTCAATAATCTGAAGACGGGAATCACGCAGTATTTTAGCCATTCCGGCCAACTGATATTAATTGAAGATAAGTACGGCAATTGGATTCAATTTTCGTATAAATACCAACCAGATGTTGGTTACGTTCTGTATCAAATCCGAAGCTCGAGCAGGGATCACCGATATACGAACGAAATGAATATTTCCTACAACAGCGATAATACGATCTCTATCCAAACCGGGGATCGAAGGGTGATCTATAAGAAAGAAAGGGTTAATAAAATAAAGAATGATGTGCTCTCCCGGGAGCAAGATATCTTAACGGAAGTAATCGATCCGCTTGGGCGTTCGACCAAATATGATTACGGCGTGTGGAACTGGCTGAATTTTAATCTGGTTGATTCATACAAATATCTGACTGGAAATGATCGCATCATATTCTGGGGAAAGAACGAGACTATCGCGCTGGGGGTAATTGAACACCCAACCAAGGCCATTACGGAATATGGATTCGATAGTGTTATTTATCGGAAGATCGGAGAGTATGCGGAAGAGCAGGTTATAAGGTACAAAGCACGCCGTAACTACTATAGCTCACAGAAAAATACGAAGAAGAATGAGCTGATATTGAGATATAACAATGGGGATGTAGGGAAGTATTTCGATCAAAACTTCACGTTTTCTGTAGAGGTGTACGACAAATTTAAGACCGTAACCTATTCGTACGACAAACAGTATACGGATTACCTCTCTCCTTCGGTAGTATATAACACGAGGAAGGCTATGGTAGATCAGCGAACAAACGACAGTCAGGTGTTTACGTACAGGTACGATACAGCTCGAAGAAATCCGAATCCGATCCGCATCGAGGAGACGAATTATCAAGGAGGAGCTTCATCCGCGTCCCGTGTTACAACACGGACGTATGATCGTAATGACTGGGGCTTTATTGAATCCGAGACGAATCCGCTCGGGGCAACCAGCCGTTACGAGTACACCATCGTGTCGCTGAGGAAGTTCGGCTTGATGAACAGTGTCCTGCCGATAGATCGGGACATGAACCTGCGTTCCGAGTATGAATATGATGAGGATCGCGGAGGATTAATGCAGGCGATCTCGAAGAATGACAAGGGAGAAATTGTTCAGCAGCTAAATTATGAGTATGACTATGCCGGCAATCCGCTCAAGATTCGAATCAAGGGAGATACTTCCGAGACTGTTGTTTATCAGCAATTCAGCCCTGATTTCAAGCGATTCTTTTTAAGTGGGCAAATCGTAGGCGTTAAGAACGTTGACGGCAGCAATGAAGTGGTCGAAAGCAGTATGGACTATATCCCTGAGACAGGGCTTCCGACCAAATTTACAGACGGCAATGGAAACAGTACCTCCTATACGTATGACAAACTGGGGCGAATTACGGCCGACATCAATCCGGATGGAACGAAGACAACAATCGTTTATGATGATCAAGCAAATAAGATGTTCATCACCGATCCGAATGGGCTGCGAATCGAGAAGCATTTCGATCCGCTCGGCAATCTTATCGCCGAAACCAACGGGCGTGGTATTGCCGAACATGCGTATGATGAGAACGGCCGGCTCATTCGCAAAGGGAACTTTAACGGATCCGGATTTCAATATGAGTACGATGCCTGGGATCGAGTTATCAAGGAAAACTTCCTTCATGGTATGAACCGCATCGTTTATGACGATGTAGCCAATACGAAGACAACTATCGATGGGGCCAACAACGCGAGTCGTGAAACATATGACATCATGAATCGGGTTATAAAGAAAGAGGAAATCAAGCCGTCTGGTCAGGCGGTGGTATTGGCCCGTTACGAATACGACTATGCGGGTAACGTCAAGGTTGCATACGACGGAAACAATAACGCAACGAAATACGAGTACGATGTATTGGGACACATGATCGCCGTAACGGATGCCGAAGGGAAAACGACGCGCTACCGGTATAATATGGCTGGAAATGTGATCGAAGTCAAATATGCGGACGGAAATACGGTGCAGAAGCGGTATGACGATATCGGCCGTCTGCTGGAGCAAACCGATCCGAAGAAGCAGAGCAAGCGTTTCTATTATGACGGCAACGGTAACTTGATTAAGAGCATCGATCGGAAAGGTCAGGTTCAACAGTACGTATATAACAACCGGAATTTCCTAATAACCAGCATCGCACCGGACGAGACGATTTCCTACAGCTATGACGCAGCAGGAAACCGTACGGCCATGACCGATCAGACGGGAACGACAAATTATGCGTACTATCCATCAGGAGAACTAGCATCCATTACCTATCCGGATCAAACGCGTATTGGTTACGATTATGAGGTTCGCGGGCTGCGTACGGAACAAGCAGTGGCTGTTG
>NZ_ALKF01000158.1:0-50010 GCF_000283315.1 Paenibacillus sp. OSY-SE | reverse complement strand
TTGCCTACACTCCGTTCCTTCCTTCTTCGGCTTCACGCAACCTTCTCGGTGCTGAAAGCGACCTTTTGATCACGAAGCATCCTATATGGGCTGTTCATCAATTACGAAATCTTCACGATTGTCACATACGCATTGCTTGAAGCCGGTCTCGACCCGGCCCCTTTCCCGTCTGCCCCGTAGAATAAATTTCTCACCGCATTGTCTGCAGCGAATGGTTACCTTTACCCGCACACAAGTCCTCCTTATTTTGGTGATTAAACTAAAAAAAGAGCATTTGTGTACAGTATTTACCAACACGCTACATATTAATCTCTTCCTCGCGATTAACAGAATGAAACGGAGAGCGCGCATTGGCATGCCGTACCTTGCCCATCCCGTAATACCAGAGAAAGATCATGAGAGGAACGACGAACCATATCCAATAGCGAGTCACCATAAGCAATATCAAATCATATACACCGTGCCAGAACAAAGGTATACCTATGGAATACAGCAAATAACGGCGGGAACGGCCTCCTTTTGAAAATTTGGCTTTTCCTAAATAGTAGCCCATTATTACACCAAACAGAGCATGCCCAGACACTGGCAGCAGCGCCCGAATCAGCAGATGCGAGAATGAGGTATAATTCGCCCATGCATACAGCACGTTCTCAATCGTGGCAAAACCAAGTGAGACTGCTACCGCGTACAGTATCCCATCATAATGTTCGTCGAACTCGACATGGTTGTAAATCATATGATACAGGACAAACCACTTAACGAACTCTTCGACACCGGCTGAGATGATAAACGAGAATACATAAGGACTATTTCCCCACCACTGCACAAGTCCGTACTGAATAATAAGAATGGGAAATACGATTAAAAATCCGAGCAGGAAAATACGAATAACCATATGAATCGGTTCGTAATCGTATCGATCCTTTAAATAAAAGTAAACTAACAAAGCAATTCCCGGGGCAATCGCTGCCGTTAACAATGGCAGGATTGGCGTCGTACTTTCGCTTGTTTGCACGGCCGTTTCTGTGATGCTGGCAACAAAAGTAGTCATGGCCGAAATACAAGTCACGCTTACACCCACCCCCGGTAGCGAGCCGCTTCCGCTATTTTACGGACACCGACCATATAGGCGGCAAGCCTCATGTCAACTTGCTTCGTCTGGTGTACTTCGTACACTTTTAGGAATCCGCGCGTCATTAGCTTCTGCAGCTTCTGCATCACTTCTTCCTCACTCCAATAATAACCTTGATTATTTTGCACCCATTCGAAATAAGACACAATAACGCCTCCACCGCTCGCCAACACATCAGGCACGAGCAGTATCTCTCTATCCGTAACGATCTTCGTCGCTTCAATCGTAGTCGGCCCATTTGCCGCCTCGACAATGATCTGCGCTTGAATTTGATGCGCATTATGTTCGGTGATTTGATTCTCGATCGCTGCAGGTACAAGAATATCGCAAGGCTGAATGAGCAGCTCTTCGTTCGAAATCGTATTTTTGAACAGATTTGTTACCGTACCGAAGGAATCGCGACGGTCAACCAAATCCGGGATATCCAATCCATTCGGGTCATACAACCCGCCGTGCACGTCGGATATGCCGACAACTTTGGCTCCCGCTTCATGCATGAATTTGGACAGATAACTGCCCGCATTGCCGAAGCCCTGCACGATGACACGCGCATCTTTGAGCGGGATCCCCTTCACTTTTAATGCCTCGTAGATCATCATAACAACGCCTTGCGCAGTCGCTGTCTCACGACCTTGCGAGCCCCCGAGCACAATCGGCTTGCCGGTAATGAAGCCAGGAGAATCAAATTCCCGGATAACACTGTACTCATCCACCATCCATGCCATAATTTGCGCATTTGTCATGACATCAGGCGCTGGAATATCCTTCGTTGGCCCGACAATCTGGCTAATCGCGCGAACATAGCCGCGGCTCAATCGTTCCAATTCATTTAAGGACATCCGTCGCGGGTCGCAGATAACCCCGCCTTTCCCGCCTCCATAAGGGAGATCGGCAATTCCGCATTTCAAGCTCATCCAGATGGAAAGCGCCTTAACCTCTTCTTCTGACACCTCTGGATGAAAACGAACCCCGCCTTTAGTCGGACCGACAGCATCGTTGTGCTGAGCTCGGAAACCAGTAAACATCTTCACTTTACCGTCATCCATCCGAACCGGAATACGAACGGTCAGCATACGCAGCGGTTCTTTTAACAAATCGACCATGTCTTGTCCATAACCTAAACGATGTAGAGCTTGCTCGATTACAACTTGTGTAGATTGAAGAAGAGAATTGTGATCTTGTGCGGACATCTTGATTCACCTCATAGAGTTTAGTTAGATAGGCTCATTGATTCTATGATGTTGGTTATGTAGTGTCCAATGAGAGGAAGTCAGCATATATTGATTGACAAGTGATGACAAATTAAAAACAGGGAGCTCACATATTGATGATCCAATAAGCGCTCCCTGTTGACGATGCACGGCGCTTAGACACGTCGCGCTTTGAAATGAGCACAAATTACGGATATCGCATCTTCTGCAATGATGCAGGTACCGTACTCTTCCAAAACAGCGGTTGTTACCGACGTTGCTTCCCCATATTCCGCTAAAATGGCGATAAAGCCGTGCAAGCGATGGGGCTCCATATTGGCCGGTTCCACGTGATATATCCACTGTCCGTTATATTGGTAGAGCGCGCCGGAGACGGGGAATTGACCGTTCACCGTATGAGCCGCTTCGATGAAATGTTCAAAATCACGGAACGCGAACACGATGGTGTCGCTTTCCTCCAGTGTAACTTCCATTTCGTATACGTCGTCCAGTTCATCTTCATCCACACCGTGAGCATGGTGTGATGCGCTGTCCCAACGGGTTCGTGTGACGATGACGACCATGCCTTGTGCAGGCATTGCGAATACTTCTACGGCAAGCGGTCCCGTCGCGTCAAATCCGAGTTCGGTATACGCTTGATCCATCATTTCCGCGAACAACTCCTGCAGCTTAGTCATTTCCTGCCACAGATCCTCGCGTTGGATCCCGCGCTCCGATAAATCGTCGAACGTAAGAAAAATACGGATTTTATCTTGACTTAGACGTTCGATTTTCATGACAGGACCCTCCTTTACAGCTTCGGTTATAACAGATTATGAAGCAACATATAATATGTGCTGAAAATGGTTCTATGTAACTCATGTTATCATTATTTCAAATGTTTTGCACTACATAAAATAGACGTACAAGGTTATGTATGGAAAAGTCAATTATTACAAAAATAAAGCAACCGCTCTAATGCGGTTGCTTCATCGAGTAAACCATAATTAATCCTTAACGATGGACATGCGTAAAGAGGTTCATTCCAGTTAGAAGCACACGATTAATGAGTTGATTGTTGCTCGGTGCTGCTGGCGGATTTCGAACGATCCGCCACTTGGGCCTTGGCGATATTTTGCGACGCCGACTCTGCCGCTGACGACTTATTGGATGCCATCGTCGCCGGAACCGGAGCCAATCCATTCTCACTCAGAATGGCATCGACTTTGCGTCTAACTTCTGGGTCGCCATCAATCAATGCTTTAATCCGGTCCAAGCTGAACCCGTCGACACTATGCTGCGCTTTCGAATCCATGAGCGTCGTCATGTTGGACATCTTCTTGGTAAGCGTGGAGTCCATTACTTTGTCCTTCGCTTTCCCCATCACATCCTGTACCATGTCGCCTGCGAGTTGAAGCTTGGACTGCAGATTCGCAAGCGAACGGCGATCCGCCATGTACATCCCCGCCAATATTCCGATTGCCGCTCCGGAAATAAATGATGTCACCTTCACTGCTGTTCCCTCCTTGTTTGTTAGGATCAGTTGTAGTGTGAGCGCCGGATGTGCGAAGCATTCGGATTAATTTTAGGAAACACTGGCTTTGGCTCCGGAGCGGAGTATTATAAAATGCGCTTCCGGCTTGCTGTTCAAGCGAAAAGGCAGATGGGACGTGCCGAATCCCCTGCTGATGAACAGCTTCGTTCGCTGATTGGCTTCGTCTTGAAAATCATACCAGCCCGCTAAATATTTTCGGTAAAACTTGCCCGTTCGCAGCGGACCATACCCCGGAACACATATTTGACCGCCGTGCGTATGACCTGACAGCACCACATCAATGTCCTTGACATCCACCCCCCGCAGAGACAGCGGATCATGAGTAAGAACGATCGTGCAATGCGGTTCGCCTCTCGGCTCGCTCATGGCAAGGCGGATGTCGGTTCTTCCCGAGCTGAAATCATCCCAGCCCGCAATCCATATGAATTCGCCGCTCTGCTCGAGCCGCATCGCTTCATTATCCAATAGCTTAACCCCGATATCCCTCAGATCGTCATCCAATTTGCGGATATCCACTTTATAGTCGTGGTTGCCATGCACCGCGATTACCGGAGCATATTGGCGCAGACAACTCATATTATACAAACATTGTTCTAGCGGAACACCACGCTCAATCATATCCCCGCCGACCAGCACTAGCTCTGCTTTCTCATGCTGTTCCAGTTGCGACATATGCCGCTGTGTCAACATCCTGCGATGGAAATCGGTAATAAAGAACAAGCGGACCCCGTCAAAGGATGACGGCAACCGCTCTAATACCACTTCTTCTTCTGTAATTGTAAGTCCCCGAGCTTCCCACAGCATATACCCGAAGAGAACACCGATAACTGCGATAACACCAATGATAACAGCAGCAGCAAGCATGGCGGATTATCCCTCCAGCGCCATTTTGTGGCGTCCCCATAATAGAAGTCCGACTAATAACCCGATAAACAACAAAAATAGAACATTGTAAAACCAATTCGTCAACTTCGCATAGTCGGAAGGATACAATTCTTTACGAGATGGTAGAGAACGGTCCTCATCTTCATCTATAGATGGAGAAACGGCAGCGACAGCTGCCATTTCTCTAGCGGATATATCCGCCTGATGATTTGCTGTCTTTGTCTTGATGTTCGAATGATGATCGACTTTTGATTCTGATGTGTCCGTCGTATCTTCCTTCAATTGGCGTAGTGCATCCAGTGCCGGGCTATGTACGATTGAGTCTTGACTGCGAGAGAACCCTCGAAAGGACGGGTCTGAATGATTCTCGCTCATGCTTCCCTCCGAAACCGTATGATAAGTCCCATAATAAGATCAATTACAAAATGAGCCATAATTGGAGCCCACAATGTTCCCGTCCATTCATAGACGATCCCCAAAGCGTAACTAATTAAAAATACCATCAAGGTCGGGAGCCAGTGGCGTAAATACCGAACATGGATGGTTGCAAACATAATGCTGGTCCAGTACGGGCCAAACGCATGCTGTACAGCTCCCCGGAAGAGCATTTCTTCGCATACTCCTACTATAAAGGAGATGACGAAAATGTGCCATACCGGACGCTTGCGAAACAGCTTCTCATTGACTCCACCATCATCGTTCAGTTCCTCCGGCACGAAGCGGGATATCGCAATATCGAACAGTACGACAGCAACGGCGAGGCCACATCCCCACCACAACCAGGTCCAGCCTTCCGGCAGGCTTAGCAGCTTGAACGGATTTCTTCCTTGCAGCCAAATCCATACCAAGCCTATCGTAAGGGTTATGGCCTGAGTCAAATATAAGTTAATTAGCAAAATGCGGTCGTCTAAGTCTTGTACATTGACCTGTCGCGACTTGAAGTTTTTCCATTTTTGTTTCATTCCATCCCTGCCTAACCAATTCTGTTTAAATATGAACCAATAGATGAATCATAGCAGAAACTTTAAGAATCATTCAACCTTAGCTGGCGAAAAGAGAAAATCTTTACGTAAAATGCAATGTGTTGTGTTTTTGTTCGTTATAACGGGGAAAAATAAGCGTTTTCACTCATTTCAAAGATTTCATTTTCGTTTTTTCAACCTATTGACACTGTTCTGGAAGCATGGTACATTAAGTAAAATTTCATGAGTTAATACGGTGAAGGAAACGAACGGGCAAAGAAGCCTACAGAGAGCCGATGTTAGGTGGGAATCGGCGGTGGATTGTCATGTTCCAGCGTTCCGGAGTTGTTGCGCTGAATTCGAATAGTTAGTAGGCGTGAACGGTTCGAACCCGATATCGTTCGTTATCTCTTTATGAGATGAAAAGGCTGTTTGTGTGAACGAACAGCGAATAAGGGTGGCACCACGAAAGAAGACTCTCGTCCCTTACTACGGTCGTAGTATGCGGATGGGAGTTTTTTTATATGTAAACATAGATCTAAAGGAGGAGAAACCATGTTTAAAGTGTTAGTTTCGGATCCGATTAGCGATTTCGGGATTCAGCAGTTGGTGGATGCACAGGATGTTACGGTAGTAAAGCAAACGGGATTGTCGGAAGACGAGCTGGTGGAAATTATCGGAGAGTATGACGCGCTGTTGGTACGAAGCCAGACACGCGTTACCCCGCGTATTATGGAAGCAGCCAAGAAAATGAAAGTTATTGGACGCGCAGGGGTCGGTGTCGATAACATCGATCTGCAGGCGGCGACACAGCGCGGAATTATTGTCATTAATGCTCCGGACGGAAATACAATTACGACGTGTGAGCATGCCTTTGCGATGATGATGGCGCTTGCCCGCCACATCCCGCAAGCTTACGTGAAGACGATTAGCGGCGTATGGGACCGCAAATCGTTCCTCGGCGTAGAGCTGTCGAACAAGACGCTAGGCGTCCTCGGCATGGGCCGTATCGGCAGCGAGGTAGCGAAGCGGGCCAAAGCATTCGGGATGGAAGTGATGGGCTTCGATCCGTTTATGACGGAGGAGCGAGCCGAGAAGCTTGGTATTAAGCTCGGTTCAGTAGACGAAATTATCCGTGCGGCGGATTTCCTTACCGTCCATACACCGCTGACGGCCGAGACGCGCCACATGATTTCTCGCCCGCAGTTCGAAGTGATGAAGCCAGACATGCGCATTATTAACTGCGCGCGCGGCGGCATCATCGATGAGTATGCGCTCATCGAAGCATTAGATGAAGGCATCGTTGCTGGTGCAGCCTTCGACGTCTTCGAAGCGGAACCGCCGCAGGCGGACCATCCGTTCCTGCACCATCCTAAGGTCATTGTAACCCCTCACTTAGGTGCATCGACCGTGGAAGCGCAAGAGAACGTGGCCGTGGACGTATCGGAGCAGGTGCTTCATATTTTACGCAACGAACCATTCAAGAATGCGGTCAACATGCCGCCTGTGCCGGCAAATGTTCTTAAAAAGATTCAGCCATACTTCGGTCTTGCCGAGAAGTTGGGGCAATTCGTCTCCCAAATGGCCAAAAGTGCCGTCCATGAGATCGTCGTCAACTATTCTGGTGACTTGGCTGAAGTGGACACGCAGCCGATTACACGCGAAATCGTCAAGGGCATTCTTTCCCAGCATTTAGGCTCGGACGTTAATGTCGTGAATTCCATGCACTTGGCAAAAGTAAGAGACATCAACATCATTGTGCAAAAATCGCACATCGCAAAGGGCTTCACCAATCTGCTCTCGGTAACGCTTCGGACAAGTTCGGAAGAGCGTCTGGTAGCCGGTACGCTGTTAAATGGATACGGCGAGCGAATCGTGCAAATCGACAAATATCCAGTAGATATCGCGCCAGAAGGCCATATTTTGCTCATCTCGCATAATGACAAGCCTGGGGTTATCGGAACGGTCGGCACATTGCTCGGCTCCAATGACGTCAATATCGCGACGATGCAGGTCGGACGGAAAATTGTCGGCGGCTCAGCCATCATGGTATTGTCTGTCGATAAGATGATTTCGAAAGTTGTGCTTGCGCAACTGAAAAACAATGCGGATATTATTAAAGCGAAGGAAATCGTGCTGTAACGCAGTACGTGCGTGTTCAGCCTCTATAAAATTGTTCCACGACGAACAAGATTTATAGTAAAAAAACGCGTTACTCTGACAGCAACTGAGATGCAGATCTCAACAAAAAACTCCCTTCTCTGCCGAAATGGCGGGAAGGGAGTTGTCGTTTGTTAGTCATTTTGCATCTTCTGGTGCACGAACAGGCACCGCAAAGGAGAATGTTGTCCCTTGACCCAACGCGCTGTCGACACGTAAGATGCCGTTGTGGGCTTCAATAATGTTTTTGACGATGGCTAATCCCAGCCCCGTACCGCCAGAAGCCCCTCTCTTACGGGCCTTATCGGCTTTGTAGAAGCGTTCAAAGATGTAGGGAACGTCTTCCGAAGGAATGCCTTGACCATGGTCTTCAATATGAATCCACAGCAGTTCCTCTCCGCCTGACGACACCGTTCGTTCGGTACGAATTCGTATTTCTTCCCCTGACGAAGAATGACGGAGCGCATTGTCGAGCAAATTCGTCAACACCTGCTCCAAGCGATCTTCGTCCGCAACAGGCAGGACAGGATCCTCCGCATCCAATGACATGTGCAAGGGTATGTCTCTTTCTTTGGCAATAACGGAAAACTTGCGGTATACGCGATGAATGAGCTCATGCACATCCGCTTCGCTCCAATGCATAGGCAAGTGTCCCGCCTCCATGCGGGCCAAATCCAATAAATCCTTGACCAAACGCCCCATGCGCAGCGATTCGTCATGAATGACTTGAACTAATTCCTGCCGTTCCTCTGGCGAAGCCGCAATATCGTCCAGCAGCGCTTCGCTGTATCCTTGCAGCATCGACAGCGGCGTCCGAATCTCATGTGAGACGTTCGCCACGAAGTCCTTGCGCAGCTTCTCAAGCCGCACCTCCTCCGTCACATCGCGCAGCACGGCTACAGCTCCGCGCACGCGGCTGTCGGCATGAAGCGGCCCCACGATGACAGACCATACTTCCTGTCTGACATGGACGCGTGTTGACACTTCTTCGCCTTCTCGAATGACCTTCTGGAACAGCGGCTTCATCGGGACGGGAACTGATGAAGGATCGGACGGCTCTACGTCGACATTCCACTCCATCGAATTCCAACGGTTCAAAATCGCTTCCCCATGCGGGTTGGCGAGAAGCATGCTCCCTGAAGCGTCAAATGTAATGACCGCATCAGTCATACTCCGCAGCACGCTCGCCAAATGCTCCTTCTCGTGCTGCAAATCCTGAATCGTCATCTTCAGCTCTTCGGCCATGTGGTTGAACGTACGCGACAATTCCCCAATCTCATCGGAGGAAGGGATCGTGACGCGCGTCGAATAATCGCCCTGGCGAATCGTATCGGCAGCCTGCTTCAGCTTGCGAAGCGGCTGCGTAATTTTAGTAAATAGAAACAAAGCGAAAAAGGTCGTGAGCGAGAACCCGGTAATAGCGGTATATACGAATAATTGTTTTATATCGTTAGGATGGGTAAAGTTGCTATCGATATATGGAAGCAAGTATACACCCAACGTGGCCATGACGACTGCAACGAGACCGATGATGGTCATCCACAGCTTGCCGACTACACTGCGCCAAAATTTCACGATTATTTCGGCACCTCTAACTTGTAACCGACGCCCCACACGGTCGTGATCATCGTAGCCGCTTCCGGTGAAACTTTGTTTAATTTCTCGCGCAACCGCTTCACATGGGTATCAACCGTGCGCAAATCGCCGAAAAATTCATAATTCCATACATCCTTCAACAATTCTTCACGCGAAAACACTTTATCCGGAGACACGGCTAAATAATGAAGCAGCTCATATTCCTTTGGAGTTAGGCTGATTTCATGTCCGCCTGCCGTCACCCGGTGGGCATCATGCTCGATAATCAGGTGAGGAAATACGATGTTGTTGCTTGCTTTTGGATCGTTCGTCAAAAATGCCGTAGCCGATGAGCGACGCAGCACTGCCTTGACGCGATATATCACCTCTCGCGGACTGAACGGCTTCACTACGTAATCATCCGCCCCGACCTCAAAGCCTTGCACCCGGTTCATCTCTTCGCCCTTGGCAGTGAGCATGATAACCGGTGTCGCTTTGACTTGTCTCAAGCGGGTGCACACTTCGATCCCATCCATGCCAGGAAGCATGACATCCAGCAGTATTAGGTCGTAATCCTCGCCAACCGCTTTGCGAAGCGCGATTTCACCATCCTCCGCTTCCTCAATTTCGTAGCCTTCCTTCTCCAGGTACATCTTAAGCAGGCGACGAATCCGTTCTTCATCATCTACGACCAAGATGCGGTTCACTTGTTCGGACATGAACGACTCTCCTTCCAACGGTATCAAAAAGTATGAACGACTGAAGTTCAGCAGGACAGAAGCCGCAGTCGTTCGACCGAATCGTTATCGGCGCAATGGTCAGACTCCAGAATAAGAATGAAGCCCGGAAATGACGAGATTGACGCCGACAAGCGTAAACATCACTATCAGGAGGCCGATAACGGCCAACCATGAAGATTTTGCGCCATGCCAGCTGCGGGACAAGCGCAGGTGAAGATAGGCGCTGTAATACAACCATGTAATGAGCGCCCACACTTCTTTTGGATCCCAGCCCCAGAAGCGGGACCAGGCGATTTGTGCCCAAATCATGGCAAAGACCAGTGCCCCTAATGTAAAGACAGGGAATCCGATGGCGATGGAACGATAACTGATTTCATCTACCAGATCGGGATCTAACCCCTGCACCAGCGGACTGATAGCTTTTGCAATCGGTTTGCGCAAGATGAGCCGGATTGCCGCATACAGCACAAGACCAGCAAGAAGTGACCAAATAACCGTATTCAGCTTACGTCCCGCCTGCACCCCTTTCATCCAGCCAGGAGCTTCCATCAGCGGCAGCTTCATGCCGATAAAGCTCGGCACCGCTTCTAAAGAGCTTTCTTCACTGTTGTAAGGTGCAATCAAAGGCGGCATCGTGTACGTAACCGATTCTATTTTACTATTGATTTGGCCGTTTTCGACCGTTTCCACTTTTTGATTGACGATCACTTCATAGTCCGCGGCGCGGAAGCTGAATACGACAGCAATGAAGCCGATAACAACAATTATACATCCCATTGTGAATTCGAGCCAACGTTGTGAACGCCGGTCGCTTC
The DNA here is from genome assembly GCF_000283315.1 of Paenibacillus sp. OSY-SE. Classification (NCBI taxonomy): domain Bacteria; kingdom Bacillati; phylum Bacillota; class Bacilli; order Caryophanales; family Paenibacillaceae; genus Paenibacillus; species Paenibacillus sp. OSY-SE. The sequence goes on along the minus strand of NZ_ALKF01000158.1, from coordinate 38,996 downwards.
CCGAATCCCAACGCACCGTCCGCAGCAAATAGAGCAGTGCGGCTACGAAGGCGACGGCAAAAAAAGCATAGCCGAGCGCTGCCAACGTAACGTGTATTTTCAACCAGACCGAATCGAGCTGAGGAATCAAAGGCTGCACTTCACTCGGGAAGACAGAAGCATAAGCCATAATAATGACGGCCAGCGGAACCGCAAATGCGCCAAGCACCGCCGAACGATAAATGAGATACATGACGACAAATGCGCCGATAATCATCATCGCCAAGAACGACATGAACTCGTACATGTTGCTGACCGGGATATGTCCCGCTCCAATCCAGCGAGAGATAAAATAGACGAGCTGACTGCCAAAGCCGATGGCCGTTACGGTAAATGAAATTCTGCCCCACCTGCGCTCATGGCGCGCCCGGTCGTGTGTCTTCATTTTTTTGCCCGGCATCGCATAGACGAACAGGATGAATGAAATACAAAATAAGAAGAACGCGACTACATATGCGTCCTGGCTCAATTCTAATGACGTCACGCCTTACTCCCCCCACGATCGATAGATTTAGCATCGACTTCAATGTCCACTGCTTGCAAAGCTCGGGCGACTTCATTCCGAAGCCCATACCAGTTCTTGTTCGTATGCGCTCCGAGCGCCAGCTGTTGCCCATCCAATCGCAGCCATATGCGGCGGTGCTGCCAGTAGAAGCCCATAATAAGGCCAATCATGCTGATGGCAGCTCCTATCCAAATGAACGGCATCGCTGTATCTTTGCGCACATTCAGATAGCTGGTGGATTCAGACAGTGTTACATCGTTCATCGATTGGACATGCAAATCGAACTTGTTGGCTATTTCGCCATTGATGACGTCTTGCTGAAACTTCACTTTGTCTTTTTGAAGAGGGAAATACATATATGGCTCGCCCTCGTTCGGCAGGCCCGGGCCTTTAATCATAAAGATAAAGGCAGGTGCATTCGGGTCTTGAGACTTCGTTGTCGGTTTCCCATTCTCATCAAGTCCGAAATCCATAAATTTGTGGGTGAGTTCTAAGGTGTAAGGACCGACTTCATAGTGGGTCTCCGTACGATTGATCTTCAGCTCGAACTGTCCGTACACTTCCCCAGTCTGCGGATTCTCCAGCACTGGCTTTACTGCAACAAGTCTTGGTGTCAGATCGAAGTCGAATTGATACACCATCAAGCCTTCATACTCCAATGGCTCGTTCACGCGTATATCATGCTTCATCACTTCTTCTAGTACCGGTTCGGCGGCGAGTTCATCGCATTTATCCACGCAGCGATACAACGTCGCCTTTGTCTCGAACAACTTCGCTATGACACGGCCTTCCTTGACGAATTGCTCGGGCATGTCCTCCTCGCCATAATATTCAACCGTAAAGTGGTCATTCTGCAAATAAAACGGCGTACCCGGTATTTCCTTCGGCTGACCTTGCGGAAAAGCATCATAGTATTCCATATGCCATCCTGGAATGCTGCGGGCCAGAACAGCCAACAAAAAGATAATAAGCCCGATATGGTTTATGTATGGACCCCAACGGCTGAAGCGATTTTTCTCCGCCAAGAGCGCATCCTCATCGCGGACGATCTTGTATCCTCGCTTCTTGAGCGACTTGCTCATCCCGTCGAGCCAAGTATTCGGTGAATCCTGTATGTCGCCTTGGTACACAATGCGCTGACGGGTGATGAATTGCCCATGCTTGCGCACTTTCTGCTTATGCAAGGCGCGATATAACGGCAGCACCCGATCCAGACTGCAGATGACGAGCGACGCCCCAATCATGACGAGCAGCGTAATAAACCACCAAGACTCGTAGGTATGGGACAAGCCGAGCAAATAATAAATGTGCCCCATTGTCCCATACGATTGCTTATAGTACAACGAAGCGTCAATATTGATGAACTGGCTTTCCTGTGGGTAGATCGTGCCGAACATCGAGCCTATCAGTGTGATGACGATTAAATAAACCGCTACCTTGACGGATGAAAAAAAGTTCCAAATGCGATCGATAATGGACGGATTCGCTTTTTGCGATTTTCGCGCAACTCCGTCATACCGCATCTCTAGGACTTCATCCAATGCGGGTTCCTCATGCTGCGGCTTCCCGCACGCTTCGCAGAGAACGGTTCCAATTGCGTTCTGGTGGCCGCATTCGCATTTCGTATTGTCGAACCGCACTACATTGTCCTCCTTCCATTATCGATTATCATTGTCCCGTTATCTCCTGAAGATATTTATCCAGTTGAGATTGGGTGAGTTCACCGATATGGATGGCGTGAACTTTACCGTCCGGCTTCACGAAAAATGTGGTCGGGAGCGGTCGGATCCCAAACGCTTCCGTTACTTTCTTCTTCTGATCAAGCAGCATTGTAAAGTGCACATTGACCTTTTTCATATAATTTTGTACGACCAATGGATCTTCGCCATAGTTAATTCCGACGATTTCAACATTTTTGGCCTTCCACTCATCCGCCGCCTTCTGCAGCGTCGGCATTTCCCGTTCGCACGGCTCGCACCACGAGCCCCAGAAATTGAGCACGAGCGCCTTGCCCTTGTAATCCCCCAGCTTCACGACGCTGCCGTTCAATTGCTGCAATGGCAGATCCGGGATCGTGCTGCCTTCCTTCGGCACCTCCGGCTTCTTGAAGGCAGAGCTTACGGCGAAGCCGCCGAGTACGAGAATGACGACCAAGATGATGATCTGGGTTGTTTTATTCCGCTTGCCCATTACCAACGCCCTTTCCAGAAGTTGTTCAAAAAGCCCCTTTTGATCACGAAGCATCCCAAGATGCGATTCGACATCAGCTGAAAATGGTTCTTTTTGAACTCGCACTTCTATGACATTATTCACATTTTAGAGGAAGATTTTCAACAAATTCATTACACCACTCACGATCATTATAATTCAAAGACCAGCGGTCATATCTTCCTCAATATGAAAATTATGTGTCTTAGCCAAGGGCAGATATAATGGCGCGGTTCATTCCGTTAAGGGGTACGATTCGACAAGAGCGCCATTTGCAGCTCATTTACTTCAGACTTGGTCAAATGGCGATATTTCCCGCGCGCGATGCCTTGCAGTGTAATATTGGCGAATTGAACCCGCTTTAATTTAATGACTGGATGACCGATTGTATCAAACATGCGGCGGACTTGGCGGTTACGCCCTTCGTGAATGATGACACTAATGGTTGCAATATTACGTTCCATATCAACATCGTGATATTCGACTTCTGCAGGCTGAGTCATACCGTCATCCAACATGACGCCTTTCTTCAGCTTCTCCAACGCATCCCCGTGCGGAACGCCTTTCACTGTTACATGATAAATCTTCGCCACGTGATGGCGTGGATGCGTCAAGCGATTGGCTAAGTCACCGTCGTTCGTCAGGAGCAGTAATCCTTCGGAATCGTAGTCCAGACGTCCGACAGGATATACACGTGTGCCAACGCCTTTAATAAAGTCGATAACCGTTTTGCGTCCTTCTGGGTCCGATGTGCTCGTAATTACACCCTTCGGCTTGTGAAACGCCAAGTAGACTTTATCCGTCTTCACTCTGAGCGGCTTGCCGTTCACCGTTATGACATCACTGGCAGGGTTCGCCTTCACTCCGAGAGTCGTAACAACCTCCCCGTTCAATTCAACCTTGCCGGCTAATATAAGTTCTTCGCATTTTCGACGCGATGCTATACCTGCATTCGCTAAAATCTTCTGTAAACGTTCTTCCATATACGTTTGTCACCTCATGATAATGATATCCTTTTGTGAACAATACCACAAGAAGGACTGTTCAAAATGTTGTCGAAATTTGGTTGTCGAATTGACAAGATACGTAAGCAGCTGACCCAAACGTAGATAAATACACGTGAGGGATACTTGTTCTCGATAGTACGTGCTGCATTGATCCCCCTCAACCTGTCCTTCTGCAGACAAAAACAGGGACTGTCCTTCAGGTCATACAGACCTTTTAAGACAGTCCTTGGTCATTCATTTCTTTCAAGCTATATAGATATTATCCTGATATGAAGCCAAATACAAGCAAACATACGATAATGGCTGCCACAAAGCCTACCAGATCAGAGAAGAGTCCGACTTTGAGCGCATAGCGCCCGTTGCGGATACCTACGGCCCCGAAGTACACAGTCAGCACATACAGCGTCGTATCCGTACTGCCTTGGATCGTAGAAGCGATTCGTCCGATGAGTGAATCAGAACCATACGTCTTAATCAAATCCGTCGTAAACGCCAACGAACCGGCCCCGGTTATCGGCCGCAGAAAAGCGAGCGGCATCACCTCGCTCGGCACACCAAGCACATCGAGCAGCGGCCGGAACAGACTGACCATCCAATCCATTGCCCCTGAGGCGCGAAAAACGCTAATCGCCACCATCATCCCCACTAAGGTTGGGATAATATTAATCGAGGTCTGAAAACCGTCCTTTGCGCCTTCGACGAACGTTTCATAGACGGGCACGCGGCGAAAATAAGCGTATAGGGGAATAAATACGACAATGGCTGGAATGGCCCATGCAGATATCGTGGTAACAAAAGAATACATGAGCGAACCGTCCTTTCCGAAGCATTACAGAAGCTGCAGATAGATAAGTCCGTAGATTGCAATGGCGGCGCATGCCGTCATTCGACCGTGCGTCATATCATTAATCCGGCACTGGAGGCAACTCCACGCTGGCTTGTGCCGACAGTCCAGATTTGCGGCGTGTCGTCATTCCTGGCGGTGCATTGCTGCGCCGTCGATACCATCGATCCGCCGCAATGGCCGCACACGTGGCGACAATCGTGGCCAGCAAGGTCGTGCCGACAATTTCCGCTGGGTTCTCCGAGCCGAAATTCATCCGAATCGCAATCAAGGTCGTCGGAATAAGCGTAATGCTTGACGTATTAATGGCCAGCAAGGTGCACATGGCAGGACTCGCCGTGTCTTTGCTCGGATTTAATTTCTGCAGCTCCTGCATGGCGCGAATCCCCATCGGAGTGGCAGCATTGCCAAGACCTAACAGGTTCGCGCTCATGTTCGACATGATGAAGCCTAAGGCCGGATGGTTCCGCGGCACATCTGGGAACAAATACCGCACGATAGGCCCAAGCGCCTTGGCCAAACGCTTCAATAATCCTGCGTCTTCCGCGATGCGCATCATACCAAGCCAGAACACCATGACGCTAATCAGACCGAAGCTGACGGTCACCCCCGTTTTTGCACCGTCGAACACTGCCTCTGTGACCGCCTCAATACGGCCTTGAGCAGCAGCCGCGATAAAGCCGACTAGCAGCATAAACATCCAAATGGCATTTACAATCGTTTCCGCCTCCTATTGAAGATGAGATTATGCGCCGAATAGTGAACCAACCACATAGCGCATTTTTGCGAACCACTTGCCCACAAGCGTAGCAGCCTGTCCTTCATAAGATGGCATGGACGACGCAGGCGAGGAGGCGGAGGCATTGGAATCCGTTAACGGAACCGTTGCGATCACGTTGTCATCCAGCTTCACTATGAGCCGTCCGCGGTGACCTAAACGAGCATCCAGACTGTTCTTGTCCAGAATGCTCACAGCCGTCACAATGCGCTCTCGCTCTCCTGCACTTATCGGATAAGCAACCTCACTTGATGTTTGCAAGGGATATCCTTCAATTTCCTGCCCCTTTTCCACCAACGACGTCATCGGAAACGCTTGGAAGCCATAATTAAGCAGCCGTGAGTGGTCTACCCAATCGCTCGAATCATTCAAGGTGACCGCCACCAATTGCTGTCCGTCTCGCGTGGCTGAGCTGACAAGACAGCGCAAAGCATCTGACGTATATCCCGTCTTCACACCGTCCGCCCCCTCATACAAGCGAAGCATTTTGTTCTTGTTCATCCATTTGTAATCCCACTTCTCATACGGATTCGGGGCCATCTTCACCTGAGTGCGCACGATATCACGAAAGATGCTGTTATGAAGCGCGTAGGCGGATAATTGGGCGAGCTCATTAGCCGTTGTGTAATGTCCTTCTGCATCGAGTCCGTGCGGGTTGCGGAATTGCGTGTGCTCTAACCCAAGCATCTTGGCTTTCTCATTCATCATATAAACGAACCCTTCCTCTGACCCGCCCACATGTTCCGCGATCGCAACCGCTGCATCATTGCCCGAGCGCAGCATTAATCCGTACAACAGATGGTTCAGACTCATCTCTTCGCCAAGCCTTAAATATATCGAGGAGCCTTCTTTTCCGAACGCCTTTCCGCTAACCTTCACTTTGTCACTGAGACGCCCATGTTCAATCGCCACGATCGCCGTCATAATCTTGGTGGTGCTTGCCATTGGCAGCATCGCGTCACCGTTATGGCTATACAGCAATCGGCCTGTCTTGACATCGATTAATGCCGCAGCCTTAGCATTCGTGGATGGCAGTGAAATGCGTGCAGGCTTCTGACCGGACGGAACTGGCTTCGTCGTCTGGATAGTCGCTTCCGTATCGTTCGGCGAAGCGGGTTGTCCGAACACTTCTACGGCCCCCATTCCCATCAGCACCATACTGATGAGGAGCAATTTCGCAACTTGTCCCACGTATGGAAATCTGTTCATAAGTTCCTCCTTCACATTCGTACCGGTCAAGTTGTTTCATATGTATGCTTACGCGAGACCAGGTATGTCCAATTTCTTTGCTTGCAACGGGCTAATGCAATAAGGCGCCAAGCTCACTGTCTCCTTCGCGGCCATTGCGGGAACGGCATTTTCCGAAGGACAGTGAACTTGACGCCAACCTTTGCGTCATTCTTCTACGGCAAAATAATATCTTCACCTGACACAGGTTTCGATTTGGATGGCGCGCGGCTCATCATTGCCTCTATGCGATCCAACACTTTTGGCGTGACGTCAATAATTTTTTCCAACAGATGCGTTTGATTATCGAGCGACACCACATTAATTCCTTGCTGACCGACGACTAAAAAAGCGATAGGCGTAATGTATACACCGCCCCCACTCCCGCCTCCAAAGGGCTTGGCAGCTGACGGATGCTGTTGTGCCCCGGACTCTCCCTGCTGACGTTCTCTCTCTTCGGTGCGAAAGTCGCTTCCGCCTGCAGCAAATCCAAATGCAACTCGACTAATCGGAAGTATTACGCTTCCGTCCGGTGTTTGCACCGGATCGCCAACAATTGCGTTGACATCCACCATCGCTTTAATATTCTCAAACGCGGCGTGCATTAAGCCTTCGATAGGATGTTCCGCCATGTTCTGACTCCTCCTTCTGCGCGAACGATGCGGATGATTAACTTAAGAACGACACTTATAGCGTGCGCGGTGCGAATTTTGGTTATACAAACAAGTCTTGTGGAAAAAAACGGATAGTTATAGTGTGGGATTACATCCAGCTCGGGATTGCGATAGAAACGGATATGCCTCGTCAGAAATCCGACAAACAAGCTTTTTGCAGACCAAGAAGCACCTGTCACGATCCCTGTCGTCGCGGGATTGCGCAGACCGATTTCCGTATCCCATATCAACGAATTGCACTGTACTTTATCCAGCGTTTCACCGATCCACTCCATCAAATCTCGTGTATGATGGAGAAGCAAACTCATATTCTCTGCATAGTGATGGATTATCCGCTTATTGATGCGACCCTTCTTTTTGCGAGCATGGCCGGTTCCTACATTGTCTTTCTTATTAACCCGTATCTTAAAGCCTTCATCCCAATCGACAAAGCGGATCGAGCGCCATTCATACCGCCATCGAATCCGTCCAAAGAAGAGTCGAATAAATATGGCAATACGCTCATACTCGCCTGACTTATGGATGACAATCTTACACTCGACAGACGAGGCAAGTATATAGACCAACAATAGAAGAAGCACGATGATAACTACTGCTCCTATGATCATATGCCTCCCCCCAATTCCTGAACTAACCGTATTATGGCCTTTCAACCAACTGAGCATACTTTCAGGATTCAAGATTCATCCATTACATGATAAAGAGCCTGTCTGTCAAAGACGATGAACATCTTTGACAGACAGGCTCTTACCCGCTCAAACGCTAGCCCACTATAAGTTTAAATCGGACGTCTCTAAGGATTCACCTGGTTGAAGCTCAACGCCATGAATGCCGATTAATTTCAATCTGGATATGTATGCCGAAGCATCCTGTTCAATAGGAGGAAATGTATTGTAATGAATCGGAACGACGACTTTGGCTTGTACCCATTGGGCGGCAAGCAGCGCGTCTTCTGGATCCATCGTGAAGAAGCTCCCGATAGGCAAAAAGGCAATATCCGGTTTGAAACGTTCACCAATCAGCTTCATGTCGCTGAACAGTGCCGTATCGCCAGCGTGATACAATGTCAGGCCGTCCATTTGCAGCACGATCCCAGCGGGGTTTCCCAAATAAATGGCTTCTCCATTCACTGTATACGAAGAGCTGTGCAGTGCTGGCACCCATTTAATCATGCCAAAATTAAAGGTGCAGGATCCACCCAAGTTCATACCGACTGCTCTCGCGCCTTGCCGTTCCATGTACTCTGCCAGTTCTACCACGGCAAGTATAGTCGCATCATTCTGCTTCGCAATGGCGGCAGCGTCGGCAATGTGATCTCCGTGCCCGTGTGTCAACAGCACATAGTCGACAGCGATGTCCGCGGGCTTGGCGGTCGCGACCGGATTGCCGGTCAGGTAAGGGTCAATGAGTAAACGGTGATGTTCGGTCTCCAATTGAATGCAGGAATGGCCGTGAAATTGAATTCGCATCGTTATTTTCCTCCTTCAGTTTCATTCACATCCTCTATCGTCAGCTGACGTCCTTCTAATTTCTCGAACAGAAGCTGTGTTTCCTCCTCTAATCCATCTGTTTTTTCAAATAAAGAAGCTTCAGGCAATTCCTGAATCGCTGACAGACCAAAATAATCCAAAAAAGATTTAGTCGTTCCATACAGAATGGGGCGACCGATGGCTTCTGCCCGTCCGACTTCCTCTATTAAATCTTTATTGACGAGCGTCTGTATCGCCCGATCCGATTTCACACCGCGGACTTCCTCGATTTCCACCCGGGTAATCGGCTGGCGATAAGCCACGATGGATAGTGTCTCTAGCGCCGCCTGGGACAAGGATGAACGAGAAGGCGAATATGCCATGCGTTCAAAATACGGCGCATGATCAGGCAATGTAGCCAGTTGATACATACCTGCTATGGCGACGATTTGGATGCCGCGCTTGGCCCGCTCCATCTCTGCCTGCAAATCGTTGATAGCTTCTTGCACAATCTCCTGACGCTGTTCCGTAATCTCTGCCAGTTGCTTATTATTTAACCCTTCATCTCCCGCCATAAACAGAAGACCTTCAATAATCGACTTCAACATCTGAAAGTCCATCCGTTTCCACCTCACCGTTCCATTGAATCACGATATCTTCGAATAATTGGTCTTGATAGCATTGTATTTGCTTCATCTTCATTAATTCAAGCAGAGCGAGAAACGTAACCACGATCTCATGCCGCGACATTTGTTCGCTCAACAGCTTGGAGAACATCGTCTTGCCGCCGTTGCCGACCGGGCGCAGCGCCCGTACAATATCTTGAATCCGGTCCTTCACCGATATTTCATCCCGGTGGATGGTCGCCACCTGAGTACGTCTTGCCGCCTTGCGGAGCGCCTTCTGGAAAGCGGCGATCAAATCCGTCACATGCAGCCCCTCCACCGGATTTTCCTGAGCTGTCGGCATGTACGGCGATAAATCTTCCGGCTCCTTCGTAAAGATCAAGCTGCGTTCAGTCTCGCGTTCGCGCAGATGCTCGGCGATGCCTTTGTATTTGCGATATTCAATCAGCTTGCGAATCAATTCCGAACGCGGATCCATATCATCATCATCGTAATCCACAAAATCATCTTCCCAGTCCATCACCGGAGGTTTAGGGAGCAGTTGCTGTGACTTCATCGATAATAAGGTTGCCGCCATAACGAGGAACTCGCTCGTAATTTCAAGCTCGAGCTCGTGCATATTGTGCAAATAATCCATATATTGATCAGTAATTTCGCTAATAGATATGTCTTGAATATTAATTTCCGCTTTATCGATAAGATGCAGGAGCAAATCGAGCGGCCCTTCGAACAAATCCAATTTATACGTTACTACGGACACCCCGTGAACCTCCCGTGAAAAACAAATGTAGCGCCCAAAAAGGGCACTACATTAAATAAGCACTATTTTAACTGATTCGTCAAGTTTGCCATCTCAATCGCGGTAGCAGCCGCTTCCCACCCTTTGTTGCCGGCTTTCGTTCCAGCACGCTCAATTGCTTGTTCAATGGAGTCGGTAGTCAGCACACCGAAGATGGTCGGTACGCCTGTCTTCATATTCACTTGCGCTACGCCTTTAGCAGCTTCACTGCATACATAGTCAAAATGTGGAGTGGATCCTCGAATAACCGCACCGAGCGTAATGACGGCATCATATTTGCCGCTTTCTGCCATTTTTTGAGCAATTAAAGGAATTTCAAATGCTCCCGGCACCCAGGCTACATCGATTTCATCATCCTTGACACCGTGCCGCTTCAAAGCATCAAGCGCGCCAGATACAAGTTTGCTTACAATAAACTCGTTAAAACGTCCGGCAACAATCCCATATTTCAATCCATCGGATACTAAATGTCCTTCAAATATATGTGGCATAGGTGAAACCTCCCATTGAGTTTGAGTTTTAAATTGCAGGTTGCGTGCAAATGAAATGCGCCTGTCATTGGTTGTGTTCGTTCTGTTCAATCGAATCAAATTTCAGCATATGGCCCATTTTATCGGCTTTCGTGTGCAAGTAGCGCGTGTTGTCCTCATTTTCTTCCATTTGAATCGGAACACGTTCAACCACTTCAAGCCCGTACCCTTCGAGCCCTTTAATTTTGCGCGGGTTGTTGGTCATAAGCCGGATTTCACGCACACCGATATCTTTCAGTATTTGCGCACCGATGCCATAATCGCGCAAATCCGGAGGAAAGCCCAGCTTCAGATTCGCATCGACCGTATCCAAGCCCTGCTCTTGCAGCTTATAGGCTTTAAGCTTATTAACCAGTCCGATACCGCGACCCTCTTGACGCATATAGAGCAGCACTCCCGTTCCCTCTGCCTCTATCTTCTGCAAGGCGGCAGCGAACTGAGGCCCGCAATCGCAGCGGTGAGAATGGAAGACGTCACCCGTCAAGCATTCGGAATGAACGCGGACGAGCACGGGACTCGTACCGTCGATGTGACCCTTCACGAGAGCAACGTGTTCTTTGTTGTCGACTTCGTTCGTATACGCAATCGCCTTGAATGTGCCGAAGTCGGTCGGCATGTTCACTTCTACTTCGCGACGCACCAGATGTTCCTTCTCATTGCGGTAATGAATAAGGTCCTTGATGCAAATGAGCTTTAAACCATGCTTTTCCTTTAGTTCCATCAAATCCGGCAGACGAGCCATCGTTCCATCTTCTTTAATGACTTCGCAGATGACTCCAGCAGGACTGGCACCGCACATACGGGCCAGATCGACCGCCGCTTCGGTGTGTCCCGCACGACGGAGCACGCCGCCCGACTTCGCGATCAGCGGAAAGATATGGCCGGGACGGCGGAAGTCATGCGCCTTAGCTGCCGGATCGAGCATCTTCAGAATCGTGAGTGAACGCTCATGGGCCGATATCCCCGTCGCCGTGTCCACATGGTCGATAGATACGGTGAATGCGGTGCCGTGGTTGTCGGTGTTGTGTGTAACCATAGGCGGCAGTTCGAGCTCTTCGGCACGTTCCGCTGTAATTGGAACGCACACAAGCCCCCGTCCTTCCGTAATCATGAAGTTGATGACTTCCGGAGTCGCTTTATCCGCAAGCGCGAGAAAATCACCTTCGTTTTCGCGATCCTCGTCGTCTACGACTACGATCACTTTGCCTTGCATCAAATCGTAGATTGCATCTTCTATCGAATCAAAGTGAATGATTTCATTCATGGAATTTCCCCCTTATCGGTTACATGAAGCCGTGCTCTGCCAAAAAAGCAGCGCTCAGCGAACTTGACTTTGCCGTGCTGTTCTGCTTGTCTTCCACGGCGGATATACGATAGTTAAGCAAATGCTCGACATATTTGCCAAGTACGTCGCATTCAATATTCACCGTATCGCCAGGCTGTTTGAAAAAGAGCGCCGTCTCCGCCAGCGTGTGCGGAATAATGGATACGGCGAACTCGCCTTGATCAGTATGAATGATCGTCAGGCTAATGCCGTCTATCGTAATTGAACCTTTCGGGATCATATATTTCGCCATGTCAGGCCGTGCCGCTCTGAATTCGAACACGACCGCATTATGCTCCGGCGTCCGGCTCACAATGGTGGCCATCCCATCTACGTGTCCCTGCACAATGTGACCGCCAAAGCGACCGTCTGCTGCCATTGCCCGCTCCAAATTAACAGGGTCGCCCGGACGCAAATCTTTCAGATTCGTATGCCGAAATGTTTGCGGCATCACATCCGCCGCAAACGATGAACGGTTGAAGGAGGTAGCCGTCAGACAGACACCGTTGATGGCGATGCTGTCTCCTATCTTCATGCCCTCAAGCACGCTGGCCGCTTGAATGTGCAACACCATCGCCTCACCGCGCTTGGTCACGGACTGAAGCTTTCCTATCTCTTCAACAAGTCCCGTGAACATCGTCCTCTACCTCCTTATCGTATTCTGAAGCTCCCCCATTTTCAGAAGATTTCCCGTATGGATAGCCGCTAATGCAAATATTATCTCCTAGCGTTTCTACTTTTACTTGCTGCAGCCGATACGCATCCTGCATGCGTTCGACACCGGCAAAAGAGAAGTTTCCCGGCGCGAGGCTGCCGCCTGCAATAATCGGCGCATAGAACAAGATGACTTTGTCGATGAGACCGGCTTCCAGCATCGCTCCGTTCAGTTGGCCTCCGCCTTCGAGAAGGACGGAGCCAATCTCGTGCTGGCCGCACCATGTCATCATTTGCCGCAAATCTACATGTTCGCCGTCTCCTGCCGTAATTACCTCGGCTCCAAGCTTCTGTAAAGCAATCCGCTTCACTTCATCTGCGTGCGAGGTCGTAAAAATAACCGTTGGTGCGAGACCGTCCGTCACCACCTTGGCATCTATCGGGAGGCGCAGCTTGGAATCTACAATGAGGCGCATCGGATGCAAGCCTGCAACAGCGAGGCGAGTCGTGAGCGATGGATTGTCTGCCAGCACCGTTCCGCTGCCGACCATGATGGCTTGGTGACGATGACGCATTGCATGCACCCGCTCGCGCGCTTCCGCATTGGATATCCATTTACTGTCTCCGGCAGACGTCGCAATTTTGCCATCGAGCGTGCTGGCTGTTTTAAGCGTGACGTACGGGAGACGTGTCGTAATATATTTGGCGAACATTTCAATTAGCTCGCGCCCCCGTTCCTCCAGCACCCCCACGGTAACCTCGATGCCGTTAGCGCGCAACAGTGAAATACCGTTCCCCGCTACGGCCGGATTCGGATCTTGGCACGCAACGACGACGCGGCATACGCCAGACTCCACCAAACGCAAGCTGCAGGGAGGCGTTTTCCCATAGTGACTGCATGGCTCAAGCGTCACATAAGCGGTTGCGCCTAGGGCCGAATCTCCCGCCATATGCAGCGCATGCACCTCTGCATGGCCTTCACCGCGCTTCAGATGGGCGCCAAGTCCGACTACGCGGCCTTCACGCACAATCACACATCCGACCGCAGGGTTAATCTCCGTTTGCCCCACCGCCCGTTCCGCCATGTCGAGCGCCAGCTGCATGTAGAATTCATCATTTATGACATCGTGCACCGATTTCAATCCTCCTTTCCTGCAATTCTTCCCTGATCGGGTTATTCGGGAACAAAAAAAGCCCTTCGGTTCCTCCGAAGGGCTAGAGCATATGAGCTTACAGGTATGTACTTCATTTCACAATTAGCGCAAAGTAAAAATCGGCAGTAAAAATAACACTTTTTCAGAAAATTCTAAAAACGCGTATTCAAAAAGGTCCTTTTTGAACAACAGCTGAAAAAGTATCATACGCCAATATAAACGTTGCACACAGCTTCGTGTGTACTTCGCATTGTGAAAAAAAGAACTATAAAGAACCAAAAAAAGGTCCTTCTCCTGACGCCCCTTCTCCCATCCAGACTATACTGTCGGCTCCGGAATTGCACCAGATCCACCGTGCGAACTTGCTCGCCCGGGTCACGGACTGAGGACTTGCCGAGATTCGGTCATCGCCCATCACCGCCGGTCGGGAATTACACCCTGCCCTGAAGGTAAGTCAAAATATATGAATGATAAAGCCTTGCGAATAGAAGTTTATCATTAGTCGCTGAAAAATGCAACCGGGCATCCCCGCTCATGTTGAACATGACACGATAACGGGATATCCTTAATTACAGCACGTTTTGCCGAAGCGGCACAATATAGACCCATACGATAAATTCCGGGAGATGCAACGATGAACAATGGACACATCTTAATTATTGAAGACGATGTAAAGATAGCACGCGTGATCAAGCTGGAGCTGGAGTATGAAGGCTACACGGCGGACATCGAACATTCCGGCACCGAGGGACTTCGAAAATATAATGAGCAGCAATGGGATCTCGTTCTGCTGGATGTGATGCTGCCTGGCCTCAACGGTCTTGAGGTGCTGCGCCGCATTCGGGCAGCTGAAGATATGACGCCGGTCATTCTGCTGACGGCAAGGGACTCCGTTCCGGACAAAGTTAGCGGTCTCGACATGGGCGCGAACGATTATATTACGAAGCCGTTCCAGATTGAGGAGCTGCTTGCTCGAATCCGGGCGTGTCTTCGCATTCGGCAACAGCTGCAGCGAGGCAACGAAGGGAATGAAGGTTTGCTGGAAATTGCCGATCTTGCGCTGGATGAGAAATCCCGCACAGTTACACGTCATCTCGTCCCCATCGAGCTGACGGCACGCGAATTCGATCTGCTCAAGTTCCTGATGATGCATGCCAACCAAGTGTTAAACCGGGAACAAATTTTGAGCAATGTGTGGGGATACGATTTCGTGGGCGATACGAACGTGGTGGACGTGTATATCCGATATTTGCGCAAAAAAATGGATTATGATTATACTCCCCCGCTCATTCATACCGTGCGAGGCGTGGGATATGTGCTGAAGGAGTAGCTTCCAATGAATCTCAAACACAAGATTCAGTTGTTCTCGACGGTCGGACTGCTATTCATCGTCCTTATTATTAACACGTCTATCTATTTCCTTTTCAATCGCATGATAACGAATGAAGAGCTGGATCGGATTGCAATGCGCACCCAGAGCATCGCCGAAGCCATGAAGCCTTCCGAGCTTGCAATCCCGGCTGCCGAATTGCTGCGCGCGTACTTGCCATCGTCTGGCATGATTCGCGTCATTAAGGAGGATGGGCGTTCTATCGTGACGGTGACGAAGGAGCCGGAATTCGCGGGCATTGCTCCGGCCTATAAGAGCGCGCAAACGACAGAGTTGTCCAAATTGAAGGGCACTCTCATCGCAAAGTCGTATTTCCCGATCATTTGGAGAGACGGCAGCATCGCCGCTCTGGAAGTGACGGAAAGCCTGGCATCGGCCCAACAAAATATGAAGCTGCTGCTCGCCGTCTTATTTGCCGCATCGCTCGTCGTGCTCATCCCTTCCTTTATTGCCGGTAAAATGCTTAGCAATGTCATCTTGCGTCCGATACACTCTTTAAATGCGACCATGTCAGAAATTCGACGCAACGGAATTTTCAAAAAGCTTGAGCTCACCGGCAGCGCAAACGATGAACTGGTTCAATTGGGCAACACGTTCAACAGCATGATTGACATTTTGAAGAACAACTTCGAGAAGCAGCAGCAGTTCGTCTCTGACGCCTCCCACGAGTTGAAGACCCCGCTCACCGTCATCGAGAGCTATGCGCGTATGCTGAAGCGTTGGGGAATGAACAAGCCAGAGGTGCTGGAAGAGTCCGTCGAGGCGATCTACTCCGAATCCGTCCGGATGAAGGAGATGGCGAACCAACTGCTCTCGCTTGCCCGACATGATATGGAACAGGCCGTTGAGTTGTCACAGGCGGATTTGCTGCAGCTTGGCGAAGATGTGGTTAGGCTGATACAGGCGGTGCATGACCGTCCGATTACGTTGCACAGTGAAGAGCGCGAGGTAGGTGCCTTCGTCGATGAACAGATGATGAAGCAATTGATGTTCATCCTGCTTGATAACGCGTTGAAATACAGCACGTCCCCTATCGAGCTGCACATGGGCTGCGATGATGCTGGTGCGTTTTTCAGCGTCAATGACCGCGGGATTGGCATTCCACAAGAAGATATTCCGCACATCTTCGATCGGTTCTACCGGGTGGACAAAGCCCGCAGTCGGGAAACCGGCGGCACAGGACTAGGCTTATCGATTGCGAAGCAAATCGTCGACGCCCATGCAGGAACGATTGACGTGAACAGCATAGAAGGCGCAGGAACAAGCTTCATGGTAAGGATTCCTGTGAAGACACTGCGATGAGGTGGTTACTAAAATGAATCGAAACAAGCGCATTGCATTCGGCGGTGTCATCGCAGCCATCCTCTTGATTGCGGGGATAGCCTGCCTAGTATTTAATCAGCGGCCATCTTTGTTGTCCGAACAAGAGATCAAGACAAAGGTCGAAGCCGTCTACCCCGGAAAAGTGACGAAGCTGGAATTGAGCGACGGCAAAGGACACGCTGTATATACAATGCTTTTGAAGTCGTCGAATGGTGCCTACGACATTCAGGCCGATGCGGTGACAGGAAATATTGTTCATGTGGCAGCGTCCCGCAGCAATGCCCCTGATAACACTCCGGCTCCCGATGTCGCTCCTAAGCCGGTTGTGACGGACGAACAGGCGAAGCGCATTGCGCTCTCGAAGTCACAAGGTGACGTGACGGAAGTGAAAAAGAGCAAGCGCAACGGCACGGAAGTATATGTGGTCACTATCCAAACCAAAAATCACGGCAAAGCGATCGTCGAAGTGAGTGCGGACACCGGTGACGTCGTGTATATGTCAGAAGTCGAAGATGCTGACGGCACGTCAGAAGACAAGCCAACATTACAGCCGAAAATTAGCGCCGAACAAGCCAAAAAAATCGCGCTCGCTAAAGTGAAAGGCACAGTGCACTCGGTTGAGCTGGAGGACGACGACGATACCCTTCTCTTCGAAGTGGAAATCATTACGGATAAAAAAGAGGAGGTAAAGATAGAGGTTCATGCTTATACAGGAGAGGTGCTGTCCATCTCATGGGAGGACTAGCTTGAGATTGTTCAAAAATCTCCCTTTTGATCACGAAGCATCCCGTGAGGTTATTCGACATCGCATCAACTTGTCTCTCATCAAATTTTAATCTTGTTATCGTGTTCTTCTCATGTTGACGTCCTATGATGGAGCTAAGTTAAACCAAATTAGGAGGTCACAAACATGAAAAAGATCATTATCCTATCATTGGCTGGAGCATTGACGTTGGGAGGAGCAGCTGCCGTTACGGCCCAACCGTGGAGCGCCAAAGACGGAAGCCAATCACAGCATCAGGTGAAAATAAGCAAAGATCAAGCGAAGAAGCTTGCCCTGCAAGCATATGCAGGCACTATTGAAGAAATCGAGCTTGAAATAAAGGACGGACGGCTCGTCTACCAATTCGATTATGACAACGATAAGACTGACGTTTACGTGGATGCCGTATCTGGAAAGGTGTGGCAGCACCACGATGACGACGACCATGAGAATCATGCTGATTCCAATTCTAGACCTAACGGTACCCAAGTGAAAATCAACAAGGAGCAGGCAAAACGGATAGCTCTTGCCGAGGTAGCCGGAATCGTGAAGGAAGTCGATCTGGATGAGGATGACGGCAGCTATGTATACGAGGTGGATATACGGACAGGCAAGGGAAAGGAAGCCCAAGTCGATGTCTCTGCAACAACAGGAAATGTATTGAAAGTCGAATGGGACGATTAAAACAGGGAATCTTTATTATTCTAAGGGAGGGGCTAACTGCCTCTCCCTTAGAATGATGCATTGCGAAAATACACCTTTCGGAACGGAGCGGATACCGAGATGTTCCTGCTGCCGTTCTAAAAGGTGCATCTCTGACAGGGTTGCGCACGGGATTTATCGAGCTCTCGTAATACATATTAATAAGAGGCGTAATGAGAATGGGAGGATATATATTCGGAGTTAATAGAATGCTTCATAAGTGCTTCATAGTAAACTTCAATAATAAGTACGATTGTTATCAAGTGAGCTTTTGCGCTCGCTGCTTGCCTCTTTCCCATTACGGTAATCGTTGACACCAGTACGGCTCATCTTTTAATCCCTAGTAATCCATGTTGCTCTGACTACGAGTGCTTTGCTGCTTCCCGTTCAAAATGTTTCTTATACTTCATCACTTTTTTCGTATAAGAGCTGTCGATCGTGCCTTTATTGTTGATCCATCGCTCTGATCCTGCCCGGCCGCGATTATATGCGAGCAGCATCGCTTTCTCCAGCTTTTCGCCCTGATACGTGTCTTCCCAGTATTCCCTGCATTCAATCAGCTCTTCAATGCCAAGCCGGATATTGTGGTCCGGATTGAATACGTCCAGATTGCTGACGTGAATTTCCTTCGCCAATCTGCCGATGTTCCGTGAATTCATCTGCACCAAGCCGTAATCGGTCGTACCGTTATCGTTATGATAGACGGTTTCGGCGTCAAAGTTGCTTTCCGCTTTGATGAGCGCCAGGAACGTGTAATAGTTAATACCTTCCGCGCTCGTTTCCTTCCAGATGATATCCAGAACTTTATCGGACAATGTGACGGATGGGATATTCGGACGACGGTTATCGCTCACTCCGAGGACGGATACTTCTTTTGTTTTTATCTGTTCCGCCTTGACCCCCTCGCTAGCTTGCACGACTGCAGATCTGTCCTTAATAAACGAACGTGAAATATCGACGACAATTGCTTTGCTTGCCCTCCATTTTTCCAACAACAGCGCTACCTTGTTCGTTTCTTCCCGAGCCGGGGGAGTAATCAACACCAATGCGCTCAAGATAGAGAGAACTATTTTAGCCATATCCAACTCCTTATCATGTTCTCCAGAATATATCAGGCTTGTCCATTCAGAGGAGATTCTGCCGAACACATCTTTACATTAAACCATATAATCGCGCATAAAACACGCCTTTACATCAATTACCACAGTTATTACAGCAAATTTCCATGGATTCTCATCCGTTTTCAATACATATATTTGCAGTTTCGAAGTGGAACGACTGGAAAATCAGCGTGTTCCATTCTGGCTAATAGAGAGCCCAGCAATTTGTATTCGGACGTTGTTAATACAAAATCCGATTGCATATGATGTGCCTTTTCGAAGCACATGCAAACCAATTGGTATAACGCTAACGTTTGTTCCGAATCTAGTGACATGAAGAACGCAGTCTCGTTCGGATCGACATAGGTATGATTCATCGGTTCAACTCCACTAGGAAGGATTGGACCAATCGTAGTGGGCCATATATTGTTTTTTCCGTTGATAATCTGTTTCTGCCCCGCCATACTTTTCAGAATCATATAAAAAATGTTGAAATTGAAACATCCGATCTTCGACTACTCCGCCAATCTTAGGTCTTCCATATTCATCAGACTGCAATTCTTTCGTTTTGACCAATTTGGTGCGTCCTTCCTCCTCCACTTGATGCCATTTGTATTGCGGAATCAATACGCGCTTAATCGTTTTCTCATAATTCGGGACCACAGGAATCACCTCTTCATTTTATGCATATTTTACTTTTATAATGTCAGGAAGAAGCTTGCTGTCAGCCTCTCACCATTTTGCTCGTACTATTTTACTTAGCGAATTATACCATTCGTCATGGATACAGATGTTGTATACTCTGGAAGCAGACAACTCACCGCGAACTATTTTTTGATCGAGCTTCACTAATTCCCAGCTTGAACACTTTTTACGGAACAGCTTTTCCAAGGCGGTTATGCGATTTTTATAATAATCATATATAAATTCAATTTCAGAATAGTTACTGCGTTTCCAACCAATATAATCGTCTGTAGCTTCCTCTAACGCATCCACATCTCCTCTAAAAAAACGATGCCAATCGTCAACATCTTGTTCAGCTTGGACGGCTTCCTCTATTGCACGAAACGTGCTTCCTTCCGTACATAGGCCGCAAGCTTCAATTAACCACAATAAAAAATAATCTCGCCTGCTTCCCCATTCTTCCTTTACCATTGGACATGCTGCCATTCAAGAACCCCCCTCTGCCTGTTATATGTGTGTTCAAAAAGACCACGGAACTTGTTGAACAACCTCTATATTTCTAGTATAAAGGGCGTTTATGATGGTGGATTACAGCAACCTGTTTATTATCACAACATTTTTTTAAAATAATCTTATAGTTTTTTGCTGCTCTATAAGTTTGGCAATATTGTTTTCCGCCTACTTTTCATTACACTTATATAGCTCTCTAAGCTTAGGAAGATTCAAAAATTCATTTCGAATGCGATAACCGCTCTGTTCTGATTCTTCATTGAATTGCTTCATGATCAACTTATATTCGCTTCGTTCCAGTCGTTCGAACTGTGCGTATAAATTGTTGGCCATCGCCAGCATCCCCGAGTAGCGAATATTCATTGGCGTGAAGCTCGGTTCCTTGATTTCTTTGGCAATGTTAGATAGTCTGCGGTGAATAATATTTTTTTCGGCCTCATTAAAATGCTCTGTTCTGGTGTGAGAAGATTTTATGACATAATTATTTTCGACCAACCATGCTGTTGGAGCTTTAATATCGATGCTTGGATTCCCGTTTTTCTTTTCGTATTCACTTTCTCGCAGCGCTTTCACACATAAATCAATGCATTGCTCGCTGACGGCAATCGTTCTGCGGTTGCCTTTATCGTCTAACAGTGTCAGCTGATTGCTCGTTGCATCCACATCTTCGCTCTTTAAATTCAGCAGCTCGCTATTCGCAACGCCGCGGACGCCGTTGAACAATAAGCTGACGATGACGGCATCCTGGGCATTGACGCATTTTAAAATAATTTTATCGATTTCTTGATCCGTCCAATACTTCTTTATCCCTTTGATAACAAACTGCTCTTTCCACTCTTTCGCTACCCCATCTAATGGATTAAGACCATGTGCCAGACCTTCGTCTATCGCCCAATCTATATATTTTGACACCCATGTCACGTTGGCTCGGCTTGAGTACACTGTCTTGGGCAAGTACAAATAAAATAAGCGTCTTAGTTGTTCGCGATTAAAGTCATACAGATCCTTGTTTACATCATTTTCGAGCGTCTGAGACACTTTAAACAGTCTGGCTATTATTTTTTGGGTGCCTGCGGCGTACTCCTGCATGAACCTGCGCTTCACTTCTTCATTGTAAAACTTATTTTCATAAACGATATTGGCCATTGTTCCACACCCCCAGAAAGCTTGATTTACATGAATTCCTCAACTTTTTGCTCAAAAAACTGTTTAATCTGACGCTTTACTTTGTTGGAATTTACTTTTCCTTGTGTCGTCATCAGCTCATCGAATGGCGAGCCATCACGAGATAAATCGATGCTTCCAATTATACGAACAATTTCATCAACCGGATAATCTTTTCCATACGTGTCGTACAATTTTTTGGCTACGACGATAAACCCGACAAATGTATTATGATGATTAATCCAGCTTTTTTTCGCCGTTTCCTGCATATTGGTTACAAATTCTGCTTCAAAAGCGGGAATCAAGTAGCCAAAAAACTTCTTTAATACTTCGGTAATATCATACCGGTCTTTGTTATTTTGAGGCTCGAAAATATGATCGATTGATTCAGACAGGACCGCAAAGTTGGTAAGGTAATCCATCTTCTTATCGATTGAGGTCTTAATAGATATTCTTTTTTTCAATTCCGGAAGCAGCATCAGATCTTTAGCGACCTGTGAACCGATGCTCTCGGCCATATAATGCTTTACTAGCGTTTTGTCAAAACGATTGACCGTATTGATCTGTCCAAGAAGAAATTGTGCCTCGCTTAGCGGATAATATTTAATCGCTACATTCATTATCCCTTCATAATCCGGTTCTTCCTCAAGGACGTTCAATATCGCTTGAACGCGGTGCATCCCATCGATCAGATTGACTGTCGTTCCTTCATAAACGGTTAAGCTGCCAGCTTCGTATGCAACGCGATCATGTCCATCAACTAATATATTGATAAGCAGGGTATCCGCCTTATATTTCCCTTCAAGCATCAAGCGTGTAATATTTTTTACACTTTTCAAATTGATATCCGGTTTTTCGGTTATAGTACCGTCCTTCAGCAGCTTATTCTTTGACAATCGTTGCGCTTGCAAATTGTACGTAATCACCTTGGAATTCCATAGCCGTCGAATCTCCTGATAAGACAGCATCGTGACAAAGTCTCTTCCCGATGGGGCTGCGATTACCCCTTCCATCGTATAAGGCAACGTAATGTCGTCCTTGCTTTGACGTTCATATTTAGCCGCTTTCGCTATTTCTCTCTTACTATAAAAATGGGCGGGAGCAGCCTGCTCATTGCCGGTTACTTCGTACAAAGCTAAGGTAAGCACACATAATTCTTCCTCTGACAAGCTATGAATGACTTCATAATTCGCTAACATTTCAATAAACAAGCTTCTTGGAAAGCAATGTCTCTCTACTAATAGGTTATCAATCTCTCTTTGTTGTTCTTTATTTTTAATAATGTCCGCAAATAAGGAAGGCAACGTATCGAATAATAATAATTCCTCCGTCATTATTCCTTCTCCTTTCAAGTCCACACTCTTCGTGGATATAATAGCATACACACATATAAGTGAGAACTATATATCATCAAATGCGAACATATGTTTGTTTTCCGTGGAGTTATGCTGTAAAATGATTGTACGAAACGACTCCAGGAGGCGATTGAACATGGAAGAGAAATATATACCATATGATATCAAAAACGAAGGCTTAAAAGATTTGCTCTATCAACTATTTCAGCAGCTTGATTATTCCTTGCAGTATGGCGATGAACGCGTCGCATGGTGTGAAGAGGTGTTGCGCAACCAATCATGGCTCCATAGCTACATTCAAACCAAGCAGTTCTCAAACAGACATATAAAAACAAATAATGATTTTTTATGTGAAAATGATGAATTTTCCGAGTGCTTATCCAAAATAGCCGACTATATTTTATTTACGGATTTTCAGGACGAGCTGCACCAACAAGATGTGCTTTCTGGCAAGTGCAATAATATAAAAAATGAATATCCCACTCTATCTGAGCATAGAAAATCGACAAATAAATATAGAGAAGCGCTCGTATTTGAGAACGTTCCAGAATCGAAGCTGGCCCTCCAAGAGCACAGCATTCAAGAGATGTTAATCAAACGAAAATCCGAGAAAAGACAACAGGAAGATAGAAAGGTTTCAAAAAAAGATATCGAGAAGTATGCGCCGCTCCAACAAATCATGCTGAATATTCATCATTTAGAGAAACAACTGCAGGCAACAGCTACAGCAGCTACCAATAAGCAGCCATTGAACGATGTCAAAGCACGAAAAATGAGGAAGCTGCTTGGAGAATTAAAGTACGAAATGTTTATTGTTAGAGAAAAGTTGCGCGGCGTTTTTTCATTTGAATCGAGCGGCACCTCTGTCTATGTATGGGATGAGGATACCGGTTATTTTGACGAAGACCATTATATTTCAGTAAGCGACAATAAAATTGATTTCAAAAAGGGAGAACATATTCAAGGTATTTTGCTGCATTATTTTGAACTGAGCTCAAAATATGTCGGCCGTGTTGATGAAGACTTATATGAAATACTAAGGGAGGTTAAGGAATTAGCTGCAATTACCAACTTAAAGCCAAAGGAAAGAGATGTTCTGAATATCCTGCTGCAGCAAAGTGAGTCGTATCGGATGAATATGTCCTACATCCATCATGAGAAGACCAATGATATTTTAACGGATGACAAGCTGACCGATCATGAAAAGCGGTGTAAGCTGATGACCTTTACGATAAATCCGAAGACGGAAATCATCAGACGCGCCACCGAACATGTGCAGCAGACCTATTCCAACAAAGCCAATATGCGACAAGTGAAACGAATGGTACAGAGCATCGCTGATAAAATATCGAAAACCTATTGCGTGTCGCATAACAGATACGTAACAAAGCGTAAAAAGGGGCTCTTATAGACACCCGAAAAATTTTTAAATGAAAAAGTGGTCATTTTTCCTCCAATGCCTCTATATATAGTGAGAGGATGAGAGAGGCGGCGTATCTGATTATTAAAAGTAAAATATACATAATTAAAATATTATAAACGGAGTGGTGCGCAATGAACTTCATTGTATAAAGACGATACTTATGAGCTATGCACTACATAATAAGCATTCATTGAGGGATCAACATGCATATTAACCGGCTAGCAGCTTTTCTCGGAAGACCCGTGTCATTGGATCATGGAATCCGCCTCTACTCTCCTCTAATTGATGACATTGCCGAGGTCGGCGAGCATAACTATTACATTTATCTGCTGTTTTGTTCTTTTGATAAAGAAAAAATTTTTAAAGATGTGTTTCGCATCGATGATGACAGATATTCGATAATCGAATCTGCGGATGACTATGATTTGTTAACGCATGAGGAGACAACGAGGGCCTATCTGTGCAAAGCCCTATCCTTCTTTACAAAGGATGACGTGCAGTTCGATAGCGCAACGCGGCAATTTGTTGTTGATGGCAGGCCTTTTCTTACTAAAGATAACTATCGTTTCTGTTCCCGTGTCATTCAAGAGCTGAATGGCCAGGTCAGTGAGGCTAAAGCTGAATTAAAACCAAAAAATAATAAAGCTAAAATCATGTTCGAGAAGTTGAAAAGGGCCAGAAGGAAATACAATGATGCGGAGCAAAATGCCTTAGAACTGAAAGACATTTTGTCCATCCTCTGCAGTGCAGAAGGCAACGATATCAATGTATTTAATGTCGGCAAGCTGACCGTGTATCAAGCGTACGAGCAGTTCGAACGAATCGGTCTGAAGGAAAGCCACAACCGCATGCTGCCCGTCTGGGCGAATGGTTACATGAAAGAAAATGACCAATTGCCTGAATGGATTGTTAAAAGCAAATTATAGTTTTTTTTAAAATTAAACAGACATATTAGGAGGATTTACACTATGACATTAGGAAAATACGGTTCCCGCGAAATTTTGGACACACAAATTATTGATTACGCAACAAACGCGCCGATCTTATATATGGACTACGCCACATCCGCACAAAATGAATGGACGGGTGAAACGGTATACGCACGCGGCGGAAGCGGCAACCCGCGCCGAATTGCATGGAATGGCGATAAGGGCGCTACGCTTACGCTGGAAACGCAAATCTTTACGATGCAGCATCTCGCCTTGCTGGCAGGCGATGAAATTACGAACGGCCCGCAAAGCATCTACAAGCGTGAAATCGTTCTGGTTGAGAGTGACGGATCGAACGGCAAGAAAATCAAGCTGAGCAAAACTCCAGTTGGCGGAAATAAAGCGGTTAGCGTATTCGAGTTTACTAACGGCGTTACAGGCTCCCCTCAAGACGTGGCATCGGTAACCTCTGCCGAAGTGAAGCTTGCTGACACTTCCACTGTGGCTGTAGGTCAAGAAGTGGAAGTATATTATCAATTTCAGGCGACGACTGCCCATAAATTGTCCTTCAACGCGAAGGCGTTCCCGAAATATGTGAAAATCGTCGGCGATACGCTCTATGCTGATGAAGTGAGCGGCGAAATGGTTCCGATGCAAATGACTTATTACAAGGCGAAGCTCCAGCCGAACTTCACCCTGACGATGAGCCCTACTGGTGATCCAAGCTCGCTGTCCCTCGTGTTTGATATTTTCCCTGCGAAGGTAAATGGCGTGGACACGCTGGCAGATATGGTCATTTACGAGGATTAATCGACACTGCGGCTTCAGGAGGCAGATCTACTGAAGCGGCCTGAAAAGCGGCCCGCTGAAGATGCCTAAGAGGCGGTTCCACTGGAACGCCAAAGAGGTGGAACTGCTGGAACAGCCCAAGAGACGGCTCCACTGGAAAATGTGCAGCAGAAAGTTGGGTTTGCGCGGCTAAGCGGCCTGTTGATTGGATTTGATCCAATGGATTTGACTATTTTTCTGTGCATACACCGGAATAAGTGCAAAAGCAATGAATCGCATTGGACATATTCCAATGGAACTTAATCTTAAGCGGTCTCCATGCTGCTTTCACTGCACAGAATCCAATGGATGTCACATTGGGGGGAAGATTGGGAGGCGTTCGTTCCGCTTCCGTCCCAGTTGAATCCGTTTCGCTTTTATTTAGGGGAGTATTCTTCCTCCCCTATTTCATTTTAATAAGGAGGAATCCGACATGGCACAACTCAAAAATCTCACCTTGACCCAGGTAAAAAAAGAAACCAATGAAAAATACAAACCTAAAAAACAAGTCGTGTTCGACAACAACACGAAGGTCGATGTCGAGACCGTATTTCGCCCTTCCCGGAAAAACAAGCTCAAAGCAGAGCTTTTGCGCATCTTGACCGAAGCATTGACAACCAAGCAGCCATTTGATGCCGGCCTGATTCTGGGCCTCGAAACGATGCTGGCCATCAAGTACTTTACGTCGCTGAAGACCGATGCCGAAACCTTTGAGCAATATATGGAGATGCTTCATTTGCTCAATGATGGCGACTATACCGAAAAGATTTTGGATGCTTTTGAAATCGATGAGCTGCACATGCTGTTCGAGGAATTGGATGCCGCTCTAGGCGTATTCAACCAAGCGATTGATCAGGAGCTTGAAAAATGGAACAACGAACACGCAGACACGGAAAAAGATACAGAGACCGCTTAGCAAAGGAGTGAACGTTCATGCCTAAATATGAATTGTCAGACAACATCGTCAGCAATATTTTGCAGTTTCTGAACCGGACGCCGGTCGAAGGCTTCTCTCAGCAGGATGCGATGTATGAAATCCGCTACCTGCTCTCCCACCCCATCGCGGAGGAGCACGACACCCAAGAAAGTGAATGAGCATGCTGACGAATGCGCATGCGCTCATCATGAAGGAAAGGAGTGGAAGCCATGAAAAACGATTTAACCCTGCTGACCGGTTCCTTGAATATTACGAAGACAGTTGAAGAGATCAATAAGGCAATCAAAAAGATCGAGAAGCATCCCAAGCTTAGTAAAGTAAAACTAAGTGTAGATTTTGATCAGAAGTATACGAAAAGCGTGGATGTATTGCTTTCATCCGGGCAAAAAGTAATAAAACACTATGAGCTCCAAAAGAAACTCATTGAAGAAATCATAGCAAAAAATTTCTTTCTTGGTGAGGCAATCCATAGAGTCACACAAAGGATACGCGCAAGTATAGATAGCTCAGTCCAAGCCACAAAACATATAAATGATAGAAAATCAGCAATCCTCCAAGAAACCGACGCTATCCTGACTCTAATTCGTAATATGGAGAGGCTCGAAGCAAAGCAACAAGATTTAATTCGTGTACAGTCGGCCAACGAAATGGGGAGTAACGAAGCAACTACAACGAGTGTTGAATCCGCAGCCCAAACGAAGGCAAGCCCTGTATCCAATCCGTTTGAAAAAACAGTTAACGATTTTTTTAAAGATGTAAATATAGACGCTTTTAAAAAGCTGTTTGATACATCTATGGTCTCCCTATTCTTTGAAGCAATAGCTCAAGGTGGACTAAAGTTCAAAGCACTCTCGGTATTCACAGAAATTTATACCAGCTCGGCTATCAAAGCACGAATAGCAACGGTTGCTCTACAATCTGCTTTAAGCTTGGGGTTGTCTGTCGCTATTGGGGCAGTAGTGAGTGGTCTAACCTATTTATACAATAAATATGAAGAAGAAAAACAGCAACAAATCGAATTAGAAAAACAAACGAGACAGAGCACCGAGTCATGGACAGCTCATAAAGATGAAATATTAGAGCTTGTCAACACTTATAATTATCTTCAAGCGGTAACCAAAGATGGGAAAAAGTTCGCAAATCACGAACAAGAACAGTCTTATCTGAATGTAATTGAGCGATTGTCCACTCTTATGCCGGGTCTGGTAGCATCCATTGATGATAAAGGTCAGAAGCACTTAAAAAATGCAAATGCTGTCGAAAGAGAAATCGAAAGAACAGAAAAACTAACCCAAGCTCTATTGAAACTTGATATTGAATCAGCTAAGGATTCATATAGTGAAAAAATAGAAAAAATCAAAAATCTCAAGAAAGATTTAACAAACTCAGAGGCCAAACAGCACTTTCGAAAGAATTTTGGAGTTTTTGATCCCTCTGTTAAAATGGACCATGCAGAACTGCTAAGACGGACCAATATTGAAGTTACTAAACTTACAATACAGCTTCTGGAGAAAGAAGAGCAAATTGCGATTGCCTCAGATGATTTAAGAGATAATATATACTCTACCATTGAAAAACTTTTGCTGCTAAACTCTATTCAAGTAAATCCAGATACTTCAAAGGAATTGAAAAGTATTGTCGATTCCCTTGGTTCCGATATAGTCAATGACAAAGATAAAATTGATGAATTCACCAAGAGCCTAGCGACCTTGATAGAAATTTTGTCAGATGGAGTAATCTCAAGCGATGAAATTAATCGCTTTAATCAAATTAAAGCTGTTCTAAATCTAACCGATGCAACAATTGAAAGTCTGGGTGACTCCTTCAAAAAGGCTTCTAAAGAAGGGCAAGATTTTAATAATTCGTTAAACAATGCCGCCGAAAATGCTGAAACTGCGACAAAAACATTGCAGGATCACACTTCCGAGTTAAAAACACTTAATCAATTTATATACGATGTTAATAATGGGCATGCATTATCGTCAGAGCAAATTGCTGACCTAATTACTCGATATCCCGAACTTGCAGAGCAGATTAAGATGACTGCAAATGTTTACTCTTTTGAAGATGGCGCTTTGGAAAAGGTTCGTAAAGCAAGAATTGAAAAAGCCATCGCAAGCATGGAGAAAGAAAAAGAGGAAACTACTGCTACCTTAAATAATACATTGGCACGTTTAGGTGCATACGGCACAGAACTGAAAATCATAAAAAATGTTGCAGACGCTAGAAAACGAATTAAGGAACTCAAGGAGCAAAAAAATGCTCATAACACATTAAGCGGAACAGGGTACTTTTCTCCGGCAATCAATGCTATTCCAGAGTTTCAAAACATAACGGCAGAAAAAAATGCAAGGATTGACGAAGAAATAGATGTTATTGATACTTACGTCACTTCTATTACGCAAAGTGAAAATAAGATTAAAGCAATGTTTGGACCTCTCAATGATCCAATGTTTGGGGTAAGTTCCCGCTCTTCGTCCCGCTCCTCCTCCAGCAGCAAAGACAAGGCTGCCTATGAGTCCCGTCTCAAAATAAACAAATTAGAGGACGCCGTCACGAAAGCGAATGCGGCGCTGGACAAAAACCAGCAGAAGCTGGATGAAGCTATCGCCTCCGGTAAAGATTACGACAAAGCACTTAATAATAGACTGACGCTCTACAACAATCTTACGAAATCCTTGGATCATCTAAAAAACTCGCATGTCAAACAGCAGCAAGAGCTGAGAGGCATTCTTGGCAAGGCCGGGCTGCTAGATAAGAACGGCGCTGTCATCGAGAACGTCGGCCAGAAGCTGGAATCCATCGCCAACAGCGGCACGGACACCATTCAAGGCCATTCGATCCAAACGATCGAATCCTTTGTCGAACAATATCTCAATCTTCCCCAGCAAATCAATGACGCAGATTCAAAGTTAAACCAAGCGGTCATGGGCATAGCGGACACATTCGGCAAAGGCCTGGAACGTCTTCAGAACACCAGCGAAACGAAACAAGCCAAGTCCAAGCATAAAATTGCCATGCTGGGTGAAATCAACACCACGGAAGAAAAAGAGCTGTTGGCTACGTATACGGAAGAGATTGTCCAGAACATCGTCAACGAACGAAAGCAAATCAATGATGAAATCTATAAAACCCAGCAATTGATCCGAAGCGGCAAGTCTACGGACGCCCAGAAACGGGCTGCGGAAATATACCTCAAGACTTTGCTGGATGCTCAAAACAATAAGTATGAAGAGGTAGTCACTCAATCCGAGGACCTCGGGAAAAAACAAGCGGACGCCCTCATCTCCGGGTTCGAGGATCAGATGAAAGAGCTGGAATTCCAGAAAAGCCTGTTGGGCTCATTGGACACGCCCGAGAAGCAGCAAGCGGCCACAGACATCGACAAGGCCATTGCTTCCGTTTACGCCCAAGCTGCACAATCCATTGAATCGCAAACCGCGGAATTGACACGGAAACTAAATCAGAGCCAATCCATCGCGGAAAGGAGCCTCACCCAAGCCAAGCTTGATGCTCTCAATGAATATCAGCGCACCGTATTGAAGCAAATTGCCGATATGAACAATGCGGAAGCGAAAGCCAGATCCGATCGGGCTGACAGCATCATCGAGAATTACAAGAACATGCTCCAGAAGGAAAAAGAACTTCGCGAGCAAGCAATCGAAGAAGAAATACGCGGCGAGAACGAGCGCCATAACAATAAAGTCAAACATTTGGATGACGAGCTG
Organism: Paenibacillus sp. OSY-SE; assembly: GCF_000283315.1. NCBI lineage: Bacteria > Bacillati > Bacillota > Bacilli > Caryophanales > Paenibacillaceae > Paenibacillus > Paenibacillus sp. OSY-SE. The sequence goes on along the minus strand of NZ_ALKF01000158.1, from coordinate 8,322 downwards.
AAACGATACGAAGACATCATCAACGCTCGGCTCAAGTCGCTGGATCGGGCCAATGCGGAAGAGGATTACGAAGCGCAGTTAAATAAACTGATGAAGGAGCGGCAGGACATTGCCGACAAGATCAGCGTGCTGGCGCTGGACAATTCCTTCGAAGCAAAAGCAAAGCGAAAAGCGCTGCAGGAGCAGCTCGATTCCAAAAATGAAGAAATCGACAAGTTCAAGCTCGATCGCGAGCGCGAGCTCGTCAAAGAAGGCCTCTCCGATCAGCTTGAAGTCCGGAGAACAACAATCGAGAAAGAAAGAGAGCTCGAGGATAAGCAGCACGAGGACGCGCTCGACAAGCTCGATAAAGAGAAGCGCAAAATCGAACGGCATTACAAGCAAATCCTCGAAGACGAGAAATACTTCTATGACCTGAAGCAGTCCCTGCTCAATGAAGATAAAGCCGCCGTAAATACGGCCTTGAACGAGATACAATTAAACTATGATTCGTTCTTTGCTTATCTCGAAGAGCAAAGCAAGCGGTTCGGCTCGAAAATTGCCGACAACATCAGATACGGCTTTGAGCAGGATTACACCAATACGCAGGAGTATCGCGACACTATCGATTCATCCGGCAAAGCGCCTTCCGGAAGCTCCACTGTGCCGGGACAAGCAAGCGGAGGCAAACAGAACGAAGATGCCGAGAAGCAAAGAAGCTGGAAAGAGTACCTTGCCAACAAGCAGCGTGCCGAATTCTTGACCGAGCAAGTGATCCAGCTGCAACGAACCGAGCCCAATTCGATTGACATCATTCATATCAAGGAAGAAATCGACAAGCTGCGCAGAATAAACGATTCCTATCGCAAATTATACAATTTCCCGGATAAATCCCATGACGAGTTAGAAAACATGAAGCCGTTCTCCGCGAAGTCAGGCGGCATGACTCCCCCATGGGGTGGAAACGGCGGCAAATTCCTGCTCGCCCACGAGAAAGAGATCGTGCTGAATCAATCCGATTCCTTCAACTTGCTGAAGGTGGTCGATATTACCCGGAACATCGTCGATTCCATCCGGAACATGAAGCTGCCCAGCTTCACGCAGCAGCAGAATACAACGCATGCCGGCACGACGATTCAGAATTTGCACGTAGCCATTACGGGAGCCTTCGGGCCAAAAGACGGCGGCGACATGGCGGCTTCCTTAATTAACGGCCTCAAAGCGCGCGGCGTCAATATTTAGGAGGTGACATCCATTGACAATCCGATCTTCCGAATCCTTCTCCTATGCCGGGATCAAATGCAGCGATTACGGCATCGTGAACGTAAACATCAACTCGGGTATGCTGGAAGAGCCTTTCGCGGCCCCGCGCACGCTGCAGGAGGTCAGAATCGGCGGACGCAGCAAGCCTTATTTCCAAGGCATTGCGAAAGACCCGCTCAAGTTTCAAGTGTCATTCGCCTTTGAACAGACGTGGAATACGCGGCAAATCCGCGAGATAGCCAGATGGCTGACGGAACAGGACTATTACAAGGAGCTGATCTTCTCCAGCGACCCCGAGCGCGTCTTCTATGCCCTGGCAGTCGACGAGCCTACACTGGTTCATAACGCGCTGTCGCAAGGCTATGTCAATCTCACGTTCCGCTGCGATTCGCCCTATTCCTACTCCCCTGTCTATTCATCCCCTTGGTATGAATGGCAAGATACCCGTCTCGACCATCGCATCAGCGATTTCTCCGCAGGCACGAAGCCAGGCCTGGCCGAAGATGCCTCCGGGCAGCTTGTGCTGGACTCCAAGGTGCCGCGATGGAGCGACTATTCCGGCGCAGCCTGGCCGGATATTACATAAGAAAGGAGCACAACATGTCACAACGAACGAAAAAACTAAAGCTGCACATCCCGGAATATACGGATGAAATCTATCAAACGATTCAAGAGCTCGGCGAGAACTTTTCCGCCTTGGATGAAGCATCCAAAGACGACGCCCCCTCCCCGCCTGTAGAAGGCTTGTGGAAGCAGAGCGACATCATATGGAACTCGAAGCCCGCCATCGGCGAGTATGCCGGCTGGGTCAATACGCGAACGGGACGTACGGCTCCCGCGTGGACGGCACTGGCCTCCTATCGCAATGGAGACTGCATCATTCCGCCCGAAGACAACGGCCACGTCTACATTTGCATCCAGGCAGGCCATTCCGGAGTGACGGAGCCCGTCTTCCCGAGCTCGGCGGAGCGGGAAGTTCAAGACACACGCGGCGCTTCCGCTTGGCAGCGCTCCAAGCTGTATTTCAAACACGATATCGTATTCCCGACCGTTGACAACGGCCGTTTTTATGTATGCATCACCGAAGGCGAGGCCGGGGCGTCCGAACCGGACTGGAGCTTGACGAGCGGCACGAGCATCTACGATAACACCGTGGTATGGCTGGGATATCGCATTGCCAAATGGAAGGAAAGCGGAATATCCGCGCTTTTCAGACCGTTTGGCAAAATTGAATAGAGGTGTGAACGATGGCGAATTGGCTTTCTTTGAGCAACCTGTCAGGCGTCTACACATCTCCCCCAATCCCTGTTTCCTTGCATGGAGACGGCGCCCTGACGCGGATGACGTGGAAGAGCGATGCTCCTGGCAACAGCAAGGTCCATGTGCAGACCTCCCTCTCGGCGGATCAAGGCGATTCGTGGACTGATTGGAAGCCGTGCGTCAATGGCGGCAGCATTCCGGACGCCGAGATTGACACGCCGCTGCACGATATGCTGCTCCGGTTCCGGGTCATGCTGCAGTCTGATCGATACTCGGTCTCCCCTGCCTTCCGCGAACTCTCCCTGCATTTCGAGCCCGTTGCCGTATTCGACAACAAAGGCGATCTGAATTGCAAGCCGGAGATATGGATAACGAAGCAAGGACAAGGCGAATTTGCCGTGGTCAACACGTCGCAAGGCAACGCCGAGTTCCGCTTTGCGGATTTGCTTGATCAGGAAACGGTATATGTCAACAGCGAGCAGGAGCATATCGAGACGAGCTTGGCCGCCACCTATCGATACGGCAGCTTCAATGACAACTATTTGGACCTTCCGCCTGGCAAAAATGTGCTTAAAATCCGCGGGGACGCCAACTTCCAATTCCGATATCAATTCCAACGCATTCAATAAGGAGGTGATCCGATGTTAGGAGATATTGATTTCTTGAAAAAACCGCTCAAACCGCAGCTATTCTTGGTGAAGCCGAGCGGAGAGACGATAAGCAAGCTGAGCGAGGCCTACGATATTAACCAATCCATCCTGTTGTCGTCCGTCAATGAACTGTCGTTTAAGCTCCCCTATCGAATCGACATCAATCATAGGCTCGCGAACAACAAAAATATCGCCCTGCTGAAGGAACGCTATCATGTCCAAGTCGTGTTGGGCGAACATACAGAGCGCTATATGATTGATTCAACGAACGAGAACGGCGACGGCGAGACTGCTTACAAAGAAATACATGGCTATGCCCTTCCTTATGAGCTGCGCGACAAGCTGATTCGCGATTACGCCGTGGAATCGGTCCATGCCGAGCAAGTGCTGCGCGACGTGCTGTCCAATACGGTTTGGACCATCGATTATTTGGATGCGGACTTCAAGCTTACTTATCGCGCGTTCGATTTCGGCAATACGACGGTGCTGGATGCCGTCTATCAGGTCGCAGAGACGTACAATGCCGTTGTGCGGTGGGATACGAACCGGCGGACCGTATCCATGATGAAGCCCGAATGGTTCGGCGTGAACAAAGGGCTGCGATTTTCGTACGGCAAATATTTGAAGTCGCTCGGCAAGGAGTCCAGAGCGGACGAAATGGTAACCCGCCTGAAAGCATTTGGCCAGGATGGACTGAGCATCCACAAAGTGAACCCAACCGGGCAAAGTTACATCGAGAATTTTAGCTACTTCATGTATCCATTTGAACGGGACGCGAGCAACACGGTCATCCGCTCAAGCGACTATATGAGCGATTCGCTCTGCCATGCCCTGCTTGACTACGAAGAACGGATCGAGGCCAGAGAAGAGGAATTCGCCAAGCAGCTTTCCGCCCGGAAACGCTTGGAAGAGAGCCTGACACAGAAGGAAGTCGAGCTGCACAAGCTGCAAAACAACGAAGCCGTCATCACCAACACGATGCTTGCGCAGCAGTTCGACGGCAAAATGTTTTTCGAGACATATATTCACGATTCCTCCAGCTCGCGCAGCTTCCCCGTGAAGGACATCTATCCTTACGCGGTGCTATGCAAAGTAAGCTCTGCCGCTGGCGTCCAGGTTACGCTTAATGGAGCCGCCAAGCCCGTCCAATCGGGCACGTGGGTGCTGCTCGGCAAGGTGCAGCGGGCGGAGAACGTTGCCGTGGAAGTGCGCGGCGGATCGAATGTTGACGTGTTTTTGCAGGTGGCCAACATTTCGCTGGAGGAATTCGAAGCGGGCAACAACGAGCAGGAGCTTATCGACAAGTTCAGTCTGGATCACAAGCACATGCAGATGAAAGCCGTCGAAATCGAGCTGGCGAATCTGACGCATGAATTAGAGCAAGTGCAGCAGGCGATTGCCGAATTGCAGCAGGACTTCTCCCCCGCGCGCAACTTTACGGACGATCAACTGCTGGAGCTGAATTACTACGTCATTGAAAAAGAGTTTGCGGACGACAAATATGTCGAGGAAGAAGACCTCTATCAGGCGGCCGAGAGCAAGTTCAAAGAGCTGCAGCTCCCGCAAACCCAGTTCAGCATCGACATCATTCATTTTCTCGATATCGTGGAAGAGCAGCGGAATTGGGACAAGCTGGTCATCGGCGACTATGTTCGGATTGCTTACGAACTGCTTGACATCAAAATAGAAGCGCGAATTTCCGAAATCCGCTATGATTACGAAAATTCGAGCATCCAGCTTACGATCAGCAACGCCAAGGACTTGACGAATGACCGGAAGAAGCTGGAGAAATTTATTTATGACAGCAAAAACACCTCCGTTACCGTAGACAGCAACAAGCATAAATGGGGCAAGGCGGTGGTGGATACCTCAGAAATGAGCAAGCTGTTCGAGCATTTCTGGAATAAAGTGACGAACGATATCAACATGGCGTCCAACGAATACGTCACGATCGATCGCAAAGGCATCACGATCATCGACCCGCATGATTCCCAGCGTTTCCTGCGGGCGACGCACGGCGCGCTCGGGCTGACGCGCAGCGGCGGACTCCGCTACGAGACGGCCATTACGCCTGACGGCCTCATCGCGGAGCAGGTGCTCGGCAAAATCATTTTGGGGCAACGTGTCGTCGTGGGCGACCCCGACGGCCTGTTCACGATTGAAGGTCCTAAGCTAACAGTATCTGATCGGTGCGAACGCGAAGTGATGCGGCTTGGCTTGTATGACAAAACACCGGATAAGTTCGGCATGGTCGTAAACCGTTACCGTTCCTCCGAGTGTGCCGACAACACCATTGTGAACCGCACCACGGTCAACAGCGAGGATGGATTCGTCATCGAGCGCAGCCGCAACGGTACTTTCGACAAGACCTTCTACACCTCGTCCGATGGCGACCTGTATATGAAGGGCAATTTCCAAGCCGGCGAAGGCGATCGCGTCTTTACCATCAACAAGGATGGCTTGGCTCTGGGCAATTCACGCTGGGCCGATGCCCCCTTCCATGCCGATTACTTCGGCAATGTGTGGATGAATCGTTTGGTTGCCGATTCAGCCGAAATCAAACATTCACTCTTCAAAGACGGCCATATTCGGGGATCAGACTTGGTCCTTGAGGATAAATATGGAGGCATCATCTCCATGTTTCCTGAGCATGGGCTGTACTTTGGGAGCGAAATACCGGAAGCGTGTCCTGCTTGGATTAAAATGGACGGAACGGCCATATTCCGCAAATTGCTCGTTACGGATGGCGACAACAATCTGCTTCTGGATTCGGAAAATAAAAAACTATTCATGAATCAATGGGACGTCATTGGCGCGGCCGCCATCGATGCAGAATTGATTGCCGCAAATATGCTTACCAATGAAGACGGTTTTATTTCCAATCTGACTGCCGGCAAAGTTTCCACTTTAACCAATGCCGCCGAGAAAGGCTGGACGAACTATATCAAAATCGAAGGCAACAGCATTAAGTTTATTACGGGCCGAATCAAGGAGGGGACCGGCAAGCAGAAAAAGTTGTCTGACGGCAGACTTCTGTACTGGCTATCATCGGAAAGAACGGGAGAAATGACAATAGAACCTACTCCGTGGCCCGCAATGGCATATGATATGGATGAAAAAGTGAAACAAATCATTACGTTTGAACGTTCGGGTCACGAAGCAGAGCCTACACGTACGATTGGCTTGGGTGACGGAACCCCTAATGGCGGAAAGGCGGTCGAGACAAAATACAAAGGTGGATACAAGATTGCTTATGGTGCAGGTAACACTGGGAAAGATAGGAGACTTGAATTAAATGATGACGGTGTATTTCTATATTCTCAAGATAAATTGATTCAATTATCTAGCAAAGATTTTGATATTATTGTGAATGGCGGTAATTTGAATATAGATCTGGCTAATGGAACAACTTTTGAAATGACCCACAGCGGAGATATAAATCTAAAAGCAAAAAGAAATATAAACTTTGAAGCAGGTGCAAATATCAAGTTTACAGCGTCGAGAATAGATTTAAATTAAAATAATTGATTAACTTCTCTAAAATAACGATGCTCATTTTCCGATATATAGTACAATAGAACTATTCCCTATATATTGGAGGTCAACGTTTCAATGAAAAAAATAACGATATTAATAACGGGCATTTTTATAGGTATTGCCTTATCTGCCGGAACTGTTGTGGGAGCGACTACATACTTAAAAGCAACTCAATCGAATGTGAAGCTTGTTGTGAATGACACGGAAGCGAAATTATCCAATCCTCCACTTCATGTGAATGGGAAACTGTATCTTCCCGTTAGAGATACGGCAAATGCCTTGGGTTATTCCGTACAATCTGTCACCCATTCAACGGTTACGCTTAAGGAAGGAATCAGCCAAAACACCTCTGCTCAAACCAATGACTCGAAAGCAAAAGAGAATATCCAGAAAAAAGAAAATCAGATGGTGAAAAATTTGAAAGAAACTTATTCTACTGACGGCAAACTGGATGCTGCAAAAATCAAGGAAGCTTTAAACAATGCAACTTTGAATGTAAATGCGCAAGATACTGATACAGGTAATACTCTCTTAATGTATGTGATTTTAGAAGATAATTATGAAGCGTATAAAGCGATTAGACGCAATGATCTGGATCCCAATATTCAAAACAAAGACAAACAAACGGCATTGCATATAGCTGTAACAAACAGAAATCTTTTTTACCGAGGAGAATTGTTAGATGAATTAAAGGTCGATGCTTCAATAAAGGATGCATCTGGTAAACAAGCTATTGACTACACTGAAAAAGATTCACCTGATTATTTTCGTTTGTATATGTATATGAAGAAATAATATCTATCATTCCTTAATATCATTTATATTAAGATATGAATTCATTTAAGTCACTCTTCAATGGAGTGGCTTTTTAATTTCAAGACGTGAGAGACAGCAAATCACGTCAAAGCCGATGAAAAACAGTTAGAGTGATGTAATCTAAAGTTATCATTTATCTTTGCCGATATATGGTATTACGCTAAAAATCGGAGGTATCTGAAAGTGAAAAAGCTAATAACCAAAACCCCTGCATTTTTGCTGGGACTACTCGTTGGAGCAATTTTAACTGCGGGCACAGCCGTAGGCGCAGCAACATTTTATAAAGCAATGCCAATGAATATCAAGGTTGTAGTTGGCGAGAATCAAGCAAAACTAAGCGAATCTCCTTTAAATGTGAACGGGAAAACCTATCTCCCTCTTCGCGACACGGCGAGCGCTTTAGGCTATTCAGTACAATCTGTTACTTCTTCTGAAATTACGCTGAAAGAGAAAGCAAACGTGGACAAAGAAAAAAATCAAAAAAACACGGCCAAAAATGACAAAACGAAAACTACAATTAAGACGGTGAAAATGAAAAATTTGAAAGAAACCTATTCTACTGACGGAAAACTGGATGCTGCCAAGATCAAGGAAGCTTTAAACAATGGAACTTTAGATGTAAATGCGCAAGATTCCGACACCGGTATGACCCTGATGCATTATGTTGTGCTTGAAGATAACTATGAAGCATATAAGGCAATTAGACGCAATGACTTGAATGTCGATATACCAGACAATAATGGGCAAACACCGTTATTTTTATCCGTTATTGATCAAAATAGCTTTTTCTTTGGAGAATTGCGTGATGACTTAAATG
>NZ_ALKF01000157.1:0-46481 GCF_000283315.1 Paenibacillus sp. OSY-SE | reverse complement strand
GAGTTTTGCTCCGCAAAACTTGCAAGGAGGAGCGGAGTGTAGGCGAGACTACATGAGCACTGGACTTCGAGAGTGAATGCAAGATTCGATGCCGAATGACAATTTGGGATGCTCCGTAATCAAAAGGGGACTTTTTGAATAACCTCTACTAGTACAAACACTTACTTTACACGCAAAGGGGAGAGGCGGATGTCGCGCAAAACATGGTCACAAGTCGGACAGCAGCTCTTTTTCATCGGCCCGGCGACATTCTTTTTTACACTAATTGTCGTCATTCCGTTCCTGCTTGGCATGTACTATTCCTTCACCGATTGGAATGGGGTATCGGGTACAGTTGCTTGGGTCGGATTGGATAACTTTACACAAATTTTTGCAAAAGACTCGGATTTTTTTCCGGCCTTCTGGTTTACGACCAAATTTACGATTGTGGGCGTCGTGCTGACGAACCTGCTAGGCTTCGGCCTCGCATATGTGCTCACGAAGCCGCTCAAGCTGCGCAACGCGCTGCGGACTATATTTTTTATGCCGAACGTAATCGGCGGTCTCTTGCTCGGGTTCATCTGGCAGTTCATCTTCGTCAAAGGCTTCTCGGCCATCGGCGATGCAACGGGAATTGGGTTCTTCAACCTTCCATGGCTCGGTGATGAGATTACCGCCTTCTGGGGCATCATTATCGTGTTCGTCTGGCAGACGGCCGGCTACCTGATGGTTATTTACATCGCCGCGATGACGAACGTGCCGAAGGATGTTATGGAGGCCGCGGAGATCGATGGCGCGACCCGTGGGCAGGTGCTGCGCCACGTTATCGTTCCGCTCATCATGCCGGCAGTGACGGTATGTTTATTCTTGGCTATTTCGTGGTCCTTTAAAATGTTCGACCTGAACTTGTCGCTCACGAAGGGCGGACCGTTCAAGTCGACGGAATCGGTTGCGTTGAACATTTACTTAGAAGCTTTCCAAAATAACCGCTACGGTCTCGGCACGGCGAAAGCGTTCTTGTTCTTTATCATCGTCGCTGTCATTACGCTTATCCAAGTACGCATCACGAAGAGCAAGGAGGTGGAGGTGTAATGGAATCAGGAAAAAAATACGGCGGCCGCACGTTTGTTACGGAAGTTGTCATGATTATCGTCGGATTAGTCTTTCTCGTTCCGTTCTACTTCCTGCTTGTGAACTCGGTGAAGTCGTTCGGCGATCTGCTGTCGAACGCCGCCAGCTGGCCGGCTGCGTTCGAATGGACCAACTACCAGCGGGCGTGGGAGATTACGAAGTTCCCGCAGGCGTTCTCGAATTCGTTTATCATTACGGCCGCAAGTATTTTGCTAATTGCGCTCTTGAGTGCGATGGCCGCTTACCGTATGGTTCGTCACAACAGTCGATTTAATAAGGCGCTGTTCATGATTTTTGTCGCCGCCATGGTCATTCCGTTTCAATCGATTATGATTCCGCTTGTGAAAGTTACGGGAATGATTCACTTGACAGACAGCATTGGCGGAATTATTATTTGTTACCTTGGCTTTGGCGCTCCGCTCTCGATCTTCCTCTTCCACGGATTTGTGAAATCTGTGCCAGTAGAAATTGAGGAAGCGGCGGTAGTGGACGGATGCTCGCCGTATGCCGTATTCTGGCGCGTCGTGTTTCCGCTTTTGAAGCCCATGTTCGTTACGGTTGTCATCCTGAACAGCTTATGGATTTGGAACGACTATCTGCTGCCGTCCTTGATGCTGCAAAGCGCAGAGCATCGCACGATTCCGCTCGCGACATACGCATTCTTCGGACAATATACGAAGCAGTGGGACTTGGCGCTGCCAGCGCTCGTGCTTGGAATTGCTCCGATCGTCGCCTTCTTCCTCGCGATGCAGAAATATATTATCGAAGGGATTACGGCAGGCTCTGTAAAAGGATAATAAGATGTACACATTCGAACAGGTGGCTACAGAGGTCAATGAATTCCACCTGTTCGGTCAATTCTCTCGGTGTAAACGTTTGCACGAAGGAAGCTATACTGAGCTTGTAACACAATAGAAGAAAAGGAATGTTCAAAGAAAGAATGCAGCGTTCCGAAAATAATATCAGAATCAGAAGATTAGCATGTCAACAATGAAGCAACATCGTTACGTACACAGATAGGGAGGTCTTTCGAATGAAACGAATGGCAAAATGGTCAATGCTTATGCTGTTGGCAGTATCCGTCATGCTGGCGGGCTGCGGATCCAAGGAAAGCAGCTCTAGTGATGCAACGGGTTCGGCAGACGGTGATAAAGGAAAACAGGAAGTCAAAACAGTTAAAATATTTCAGTTCAAAGTTGAAATCGCAGAGGCGCTTAACCGCTTGAAGGCGGAATTTGAGAAAGAGCATCCGAATATTAAGCTGGACATTCAGACTGTCGGCGGCGGTGCCGATTATGGCGCAGCGCTGAAAGCTAAATTCGCGGCCAATGACGCGCCGGACATTTTCAATAACGGCGGTTTCCAAGAGATGGAGACGTGGATGGAGCACTTGGAAGACATGTCGGGCGAGGCGTGGGTGAAGGATGTCATTCCGCTCGCGAAAGAACCGATGACGAAGGACGGAAAGCTGTACGGCATGCCGATGAACCTGGAAGGCTATGGCTTCATTTATAATAAAGATTTATTCCAAAAAGCTGGAATTACGGAGCTGCCAAAGACGTTGTCGCAGCTGGATGCAGCAGCGAAGAAGCTGCAGGACGCTGGCATCACACCTTTCGCGAACGGGTATCAGGAATGGTGGATTCTAGGTATTCACACCTTGAACGTGGCTTTTGCGCAACAACAACCGGATCCGAATGCCTTCATCCAGGGCTTGAATGATGGAAGCGCGAAGTTCAAAGGGAATGCAGAATTTGAAAATTGGGTGAAAATGCTTGATTTGACCGCTAAATACGGTAACAAAAATCCGCTCACGACAGACTATAATACGCAAGTTACGCTGTTCGCAAAAGGCGAAACGGCGATGATGCAGCAAGGCAACTGGACGCAGGTGCAAATCGATGGCATTAATCCTGACTTGAATTTGGGTGTGCTGCCAATGCCGATTGATGAGGATGCCGCGAAGAACGACAAGCTTTTGGTCGGCGTTCCGAACAACTGGGTCGTGAACAAAAATTCGAAGGTGAAAGAGGAAGCGAAGACATTCCTGAATTGGATGGTCACTTCCGACATCGGTAAGGAATATATTGCGAAGCAGTTCAAATTCATTCCGGCGATGACGACGATTACGGCGACAGCAGACGATCTCGGCGATATTGCGGCTGATGTGATGAAGTACAGCCAAGAGAACAAGGTGCTTAGCTGGAACTGGTTCAAATATCCGGACGGCGCCACGCAAGAGTTCGGTAATGCCATCCAGGCTTACATCGCAGGCAAGTCGGACAATGGCAAGATGCTGGACGACTTCCAAAAAGCTTGGGACAATTTGAAAAAATAACTATTTTTAATGCATGTGGCCTCTACGTTGCGTAGGGGCCACTGTTCGATCATGGCGCTGACAGTCCAGCGCGTAGGCTGCGGATTGGCGCTTCCTAATGTGTGGCAAACGTTTATACTAGGGGTGAAGGAGATGATGATGCATGGCGAAGATTCTGTATATATTTCCTCACCCCGACGATGAATCGTTCGGTCCGGCAGGCCCGATTCATGCCCAGCGCCAAGCGGGGCATGAAGTGTACTTGCTCACCTTGACGAAGGGCGGCGCCACCTCGCAGCGCCACAAGCTCGGCCTCACTATCGAAGAGATGGGCGAGGTCCGCTACCGGGAAATGATCGAGGTGGCGAAGACGCTCGACTTGACGGAGATGACGGTGCTCGACCTGCCCGACAGCGGGCTGCAGGACATCGATCCCCGCATCGTCGAGCGCGCGGCGGCTGACGCCATTCGTCGCCTCCAGCCGGACGTCGTGGTCACCTACGCCGTTCATGGCATGAGCGGCTTCCACGATCATCTCGTCACGCACGCAGCCGTGAAGCGCGTCTTCCTGGAGCTGCGCGACGAAGGGGCGGCGCCGCTGAAGCGCCTCGCATTCCTCGCGATGCCCGATCCGGGCGGAGCGAGCATGAACGCGGACGGCACGTTCCGCTTCAAGCTGTCGGCGCCCGAGCGTATCGATGTCGTGCAGAAGCTTAGCGCCGCCGATATCGACGCGATGGAGCGCGCTCTGGCCTGCTATATGACGTATCAGTCCACGATAGCAGGCACACGTGTCGTTGAGCGCATCGGCGACACCGTCTATTTCGAACTATTCGGCGAAGATTTCAATCCGCCACTGGGCTCGCTTACGGAACATTTCAAATGAGCGATCTATACAGTCCACATACTGATTGAACGGCTAAGCGGTATGCGGACTGTATTTTGTAACGTGGATCTGGCTATATTCATCGCTTGCTGTGGAATGAGTGTGGATGAGCCGACTAAATCCGTAGCCCGGTCAATCGGTGTGGACCTGATTGATGCGGATTTCCTCTTCTGTTTGCGCATTTCATTGCGCATCTCCAAACTAGCAAACTAGCATTCGTGGTTCCTCAACCCTGTTCGATTCCCCCTTTTGTTCACTCTCCCCATGATTCAGATTGCGTAATGAATGGCATTCAGAATGGCAGCCCCTTTCCTCTTCGAATGAGAATAGATTGTCGGGTACTCAGCAAATGGTCCTTATGTCCATTCTCCCAAATCGTCAGGAGGGATGACGAGGGGGACGAGTCCCTGCCGATTCGTATATACCATGCCAGGCAGAGGTCGCTCATAATGACAGATAACTAGAGCCGTCGTTGAGTGTGCGGCCCCCTGAAGGATGGGGAGAATGAAGCAAAGGGGCGGATGAAGTGGAGCACCGTACGTCTGAAGCGTGATTGCACGAACAGAATATTTCGTTCATGAAGAAGAGTCAATGTATTCAATATGGTTAATGATTAAGGGGGCTAATCCTAGGATATCTAACACGCAATGAATTCCATTTATTTCAATATAACCTTGGTCCGATCCGGTGTCTAATCTACCAGAATACTCCTTCCTATCCTGGATTACGACGAATAAAGGTTGCGTGGACAGCAGAACGATATGTCGGCTGTCTTTTTGTTTGTGTTCAGTTTGGGATTCACTATGAATTCTTGTATCATAAATAAAATGGGATTCATAAATCCATATTGCCATCTACACAGCAAGGAGATACTAGATGAACATATTGATTGCGGATGACGAGCCGCATATGTTGAACATTATAAAAGCATATTTCGACCGGGAAGGCTTCCGGACTTATATTGCCGCAGACGGCGAGGCCGCGTTGAATGTGTTCTACAGCGAAGCTATCGATTTGGCTGTTCTCGATTGGATGATGCCGAAGGTGAGCGGCATTGACATATGCAAGGAGATGAAGCAGCGCAGCGGCGCGAAGGTGCTGCTGCTTACAGCCAAAGGTGAGGCGGAAGATGAGCTTAAAGCGCTGCAGTCTGGGGCGGACGACTATGTGCGCAAGCCGTTCGATCCGCGCATTCTGATGCTGCGGGCCAAAAAGCTGCTTCAAGTCGAGGACGGCGTCTGCTTAGGCAATCTGACCGTAGACATGCAGGGTTACAAAATATATAAGGGCGGAACGGACATTCAGGCGACGAACAAGGAATTCCTGCTTCTAAAGACGTTTATTGAACATAAAGGCCGTATTTTAACGCGGCAAACCTTGCTTGACCAAGTATGGGGCTTCGATTACTTCGGCGATGACCGTACGGTCGACACCCACATACGCAGGCTGCGCGAGAAGATAGGAGAGCATTTCATCAAGACGCATCGTGGAGTGGGATACAGTCTCGAGGTGCCCAAGGAGACGATGGAAGACGATGAATAAGCTGAGCCGCAAGCTATTTGTCCGCTTTTCGCTCATCGTTGGCCTGATGGTGGTGCTGACCTATCTGGCCAATACGTTTTTGCTGCCCAAATATTATTTGCATCAGAAGAAGGCCAACCTAGCTGAGCTGACGGCGATGCTCGATAAGATGGAAGAAAATGAACTGTTGTCAGATATCCGACGGCTGGAACAAGCTTATGGTGTAACGATCGTGCATGTCCCGTTCATGATGCACATTGACGAGCTGAATGAAAATGTAAAGCTTGCGCTCGGCCGCAAAGGCATTACGCTCAGCAAGTTCTGGATTACGGATGACACTGTGGCGAAGCTAGCGCAGCAAGAAATGGTTCACAAAATATACAGTCAAGCGAAGCTGAAATCGAGCTTTCTCGTCACGTTCATGAATAAGGAGAACGAGCTGTACGCGATAGGGGAGTCGGTCGCCCATTCCGATGAGACGCTCCAGATCGTCAATCGGTTCGCCTTGTTCATCTCTGCCGGGGCGCTGCTCGTGACCTTGCTGCTGTCAGCCTGGTCGGCAAGGCGGATTCTTCGGCCACTTGCCGAGCTGAAGGAGACGGCCGAGGATATTGCCGAGTTATCGTTCCGCAAGGCTGATATCCAGACCGGTGACGAGATTGAATCGTTAGCGGCAAGTGTCAATGCGATGAGCGACAAGCTGGAGCGGGCGCATCGGGAGCTGCACAGCCGCAATGAGAATCTGCGTGGCTTCATCTCCGACATCTCGCATGAGCTCAAAACACCGCTCGCGCTAATCAAGGCATATGCGGCAGGCATAAAGGATGGTTTAGACGATGGAACCTACACCACGGTAATCGAGAATCAGGCTGACGATATGACACGGCTCGTGGAGCGCTTGTTAGAGCTGTCCAGACTTCAAGCCGAGACCTATCAAATGACTTCATTTGATTTTATGGAGCTGTTGGCAGAGACGGTAGGCAAATACCGTGCAGCCATGACGCAGCAAGGCTTGACGGTTGCAGTAGACGACGGCGGCATACGCCAGGTGCACGTAATAGCCGATCGCGCCAAAATAGAGATCGTGCTGAACAACTTGATTACGAATGCGATCAAATATGCTTCAGGCACGGATATTCACATTACGGTGCGGCTGCAGGACTCACGCTTCACATTCAGTATCCAAAACAGCACCGGCGAGTGGAGCGAAGCTGAGCTGGAGCGAATCTGGGAGCCGTTCAGCGTGGCGGAACGATCACGCAGCAAGCAGCTGAGCGGAACCGGACTTGGCCTGTCGCTCGTCAGAACCATTATGCAGAAGCACGATGCGCCATACGGTGTCCGCGCTTCGGAAGGCATGATTGAATTTTATTTTACTCTTCCTGTCACATTGGCGTAACAGAGAACGGCTATGATGATGCATGCATTCAGTATCAGTACAGGAGGCATGCACACATGAGAAAAACATTACTATCCATATTGGCGGCCGTCATGGCTTTGAGTATGTTCACCGGCTGCAGCGGACAGGAAGCCGTTAAGGCAGAGGCAGCTTCGCAGGTTGCCAAGACGGTCAAGGCGCCTTACAGCGACTTTACGTATGAGGTGGACCCGGCAACGTTCGATATCGTGATCGACAGAGACGGAGTGAAGGAGCATGCGTCCGTGCCCATGAAGCGGCGCAACTTCACCGAATTGAAGAAAGAAGCCGATCGCATGGAATGGACGTATCCCGAAGAACAGGTGAAGGTAATCATCGAAAAAAAGGAGGACTATCTCAACATTCGCATTCAATCGATTGGTGCGGAACAATTCGCATGGCCAACCGTACAGGCGGACAGTTATATGCTCCCGTTGTGGGAAGGCAAACGAATTCCGAGCAGCGACCCGAATTGGAAGCAATTTTTGCAGGATGAGACGTTCACGTGGAGCGAGTCGTTCTCGATGAACTTTATGGCCATGAATATGAAGCATTACGCGCTCCTCTATATAGTCGAGAATCCGTTCAACAACGAGGTCTCGTTCGACACAGAATCGAACATTGGCATGACGTTCTCCCATGAGTTTCCTTCCATTAATCCGAAAAAGGAATATGGGTTCAGGCTCTATGTGACGAACAATGATCCTGTCGCTATAGCGAAGCTGTACCGGGGGTATGTGCAGGAGAAGCAGGGCTTCAAGACGCTGGCCGAGAAGGCGCAGGACAATCCAGAAATCAAGAAGCTGTACGGGGCGCCGCATATTTATATGTGGAACAATCAGTTGCTGACGGATAGCAACATTCGTTGGCAAGCGATGAAAAAGAAGCTGAATGACCCGATCTGGACGTGGATTGCGGAACTCGCGGATCGTTACACCGAGGATGGCGCGCAGGAGTTGAACAGTGTGCTGCAAGAGGTGAAGAAGGAGTCGCTGAACGCCTATCACAAGCGTGTCATCGTGAAGGCGCTGAATCAGGTGATAAAGCTGGAGCAGCTGTACCGTCCCGACCGGTTTCAGTCGGCAGATGCTGCGTTGCTTAAGACAATTGCCGATGGCGTGGACAAGCTGAGTGAGCAGAAGCTGTATGCGTTCAACAAGAACCTGCTGAAGAGCGCATTCCAGGAAGCGGTCGACGATCCTTCGGAGTGGGGGCGTGACCATTCGACGGAGCTGGTGGAGGACATGCATCAAGCGGGAATTGCGAAGGCGTGGATTGGTCTGCCGAACTGGGCAGATGGGCTAATGAATCCGGCTTTTGTCGAGAAGGCTGCCAAGCTAGGTTACTTGATTGGACCGTACGATTCCTATCACTCCATTCAGAAACAGGAAAATAAAGATTGGAATACGGCTTATTTTTCAGATAACTCACTCTATGAACAAGCGACCATCACGAACGAGAAAGGCAAAAAAATCGGCGGCTTCCTTAATCGGGGGCGCAAGCTGAATCCTGCCTTATCGCTTCCGAGCGTGAAGCAGCGCGTGGATAGTATTTTGCAGGACGGCATCATGTATAACTCTTGGTTCATCGATTGTGACGCGACAGGGGAAATATATGACGACTATTCACCGGGGCATGTGACGACGCAGGAGCAGGATATGGATGCGCGTCTCGAACGGATGGATTATATCGCGAAGGAGAAGCATATGGTCATCGGCTCAGAAGGCGGGAATGACTTTGCAAGCAGGGTTATCGCTTTTGCCCATGGCTTGGAGACGCCGGTCATTAAGTGGAGCGACAAGGATATGCGGGAAGACAAGAACAGCCCATATTATGTAGGCGCATATTGGTCAGCGCAGGGCGGCATTCCTGAACGGTATGCGAAGCAGGTTCCGATCAAGGAGCTGTATCAACATGTTTATGTTGACCCGGCGTATACATTGCCGCTGTTCAAGCTAGTCTACAACGATTCGGTGATAACGACCCATCATTGGGAGTGGGGCAGTCTCAAAATTAAGGACGAGGCCGCCGAACGCATGCTGTATGAGTTGCTGTACAACGTGCCTCCGCTCTATCATCTCGATAAGGAAGAATGGGAGAGCCATAAAAAGATGATCACAGATTACTTGGCGGTATGGTCGCCCTTCCATGCCAAGGCTGTGACGAAGGAGATGACAGCGTTCCAGGTGCTGTCCCCAGATCGGTTGGTGCAGTCCGCAGAGTACGGCTCCGATCTGAAAGTGGTCGCCAATTTCTCGGACAAGGATGCAGTATACGGAAATGACACCGTCAAGGCGAAATCCGCCGTCATTTATGAAGGAGATAAGCAAACTGTGTTCAACGCCGCCTCAGCTGTACGTCAACGATGATGCCACAACGATAATATACAGGCTGTCTCATTCGTCTTTCAAGACGGTGAGACGGCTTTTTTTTATTTCGATAATGCAGTACCGCATGTGTGACTGGGAAAAGCCCACAACAGCCGAGGAAATATTACACGCGGCCGAGGAGTTGTGGGTGCAGGAGGAACGGGAGTTTGCCTATATCGCGATGGGATTGCTCGAAGGCGGAGTGAAGTTTTTCGATTTATCACATATACATCGAATAGAGCGCTTTATCGTGGCGAATTCGTGGTGGGACACCGCAGACGGATTGGCGACATGTACGGTGGGGGGAGTGATGAGCCGTTACCCGGACGCTTGGGCAGCGCGCGCCGAGCGTTGGATAACATCCAATAACATGTGACTTAACCGCACGGGCATCTTGTTCCAACTCAAGTACAAAAGCAAGACAGATACCGGTCTGCTTAGGCGGGCCATCGAGGCGCATCATAACTATAAGGAGTTTTTTCTTCAGAAGGCTATTGGTTGGGTGCTGCGTGAATATGCGAAGACGAATTCGGAATAGGTGCTGGCTTATGTGGAGGAGCATGATCTGATGCCGCTTAGCCGGCGGGAAGCTCTGAGAAGGTTGAATGTGAACCATGAAACAAAATAGGACCTGATTGGCGACGGAAGCGTCAGCGCGAAAAAAAGGGTTGACGATAACCGTCCCCGTTTCTATAATACCTATTAAACAAGTAGGAATTATAAGACAAACATGCGGAGGGGCATAACCATGAAGGAACAATCTTGGATTACTCTGCAGGACTGGAACGTCTATGCGAGTTGGGGAGCTGCATTGCTGCTCGTTATCGTACTCTGGTGGCTCGCTAAACAGAAAGTCGGCTTCGGACTTCGAGTGCTGCTGGCAATGGCATTCGGTTTGACGCTTGGAGCCATATTCGGACCTGCTTCTGCGGACATCAGCATTTTGGGATCAATCTATGTCAGCCTCATTAAAATGGTCGTTATGCCGCTCGTCTTTGCGACCATTATTACGAGCATCACCTCGGTCAAAGACCCGAACGTGCTGAAGAAGCTCGGAACGAAGACCATTGCGCTCTTTCTTATTACGACCGCGATAGCCGCCGTCATTGGTCTCGGCACGGCGTTGGTCATCGACCCAGGCTCTGGCATCGCGCAAAGTACGGAAGCGGCGCAAAACTTTGAACAACGCGAAATTCCGACATTCAAGCAAGTGCTGCTCGACTTGGTTCCGTCCAATCCGGTGAATGAGATGGCTCAGGGAAAAGTAGTCCCGGTTATCATTTTCGCTGCCTTTATTGCAGTTGCGATTACGTTAGAAGGGCTGCGCAATCCGGATAGGGTACAGCCGATGAGAGCCTTCTTCCAATCCTTTTCACATATTATGTTCCGTGTCACGAAGTTTGTTATTAAGCTTACACCATATGGAGTACTCGGATTAATGACGGCGATGTCAGCCAAGTATGGATTATCAACGCTGAAAGAATTGGCTTGGTTCATTATCGCGGTGTATGTCGCGTGCTTGATTCATATGATCGTGACGTTCGGATCGCTGGTCACCTTCGGTGCCCGCGTCAACCCGATTCGCTTCTTCAAGAAGGCTTATCCGACGATGGCGGTCGCCTTTACGACCCGCAGCAGCTATGCGACGCTGCCAGTGAATTTGGAAGTCATTACGAAGCGGATGAAGGTGTCCGAACGAATTGCGAGCTTCGTTGCTCCGCTCGGTGCCACGATTAACATGAATGGCTGCGGGGGCATTTATCCAGCGATTGTGGCCGTGTTCATCGCCCGCGTGTATGGCATCGACTTGAACATTGCCGATTACTTGCTCATCATCGGTGCAGCGACAATCGCTTCTGTCGGTGTTGCGGGCGTACCTGGCCCGGCTTCGATCTCGACGACGGTTGTCTTAGTTCAAGCGGGACTTCCGCTAGAGGGGTTTGCGCTCGTGCTTGGTGTAGACGCTATTGTCGATATGGCGCGCACGGCAGTGAACGCGACTGGAACGACGGTAGCTTCTCTGTTGGTCGGAAAGAGCGAAGGAGAGTTCGACCGTGAAGCTTTCAATCGCGATGCGGACGATGACATCGAATATGGCCATGACACTTCTGTCGATAAAGGTGCCGTTACGGTATAATGACGATGGAAATACACCTCCCTAAATCGCAGGCAACGATTTAGAGGAGGTGTATTTTGTATGGAGCAATTGTTCCTGCTGCTGGATTCGGCATCTACTTTCGGCGGAGCTGAGATGGCGATACAGTTGCTTATGAGCTCGCCTCCCTTTGATAGAATCTATTACAAGATATGCAGTCAAATATAGATAATATTGTTGCTTTATCATTGCTGTGCGCCTATTCGTAATAGACTATGAATTACGATATAATAGACTCTCAGTCTATCAATACGAGACTGGGAGAGGGGAATATGACATGAGCCAGAACGGAATGGCGGCCAAGTGTATCGTCTTTGCTATGGGCACGGCGATATTGCTCAGCGGCTGTCAGGCGGCTGACAACAAAGCTGCGGAAGGAACTTCTGCACAATCCGGACAAGAACAGGTTAATCCGGCACTGACGCCGTCACAAAATAAGGAACAAGGAAATGAAAATGATACCGATTCTGGAGAAAACGTTTCGAACGAAACGGAGCAGGATGCGGTGGCCCAAATGAAATCCCAGTATGCGTTAGCGGCTACGACGGAAGAGACGGATGGGAAAGCGGTCGTTACGAACGCGGACTCCACTATGGTCGTGGTGAACAAACAACGCTATTTGCCAGATGGATACGAGCCATCTGATTTAGTTGAACCGAATGTGAAGTTCTCTTTTGCAGAAGAGCATGAGAAGCGGCACCTCCGCAAGGAAGCAGCCGATGCATTAGAGTCGTTATTTGCCCAGGCGGAACAGGATGGCATTACGCTCAATGCGGTATCCGGTTATCGTTCCTATAAGCGGCAGAAGTCGCTCTTTAATCACTATGTGGACACGCAGGGTGAAGAATACGCCTCTCGTGTAAGTGCCATTCCGGGAACGAGCGAGCATCAGACGGGGTTGGCGATTGACGTGTCCAGTCCGAGCGTAAATAACGTATTGGAAGAAGAGTTCGGTGATTCGACAGAAGGGAAGTGGCTCGCCGAGCATGCGCATGAATTCGGATTTATTATTCGTTATCCGAAGGATGGGGAGGGCATTACCGGTTATGTGTACGAGCCTTGGCACATCCGCTATGTAGGCAAGGACGCTGCAGAAGAGATTTATAAGCAGGGAACGACGCTGGAGCAGTTTTTGCAATAATTTTTCGGTTATATTCATTTCGATAATATGAGAGCCCGAAGCTTAGCGGACAAAGCTAGCTTCGGGCTCTTCTGATATGAATCGGGCCGGAGCGGCTTCACTTTGTGCAAGTGCCGATTCATCTTAGCAGACACGGTTCATCCGGGAAGGACAAGGATGTATATCCGTCTCTACTTACGTATCATTCCTGTGTTCATCCGGTGTGAACTACGACTGAGCATCCGAGATTTCGTCGCGGCGCTCTTCGGCCAACCCTTCAATACTGGAACGGCGGCGTTCATTTTTTGCTTGAAGCGCTTCTCGTTCCGTTACACTGATTTCATCGGCATGCTCTGACAAATACTGATCAGTCTGATGCAGCTTCTGTACGGTATTGTCGATGACATGCTGTTGACGCACTGCGTTGTTTGCGCGGTTATCCGGCTTGGCCATGGCGTGGTCCTCCTTAGCATTCCAGAAATGATAACGATGGGACGCTGAAGACATGGGTAACCACGTGCTCCAGCGTCACGATTAAGTTATGTAATCCGTCCATTTTTTATCCAATCGCCTGGTAACCGGTTACACCGAATAATAGGTAATGACTAACCAAGTTGAGTGGTTCTCATGTAAACGTCTTGAATCATCTGGAATTGCGGATGGGGGATCTAGGAAATGCGTAGAGATTAGGACGTTAACGGAGGGCGTGTCGGTGTAGGTCTATAGGCGGACTCGGCATGTCTTATTTTACGAATGATTAGCTCCCCGGTCTGTTCCTTTACTTCCATCTCGAATGTATCCCCGTATTGAGCATGTAATTTGCTTAAAATTTCTTTGGGAAGAATAAGGCCGTAACTGTTTCCGATTCGCAGCAGCTTGCGTTTTTTCACAGCAATTCACCCGCTTTCTTCTTACTATCAGTTTGTATACCAGTACGAAAGTTATGTGTCAAGCGTTCCATATAAAAAAAGAGACGGTGCAAGCCGTTCGGGATGTATGTGACAACATTAGCGCGATAGGGGTAAAAAGCAGGGGAAATGGTGGAGACGCGCATGGCAACCCCTCCGTGACTACGGAGGGATTCCCATAACACGTCCCAGTAGAAAATAGAAAAGAGACTATTTTGCCTTCTCAATCGATAGTCCGCCCTGAATGCTCTGCACCCAATCTTCACTATTGTAAGACAGAATCTCTTTGCGGAGATCCAGCATTTTGCGATCCAGTTCATCGACAGCCTTGGCGGCCTCGGTCAATTCTTGGGTTACATGCGGTGGAACCTGCTGCTCGAACTTGTAGTAGATGATGTGCTCCATACTGGCCCAGAAATCCATCGCCAGCGTGCGCATTTGGATTTCTATATAAATCCAGCGCGTATCATCAAACAGTACGAGCGGAACTTGAACGATAACATGCAGACTCTGATATCCGTTCGGCTTCGGATTAGCGATATAATCCTTGATTTCTACGATGCGAATATCGTCACGTGTCTTCAAATGATCCAGAACCATGTAAATATCCTTGATAAAAGCGAACACGATGCGCATGCCAGCTACGTCATAAATTTGGTTAACGATGGAATCCAGCGTTAAAGGATAGCCCTTGCGCTGCAGCTTGCTGAAAATGCTGTTCGGCTCCTTCAGACGCGTCTTAATATGTTCGAATGGCGCATATCCGTTTCGTATTTTCCACTCGGCTTGAATGACTTTAATCTTCGTTTCCAATTCTTCTAGAGCTAATTGATACAATGTTGGCAGCTGCTTCACTTGCTCATACTGCTTCTTGATCATTTCTGTCATCGACATGTGTATCCCCTCAATTGGTACGGTATTGTAAATGCGATTATTTCTATACGTCCACCAGCAAGACATCTGTTCTATTTCTATTGTAACGGAAACAGGGTGCCTATTTCAAAGCCACGGCTTCTCCCCATGCCTCGCGCACGAATCGGCTGACTTCAGCCTTCTGTCCGTGTACGACGGCGGGGGAGCTGATATACAACCAATTCCTGGCCCGGGTGACCGCAACATAGGCTAACCGGCGCTCCTCTTCAAGCAGCGCTTCCTTCACCCCGTCTGGCGATATCGCTGCGGCGTGTGCCGAGGCCTGTCGGTCTGGAGGCGTCTCCTTGCGCAGCGCAGTGCGGTGAGGCAGAATGCCGTCTGAGGCGCCGATAAGGAACACTGCTGGAAATTCCAGCCCTTTGGCGCGATGAATCGTCATGAGCGTAATGACATCCTCCTGAGGGTCGGTGAAGCGACGTTCTGTACTACTCTGTCCTGCAGTCTTGTCGGACTGGAACGCCCGTTGAGCCGCATGCTCCGGATGCATCGCCAAGTATCGTTCCTTCAGAACGTCGATATGGCGAATGAAAGCGTCGATGGAATCAAAGCGTTGGGCGGAAGATTCAAGCTCTTCAAGCGTATCCGCCGCGCCCTCCTGATGAGCGGTAGCCTTCTCACCGGATAGGGTTGCCGTAAACTTATCGTAGAATTCGCGCCGCATCTCCCGGATGGCATGATGAGGCTTCATAGCAGCGAGCTTCTTAATCAGCTTGATGCGGGGTTTGATGGCGTCCCGCTGGAATTCGGCCAACTGCATCCAATATTGCAGATGGATGAGCGGATATTTCTTCGCTTTCTGTTGTTCGCCATCGCGGATAGCGCGCATTCCCGCCTCTCGTGATATATATAACGCAGCAACTGCGCTTTCCATAGCATTCATATTGCGCGGTTCCAAGGCGAGCCGTAAATGGTCGATCAACGGCCGCACCTGGCTATGATCGTAGAAGAGCGGCTCCGCGCCGAATTGGCGGAAGGGTAAGCCCTGCATCGTGAAATGCTCTACAAGCGCCCGGCTTGTGTTCGCGGTCCGGTACAGCACTGCGAAGTCACGCCAAGCATGCTGTCCATTCGCAACGGAGGCTTGTATCTGTCCCGCAATGCGCTGCGCTTCTTCCTCTGCGTCCCGTGGTCGAAGATAGAGAGGGGTGACCACCTCACTGCCTTCTGTTGAGCCATCCGTCATATTTTCCATGTGCTTGGTCTTTACATGCAACCCGACCGGAGTGCGCATAAGCTTAGGCAGACGTTCCTGATTGCAAGCGATAATGGCGTTCCCGAGCCCGACGATGGGAGCGGTTGAACGGAAATTAATATTTAACGTAATCTGCTTTGCATCGGGATACCGTTTTTGAAAGCCGGTGATATAGTGGTGGCACGCCCCATTAAACGTATATATCGTCTGATCGTCATCACCGAACACCGCCAAGTTGCGATGCTCATCGGATAGAAGTTGAAGTAGTTCGTATTGAACAGGCGTCGTATCTTGAAACTCATCGGCCATTACATATTGAAAGCGGCGTCGCAGGCGTTGCAGCAAGTTCTTGTCTTCTTCCAGCAGGCGCAGCGTGTCCAGCAGCAAGTCGTCGAAGTCTTTGCCTCCTTGATTGTCTTTCTGTTCTTCGAAGCGGAGCATCGCCCGCTTCATATCCCGCTCACCGATATCCTGTGGGTGCCATTCCACTGGCAGGGTGCGGCGTGACTTCAATGAGGACAACGCGGCGAGCACGGTCTCCGCCTGCATCTGATCATGAAGTCCGAGCTCCCGGAGCACACGCTTCATCATGCCGTGGCGCATCCGCTCTTCCGCCATCAGCTTGAATGGCGGGGCATACGCCTGCAGCAGCACGAGCGCGAAGGAATGGAAGGTGCGGGCTTGCACGCGCCGCGCCATGGCGGCAGTTACGCCGGGGAGCCGGGCAAGCCGCGTGCGCATTTCTTGTGCGGCTTTGCTCGTGAACGTAACCAGCCATAACGCCTCCGGCTTCACGCCCCGCACCGCCATAAGATAAGCCGCACGCGCCGTCAATACCGACGTCTTGCCGGAACCAGCACCGGCAAGACAGAGCAGCGGGCCCTCGTCGTGGCGTACGGCATGCCGCTGTGCTTCATGCAGATGGATTCCCTGTTGCGCAAGAGCGGTGAAGAACGAGTCATCGTTCCTTGTTCTCCCGTTCTTGTTCTGCGCGGCTGGGGCAACTTGATCGGCAGCAGGAATTGCGCGCTCCTTCAAGGCTCCGACGGGACGAGTGCGCCAATGGGATGCTGCCGGACTTGATGAAGTGGGAGTGGTCAATGTCGTGCATCTCCTTTATGATAGAAATATGCTAATAGAGGTTGTTCAAAAAGTTCCCTTTTGATCACGAAGCATCCTATGAAGTCACTCGACATCGAATCTTGCAATCACTCTTGAGGAGCTTATGCTTCCGAAGTATGTTTCCTTTGGAAACATTTCAGGTGCTCATGTAGTTGCCTACACAGCGCTTCCTCCTTCTTCGAGTTCTTACAACCTTCCCGGTGCTGAAAATTGACCTTTTTGAACTCGCGTTTATGTTAACTTGTTTCAATTCGGTGTGGAACGCCACGGCAGTGATCCGTATTGCAGCGGCAGTCTCTATTATAACTTGAGTGGGATCGGACATGGTATACATGTTTTTTTGCACGGATGCATACGTTGTTGTAGGACAATGGCAGTTTTGCGCAACATGTTGGCCCTAATACGCGTATCAAAAAAGGAAACATACATATCTCTTAAAGGGGTAAGGGGAAGTTTCGATTCATATCATCGAGTGTATATGTTTACAGGCATATGTAATTGAGTAGAGTGCCGAGAAGCTGTGTCAACTACGTGGTATGTGAAAGGAGGGGCTTTAAGATGAACCGCCTGATTCAAAAATTAAAAGAGGGTGCCTCCAAGGCATCGGAAAAAGCGCAAAATGTAATGGAAATCAATCGGATTCAAGCCCAAATTACGGCCCGTCGTAAGGAAATCGAGAGCAACATTTATAACATTGGAGAACTTGTATACGATGCTTATAAAAAGAATGATTTAACGATAGCCGAATCGGACATTATGGAGATCGGCAAATCCAATTTGGCGCTCGAAGAAGAGATCAAGCAGTTGGAATGGAAGACGAGTGAGCTTCGACATGAGAAGCGATGTGAATGCGGCGAGATCGCTCCGATTACTGCTAAATTCTGTTCTTCGTGCGGAAGTAAATTGCCTGAACCACCTGCTCCGCTCCTAGAGGAGGATGAGGAGCAGGAAGAATTGATTATACAAATGAAAAAGCCATCGTTCGTGGAGGTAGAAGATGACGAACGATATGAGCCTTTTTATTCGCAGGAGAAGGCATATCAAGCTCCCGATTTTGATGTGTACGAGGATGAACCGGAACGTTATACGTACAAATCATCCCATCCCCCCCAACCGAATGCGGAGAAGCCTCATTCGGCTGACATGGTCAAGCCTATGTACGAGGAAGCTCACAAAAAACGGGATCTGAATGTCACAGTAGGCGGCCGCCGTCTTCCCATTGGACCTGATGGGGAGCTGTCGATCCGTCGCTGTCCGAATTGCAACAGCTATGCGGATGTGGAAGCGAAATGGTGTGAACGCTGCGGTACGCCCTTTGTATAAGAGGAACGCTCTCTATTTAGAAGATTTATAATTGCTCAATTCGTTGATCAGAGGAGTCTGAGGCAGAGCATAAATGCTGCGGGGCTCCTCTTTTTGCATGATACAACCGACAATTTGCGACTTTTTTCGATGAAACTGGAAACGAACTGCGATACAATAGATGTTGGGGAAACGTTGGGTGGACAGCCTCGTACCCTGCTAAGAGAAAGACTCGCAAGGATTATAGGAGGCAGTCTTATGGAAGGACTCATTTTACATTTACGCTCGCTCGGATTTACGGAAATGGAAGCGAAGATTGTCGTCAGCCTATCCGAGCAAGGGGCGATGACTGGATATGAAGTAGCAAAGAAGTTAGGTGTGTCCCGGTCCAATGTGTATGCTGCATTGCAGAGGTTAGTCGATCAAGGGCTTATTTTGCATCAAGACGGCGAACCGTCTTATTACGCTGCATTGCAGCCCGAAGAACTTACGCGCATTTTAGCATCCCGGCTGGAGTCATCACTTCGCTATGTCAAGCATCATATGCCAGCTACCGAAGTGGATGAAACTTCCTTTTACAGTGTGGAAGGGGAGCGGGCCGTTAACGAAACGATCAAGCGGGCGCTTCACGAAGCAAAACGGGAAATTATCGTTGATGTATGGCCAGAAGAGGCCGCTGTGCTGAGGGAGGAACTGGAGCTGGCGGAGGCGCGCGGAGTGAAAGTGCTGTGGTCTATCGTCGATGCAGATGCGGAAGGAAGAAAGCTCATTCGGATGCAAGCGGGTACAGATGAATCCAGAATACAGAGTGAATCACGTCACTTCGCGTTCGTTATCGATCGCAAAGAAACGCTTATCGGTGCCCGTGGTGAAGGATTGGCCACCAAGGCGCTGCTGACGGAACATGACGCCGTGACAAATTTGGTGCTCGGCCGATTTGTACAGGACATCGTGCTATATGAATTGGAGCAGGAGATGGGACTGGATCTGAGGCGGACATTCGGAGAGCGATTTGAACATGTCATACACAAATATTTTGACTAATTGGCGACATTTGTGAAAGTTACAACAAGTTCCTGCAACGAAGGCAGATGTGCTCCGTAATATAGGATACAACACCAGCGTCGCTTTGCCAGGCCATGGCATATTGGAAATCAGTGTATGGTTTGCAAGGCTTTCGGATAAGCTATCGACTTATATAAATGTTCGAACAGCAACCTTAACTTTTTGAATATCCTCTTATATAGGAACCGAGCTAAGCGACAGTAATGAGGAGGACACGGAATGGAATGCATCGTACATTTTGAAGTCGTTCATCACGGCGCAGGGGATGTTGCTAAGCTTCGCGGCTTGGTCATGACACCTGAGGGAGAGAAACCATCCCCGCTTGATTTAGAGCAGATGTTCAGCTCCATGGGGTATGATGTTGCATGTGAGGATGAAGACAGCCTCGTGTTCCTGCCCCGTGGCGCAGGAAGCGATGTCGAGGAAATACGCGTCAAGAAACTTGATATGGGGGAGGAAACATTCACCCCGGACGCGCATCTGCGTGCCATTGCGGAACAGTTGATGAGCAAGCCGAATCGACCGATGTAACGTCGGACGTCATGCCCATAACATAAAGGCCTTCCACCTGCTCGTACTAGCTTGTACAGCAGTTGGAAGGCCTTTTTTATGTTAGATTACGGATTTCTGCCCATTGGGAAGAACTGTTGAACCGCGCCGGTCGTCAGTTTGCGAATAAGCTTGCTTATGCTTTTGCCTCAGCCTCATTCAGCATAGACGTGCAATGTCCGCAGCGTACCGCTTCTTTCGGTATTTTGGACAAGCAATATGGGCAATCCTTCGTTGCCGGTTCTGCCGGTGCTTCGGGCTCCTTCTTACGGTGCATGGCGTTGATACCCTTGACGATAAGGAAGATGGAGAAAGCGACGATAATGAAATCGATGATGACATTGATGAACTGCCCGTAGGCGATGACGGGCACGCCAGCTTCCTGAGCCTGTGCCAATGATTGTATCGATTGGCCGTTCGCAAGTGTCTGGTCTGGATCAAGATTGATGAATAAATCTTTGAAGTTCACCCCGCCTAGCAATACACCGAGGGGCGGCATGACTACATCATTGACAATAGAAGTGACGATTTTGTTGAAGGCGGTCCCGATCAGGACACCGACTGCCAAATCGATGACGTTGCCGCGCATGGCGAATTGCTTAAATTCTTGAAAAAATACTTTTACTTTGGGTTCTCCCACTGGGTGTTGCCCCTTTCTCGTTCAAAATGTTCCACATAATACTTACCCCGATTTATTACTCAGAAACGGCTTATTCCACGTTCCAATATAAGGAATAATGGTTGGTGCCGTACGTCCGGAGGGCAGCTAAGTGTGACTGGGCTACTCTTTCGGCGGCACAAGCAGCTGCAGTCTTCCCGGTACAATAGCGGCATGCAGCGGCGTCGTTCCCGAGCGTTCTCCGTCTCCATAAGTGACCCGGGGGATGGAGGATTCGATATGCACCTCTTGTCCGCGCAGCATGGTGACATAGGGCAATCCCACATGTTTTCCTGTAAGGACGGTCGGGAAGAGACGCATCAGTGTCCGGCGGCTGCATCCATGTACGATGCAGATGTCCAACTCCCCGTCATCCGGAGCTGCCTGAGGGCATATCCGGATACCTCCTCCATAGGAGGGAACGTTGGCAATCGCCGTCAACCATACGTCTTTGTAATGGTGATCTATACCGTTGACGCGCACACTCGCATCGGCAGGCTTGAATCTGGAGAGCGTCTCCACCACACCTAGTAAATAAGCGACCGAACCTAAGCCCAATCGGTTGCACCAGCGCTTATAGGAGCTCCGATTGACCGCTTCTGCGACGTCAGCGTCAAAGCCTGTGGCGAGCGCCGTCAACGTCCATTCTCCGTTCAGTTGTATGAGGTCGACGATACGGCGTCGTCCATGCAATATTGTATTTAATGCGCTTAACGGTTCAGTGGGTAAATGGAAGCCGCGCGCCGTATCATTGCCCGAACCGGCAGGAATAACGCCCAGTGCGACTTCTGTGCCTGTTAAGAGGGGCAATAGACGATGTATAGTTCCATCTCCGCCAATGACGATGACCGAAGTTCGAGGGTGACGATCGATATGCATTCTAACGCGTGATCCGGCTTCTTCCGCGGTAGCAGTAATACAAGCGGTATAGGAGGTGCCGAACCGTTGGAGACGGGCTTCGATTTCACGCCATACCCGTATTCCCTTCCCGTTCCCTGCATTTCGATTTACTACAAACAACATCAATATTCCATCTCTCCCATGTTAGCCGAATCATAGACGTTTCATACGGACATATTTGAATGAAACTCGTTGTATACATTGATTTGTCGCTCTTTCATAATAACAAAATGAATAGAGTTTGCGTGAACTATTTGTAAGGAAGTACATTTCATATAGCAGGGAAAAAATGTGTATCCGTCGAATGGATGAAGGGGAAACATTTTCCAATTTCACTCATATATGTTGGTGAAGAGTTCAGGGGAGGGGAACATAGACATGTCCATGTTCAACCGTTTCTTAACGAGCATCGGCATCGGTGCGGCCAAGGTTGACACGATGCTTGAGCGGGGGCGTTATGCTCCGGGAGAAGAGGTGCGCGGCGTCGTCAAGATACGCGGTGGCCAAGGCGCTCAACACATGGAGGGAATTCGCATATTGCTCATGACGCAATATACCCGTGAAGCTGATTGCATTCGGCAATGCATTCATTGCGAATTGCAGCGGTACGACATCAGCGAGGCATTTACCATTGATGCCAACGAGACGAGAGACGTCCCATTTTCGATTGTGCTGCCGCCGCAGACCCCATTAAGCATTGACAATACGCCAGTCTGGCTCAAGACAGAATTGGATATGACGAGCGCGTTGGATCCAACGGACAATGACCGGATTGAACTCATTCCGAGTGTGGAGCAAAGCATCGTCATCGATGCGGTCAACCGCCTTGGATTCCGCTTGCGGAAAGCGGAATGCGAGTACGCGCCTCGTCTTGGGGGGAGATATCCGTTTGTTCAGGAATTTGAATTTGTGCCTACCAGTTACTTTCGCGGAGATTTGGATGAACTTGAAATGGTGTTTCTTGGAACGGAACAGCAACTGGGTCTGCTTATTCAGATTGACCGCTCGGCGAGGAGCGCTGCAGGTTGGTTGAACGAAGTGGCAGCCACAGATGAAAGCTTCACTACATTTCGATTAACGAATACAGAGTGGAGGATGCTCGGAGCGGAAGGATTTGCCGGAGAATTGGCCGAACGGATTCGGCGTATGCTTTAGAAGTCCGGTGAAAAAGTTACGATAAACTGCAAAAGTGCAGGTCAATGGAGTATGGAGCGCGACAATAGGGGGCTCAAATGCCCCCTATTGCTGTCGATCGACCTTTTTCAGGTAGAAAATGAAACAGTTTACTTATCTCCGCGATCCTGGTGCTTACGCGGATGTGTTTGCTTCGGAGGCTCTTCCTTGTCTTCCGCCTTCGGAACGAGCCGAGGATCGGTCTGACCGTCATGATGATTATCGAACATGAACTGCTTCAGTTCCCATTCCGTCGCCCCAAGCTGCGGATCAGAAGGAAAGGTCTGGTCGCGATGCAGCACCTCTTCGCGTCCCCATTCGTTCGCATATATCCCATCTACTTCCACACGATCACGTGATATCGGATGCATCTTCTGATTTTCCTTCGACATACGGGTAAGTTGCTCCTTTCCTTTGGAAACATTTCAGGTGCTCATGGTGCTGAAAGGGTCAATGCAGGCTGTGTATGCATAAGTTGCCCTGTTGCCGAGAAAATATCCTTCACGCCATCAACGATTAGCGGCGTTAATAGCATCCCTGCTTATAGTTGATAACGCGATTCAAGCTTCTTGCCCCCGAGCCATAACAAGACCAAAAGGAGTATCGCGATAGCAATCCGCCAAGGCTGATGAATGAATCCCTGCCAATCGTGGCCGATGAAGGCCATCAGGAAAATGACGACTGACTTGCCTGACATTACCGCGATTATGAACGTGCGGAACGGAACCGTACTGATGCCGGCCGCAATATTGATGAGTGAGGAAGGCGTAAATGGGAAGCAGTACAAAATAAAGAGCGGAGTAAAGCCCTTTTCCTCCATCCAGTTAAAAAAACGTTGAGACGAAGGCATACGTTTCTGAATATACATCCCGAATCGTCCCCCGAACTTGCGTGCGATCCAAAATACAATGCACGATCCCGCGCACACGCCAATCCATGAATACAAGAAACCGAGCCATAGCCCGTATGCAGCAGCGTTAGCCATCACAAATACGATAAGTGGAAGAAAAGGCAGAAATGCTTCCACCAGTGGAAGTATAATACCTGGCAAAGGTCCTAAGTTCGAGTATTGCTCAAGCAAGCTTTCAACTTGCTTCATATCCAGATGCTTGAGCATGGATATCATATCATGCAGCCACTGCCACAACATCAATCACCTCATTAAATGGCTTGCGTCTAATCTGTTACATAGGCATTACGTGTATATATGCAAAAGGTTGCTATCGCTCTGCGAACCAGCGCGATGGGAACAGTGTATAGACAAGCGCAATAATGGCAAAGAGACCAGCACTAATCCATACGACGGTCGCAGCCGAGAATGCGCTGGCAAGCACGCCGCCAACGACTGGTCCGATGAGCACGCCAATGCCTTCCACAGTGGAGAGCAGACTCCAGCCAAGCCCCTTCTGGCCAGGCGGCACATAAAGTGCGAGCAGCGCGTTCCACGCTGGCAGCACGGCAGAATACGATAAACCGAGCACGACAGCTAACCCATAGGCGACAAGTGTGGAAGGCTGCAACGACAACGATGCAAGCGTCAGTCCAAAAATGGCGAATCCCGTGATGAGGAAAGGTTTGCGCCCGACTTTATCGGACCATTTGCCCATCGGGACAAGTCCAAGCACTGTGCAGCCGCCTCCAAGCAAGAGCAGCACGGAATACTGGCTGCTTGATAGCGAGAGCGTATCCGAAGCGAAGGTCGGCAGTATCGGCACCAGCATGCTGGCACCTAACGTCTGTAGTATCATTCCCGGAAGAAGCGGCTTCATCGCCTTCAGCTTGACACGCAGTGCTTCCCACTGTTCCTTGAATGGGACGGTGTTGACGCTCGAATCGGTCTGCTTCCCGCCGGGGATGAAGAAGCTGAGCAGCCAAGCGATCGCGGCGAGGCTGACGATGAGATAGAATGCCAGCTCGGGACGGTAATCCATCAAAAGATTAAGCACAACCGGCCCGGCACCCATGCCGACCAGCCATATCATATAGAGAAAGCCCATCTGGGCGGCTCGCTGCTCTTCTTTTACTTTGGTTAAGCAGACGATCCATACCGGAGAGATGCCGACTCCATACAGCGCAGCGGCAGCGATAAATATCCAATTACTCTCCCCAAAATGGAACAAAGCAACGCCGATAAGCGATATAAGCAATCCGACATTTATGATGAGCCGGGCGGATAGCCGATCAAGCAAATAGCCGATTCCGGTCTTAAGAACGGTATCTGTTAAATAATGCGCGGTGATGGCCGTTCCGATAATGGCCAAGCTAATATGCAGCACGTCTTTTCCGTAAATTGGCATGAACGATACCAATGCTGCTCCACGTACAAACTCCACCAAAAATAAAATAACGGCCAGCAGTACAATATCCCGGCCTAAGCCTAGCGCGCGAATCCCTTTCAAACGTGAACGCCCCTTTCCTGCTTGTACCATTATAACGCGGGGTTACAAGTGTTTCCAGCAAACCTACATTACGGTCATGTTAAAAGATTATATGGACGCTGCTATATGCAATACGCCTTATGCAGCCTGTTTTGTGCAAGCTAACGGCAGGAAGGAAGCAGCCACTCTTCGAGCCAACGCTTCGGATGCCGCCAGCGGCATACCCGTGGATTGCTTGCAAATACAACGGTCAATGCATGGGAGGGAATGACATATATTAGCTGTCCGCCATGCCCTATAGCACAGGCCGCATCATGCGAACCAACCTGATGAACCCACCATTGATATCCATAATGGCCGAATGCCGGCAGACCGGTGACGTGCGGCTGAAGTGATTCGCGTATCCACTCCAGAGGTATGACGGCTGTAGATGAAGGGGCTCCTTCATTCATGCTGTCTGCAAGACATTGGCCTTCGTTGAGGATGAGCTGGCCGAAGGCAAGCATGTCTCTTCCCGTCAGATGGAGGCCGATATGACCTGCGGCGTGGCCGTCTGGTGACAAGTCCCAGCGGTATTGCGGGATGCCTAGGGGACGGAACAGGTGGCGCGCGGCATATTCGTCCGCGCGTATGCCGGTGCAACGGGTAAGCAACACGGACAGCAAGTGGGAATCGATGCTGCGATATTGGAACTGACCATGCCGTTCGGGCTGGACTGGAAGCCGCAACGCAAAGCGAAGCCAGCTCGAACTATTATGGAAGCGGTGGATCCAGCGTTCCCCCAGTCTGTTGCCTGTCTGCCAATGCAGACCTGATGTCATCGTGAGCAGGTGTCGAAACGTAAGGCGTCGCCATCCTTCATCGGTTACTGAGCGAACGGGCATGTCTTCTTCCAGATAGGGGAGAATTGGCTGATCTGGCGGCGGCATGTCACCGCGGTGTACCGCGATACCGATTAAGGATGATAGAACGCTCTTCGTGGCCGACCGCAAATCATTCAGTCTTTCCGGCTCTCCGCCGTTGTAATATTGTTCCGCTGCGATATGGCCGTGACGGGCGATCAGGCAGCAATATAGACGTGGAAACAGCTTAGGCAACTGTTCCAATGCTGTTTGCAGCTTGACTGCATCGATATTTACCTCTGCCGGCATCACAGAAGACACGCGGAATGTGCTGATCTGATTCATACTGAGCACTCCTGTTTATAGTTGTTATAGTGATATCGATGAAAGCAATGCAATGGTCAGTATGCGTTGTGTATGTCATCTAGGATGCCCAATGAAGAATTGGTTAAGAAAGATTGTGTGATTTTGCAGCTCTGATGAATATGCTATAATAGGACTAAAAGGTTGCAAATTCCAGAATGCTAAGCGATAAGTCTAATTGATTCTCCGTTGCGGAGCACGATCTACAACGCTTTGGGAGGGAATTTTCATGGCAACAAAAGGTCACAACGAAGTGAAAGAAAGCTTGTTGGAGATGACGCGCATTTTCCGTCCGAAAAATCCTCGGAAATTTGTGAAGGAGTATATCCGGAAATACCGGATTATGGGAGGCTATGAAGACGAATTAACTCAGCTTGTAGAGTTGGAATTGGGAAGGATAGACACAAGTGTTTCCTAGGCAACAATGGCTTGATACGACAGAAGATAGAGAATTGGATAGAGGGCGTTACGCTTTCGTTTCGACTTGACATATGGCAATAATGAACAGGGCGCACCGATGAACTCGGCTGCGCCCTGTTTATAATATTAGAGCTAATGCAGGCTATAGGTCTTTGAATATGGAAATATAATATATGGAAATAGAATAATATTTGGAAATGACTTCTACCCTGAATAGGTCAGGTCATATATTAAACATTGGGAAACTGTCAAGGAGGGACTCTTATGAGCGAGATAAAAACCGACATACAGCTTGAAATGATGCAGAAGGCAGGACATATGGCGGCGCGCTGTCACCGGGAAGTTGCTTCGCGGCTCGCTCCGGGTGTTACGACGCAGGAAATCGATCTGTTTGTGGAACGGTGGCTGCAGAAGAACGGCGCTGTGGCAGAACAAAAAGGCTACTACGGATATCCGTATGCCATCTGCGCCTCCATTAACGATGTGGTGTGCCATGGATTTCCAGACACGCGTGAGTTGAATTCGGGTGACATCGTGACGATTGATTTCGTCGTTAATTATAAAGGCTGGCTTGCCGATATGGCTTGGACATACCCAATCGGACACGTGCGCCCCGAAGTGAAGCGTCTCGTTCAGCATACGCTATATGCGCTCCGCCAAGCGGTTAAGTTGGTCAAACCGGGCACTTCGATCGGCGATATTTCAAGTACAATCGGACAAATCGCCCGCACGCACGGTTATGGAATCGTAACCGCATTGGTCGGGCATGGCATCGGTCAGGACATGCACGAGCCGCCGGAAGTGCCGAATGATGGATGGCCCGGCACGGGCCCGGTACTAGAGACGGGGATGATCATCACGCTGGAGCCCATCTTCACGCTGGGTGTTCCCGGAGACGTCATGCTAGGACATGATGGATGGTCGGTTCTGACCTGCGACGGAACGTGGGGGGCGCATTTCGAACATACTGTCGCCGTCACGGACAGCGGTCCGCGCGTCCTGACCATGCTCCCGTTTACACCTGGCGGAAAGCACAAGAACTCATAATCATTCCCCTGAAAGAGGTGCTCATGCTCCACTGATGATTAAAACCTTCTATTTAAATAGGAAATAATTGATTACAAGTAGCGGCGAATATGATGCATGATATCATCCTGCGCCCACTGAAGCGATTCATCCGGATAGGCCTTCATAATGTATGGGGTCAGGGCATTGAACAAGTCCATATTTGCGCTAATGTAGACGTGCTTTACTTCCGGAGCGCGCTCTCGAATAAGCACATCAATCGTGTGTATAAATTCATCGGCCAAGTCGTCGCTTCGCTTCAGCGTACGCATCGGACTGGTTGGTGTCACGAAGCGCGGAGGATTGCCCTTCGCTTCTTGCTCCATTTGCCAGCTCGTTTCAATCCGTCCGATGCCTTGCTGCTCACGCGTATCTTTATCCCCGCGTCCGCTCGTGCCAAGCCCGGCGCCATCTAGCGTGAGGGAGACATAAGCATTATCGTGCAGCTGCAGTACGTAAGCAACCGCGACACCGTCGATATTACCGACTGCGTTGCTTACAGGACGATTGATGAACATCGTAGAGAGGTTATGTCCATTGGAACCGTCCAATCGGTGCGGCTGTTGCCCGCTTTGAGCACGGTATCGATTTTCCTTTTTATCTGATTGGGATGAGGACTGCATCGATTTTGCCGTTTGAGACGGCTTGATCTTTCGGTCTGCATAATTTCCCTTCGTGTTGCCGTCTGGTGATTTTGACAGCTCAGTGCGGGCCCCGGCACAGCCGGTAAAGAGTAAACTGGAACAAATCATGATTGCGGCAATTGTGACAAAAGAGTGAACGCGGCGTTTTGAGTTGTCTGAATTATGAACGCGGTTTGAAAACATGGCTTATCCCTCCTTAACAGTTCACATTATTTTTCTGAAAAATCGTGATAAGTATGCAGGCAGTAAAGAAGGATATTAGAAAACGATGGCGAATTTACAGAAAATGACGTCCTTCGACACAATGTTCAAATATGTTTTGTCGTCTGTAACCGATTACAAACATTGATATGACGCGGCAATTTTAGAATCTGAACACTTTGTGAACTCCCCGGGAAACATTGACAAATAAAATTATGGAAATTATATTTAGGTAAGTGATTGTGTTAATTGACAGGATTACAACATCCGTGCTAGAGCCGGTGACTCGATCTGACCGGCCGGATCTGCATGCGCATATGACCTTATCCAAGGAACTCGTATGTTAGACACGGCCAATCTGGGCTTTCCGTGGGGCAAGCAGGAGCATATGTTCACTCACCATGAACGCGCATATGCCACGAGAGGTCCGCAAGGGCATGAGATGAGGTAATCAGCGAAAATGTACAAAGTGGGGTTGATCAATGATGAAACGGTGGCATGCAGTGAAGAGACTCCTTCCGTTGTTTGCCGGGCTCGTCTTGCTCCTAAGCGCTTGTGGTCGCTCGGATTTGTCTACTCTCAACCCGCAAGGGCCGGTTGCAGACAAGCAGTTTGATCTGATGCTGTTGGCGATTACGATTATGACGATTGTTGTCGTCGCCGTCTTTGGGATTGCAATTTATGTCGTCATTCGTTACCGCAGACGGCCAGGACAAGAGGAAATACCGAAACAAATCGAAGGGAACCACAAGCTGGAAGTGATCTGGACAGTAATTCCGATTCTTCTCCTTATCATTCTGGCTGTACCGACTGTGAAATACGTTTTTGCATTTGCCGAGGATTACAGCGGCGACCCGGATGCAGTCAATGTGAAGGTAACCGGTCATCAATTCTGGTGGGAGTTCGAATATACTGACTTAGGTATTAATACGGCCCACGATCTCGTTATACCGAAAGGCAAAAAGATTGCAATCGAATTGAGAACTGCAGACGTGCTTCACTCCTTCTGGGTTCCAGCTCTTGCCGGTAAGATGGATACCAATCCCCAAGGCAATGTGAACAAGATGTTCATCGAGGCTTACGAGGCAGGTCTCTACCGAGGCAAGTGTGCGGAATTCTGCGGACAATCGCACGCATTGATGGAGTTTAAAGTGAAGTCTGTAAGCGAAGAAACGTTCAAGGCATGGGTAGCTGAGATGAAAGCTGAACCGAAAGCATTTGAAGGTGACCTGAAAGTTGCTGAAAGCTTCAAGCAGAACTGCTTGACTTGCCATGCAATTGACAATGCGCCAGCTCTTGGGCCGAACTTGAAGGGCTTCGGCAGCCGCGAGGCTGTTGCTGGAATTATGCTTAATCGCGAAACGGCGGATGAACCCATTGAGCAAGCGGTTGTAGAAGAACATTTACGCCAATGGATTACAGAACCGCAAAAGGTTAAGCCGGGCAACACGATGCCTGCGTTCAAAGAACAGTTGTCAGAAGAAGAACTGGATGGCATTGTGAAGTACTTGGCGGAGTACAAGTTAGAGTCCTTGAAAGAATTCAATAAGCAATAGTATAGCATCTTCTAGGGGAGGTAACGACCTTGGCTCACACGGTGAAGCGTCATCGCGGCATTATGGATTGGCTGACGACGGTCGACCATAAGAAGATAGGTATTCTCTACCTTTTAGCCGGAGCATTGTTCTTCGGGATAGGTGGTATTGAGGCTATCTTAATCCGGATTCAATTGATTAAACCAATGAATGATTTCGTTGACGCTCAGACGTTCAACGAGCTGATTACGATGCATGGCACGACGATGATTTTTCTAGGCGCCATGCCGATTATTCTTGCATTGATGAATGTCATCGTTCCGCTGCAGATTGGCGCACGTGACGTTGCGTTCCCGTTCCTGAACGCGCTGGGGTTCTGGACATTTTTCTTCGGGGGGATCCTCCTGAACCTGAGCTGGCTTATCGGCAGCGTGCCTGATGCGGGCTGGACTTCCTATCTTCCGCTCGCGTCGGTGGATTACAGCAATTCGCACGGAGTTGACTTTTATACGATAGGGTTGCAGATATCCGGTCTCGGTACTCTAATAGGCGGTATTAACTTCCTTGCAACCATTATCAACATGCGCGCGCCAGGAATGTCCTTCATGCGCATGCCGATGTTCACTTGGGCGTCATTCATTACGTCCGCATTGATCTTGTTCGCTTTCCCTGCCGTTACGGTAGGCTTGATTCTGTTGATGTTCGATCGTCTCTTCGGCGGGAACTTCTTCTATGTGCCGAATGGCGGTAACGTGGTATTATGGCAGCATATATTCTGGATTTTCGGTCACCCGGAAGTATACATTCTCATTCTTCCGGCGTTCGGGATTATCTCCGACGTGGTCAGCACGTTCTCGCGCAAGCGTCTGTTCGGTTACAGCTCCATGGTATTTGCTACGGTGCTGATCGGATTTTTGGGCTTCATGGTTTGGGCGCATCACATGTTTGCCGTCGGCCTCGGTCCGGTAGCGAACGCGTTGTTCTCCATCGCGACGATGCTGATTGCGGTACCGACGGGGATTAAAATATTTAACTGGCTATTTACAATGTGGGGCGGTTCGATTCAATTCACAGCGGCGAATATGTACGCGATCAGCTTCATTCCAACGTTCGTTATGGGGGGCGTAACAGGGGTCATGTTGGCATCCGCGCCGGCCGACTTCCAATTCCATGACACGTATTTCGTCGTAGCGCACTTCCATTACACGATTGTAGGCGGTCTCGTACTCGGGCTGTTCGCAGGTCTCCACTACTGGTGGCCGAAGATGTTCGGCCGCATGCTTAATGAACCATTGGGCAAAGTAACATTCTGGTTGTTCTGGATTGGATTCCAACTGACATTCTTTATCCAGCACTTCTTGGGCTTGCTTGGTATGCAGCGCCGTGTCTTCACGTACTTGCCTAACCAAGGCTTCGATAAGATGAACTTGGTCAGCACGATCGGTGCTATCATGATGGGTGTCGGTGTTATCTTGTTCCTAGTCAATGTCGTCATTACGTCGACGAAGCCGAAGAACTTGGGCAACGATCCTTGGGGAGACGGACGCACCTTGGAGTGGACGATCCCATCTCCGGTGCCGGAATACAACTTCAAGCAGACTCCGCTTGTGCGTGGTTATGATGCTTGGTGGAAAGAAAAAATGGAAGGCAATACAGAAATGCCTGCCGCTGAGCCGGTTGGTTCGATTCATATGCCGTCCCCATCCATTCTGCCGTTCATGATGTCCGTCGGCTTGTTCGTAGCAGGCTTCGGCTTTATGTTCGCGAAGGATGACTTCGGCAACACGGCATTGAACTTCTTGTTCGGCAATCATCTTATCGCAGCGTTCGGCTTGCTGATTACATTCGGCTGCATGTTCCTGCGCTCGGTTAAAGATGATCATGGCTATCATATTGAACCGGAAGAGTTGGAGCAGAAGGGGGTTAAAGCATGAGCGCGCCTGCACATCACGTAGATGACCAATGGCCTCACGAGCCGGAAAAAGCGACTTTAGAAGGCCGCAATAAGGTGATCGGCTTCTGGCTGTTCCTTGGTGGGGAAGCGGTACTGTTCGGCACATTGTTTGCTACGTTCCTAGCGCTCCGCAACCAAATCGGTGACGGGCCTTCTGCAGCCGAACTGTTCAAACTGCCGATGATTGCTACAGTTACCGCTATTTTGCTGGTCAGTTCCTTAACGAGTGTGTTCGCCATTCAGGCGATGCATCGCAAGGAAGTCAAAGCGATGCTTAACTGGCTTATCGTAACCGTTATTCTTGGTTTCTGCTTTCTCGGTATGGAAATTTACGAGTTTGTTGAATATGTGCATGAAGGCCATACGTTTACGACAAGCGCCTTCAGTTCGTCTTTCTATACGTTAGTTGGATTTCACGGGGCTCACGTGGCATTTGGTGTGGCGTGGATTTCGATTCTGATTGCACAAGTTCGCAAAAAAGGACTGAACCTCGTAACGGCGCCGAAGGTGTATGTGTCGGCTATCTACTGGCATTTTATCGACGTCGTATGGGTATTCATCTTTACCGTCGTTTATTTAATGGGAAAGGTGGGCTAAGCGAATGACAGCACATGATATGGCACCGGACAACTCGAAACGCCGTCATAGACATGAAGGTAAACAGAAGCATATTATAGCTTTTATCTTCTCCATCGTGTTAACGTTAATCGCTTTTGTAACCGTAGCCTCGGTAGGCGAAGTGAACCCGACGTTTACGGTAATCCTGCTTCTTGTTATGGCGGTACTGCAAGTTGTTATTCAAATGTCGTATTGGATGCACATGAAAGATAAAGGTCATGTGCTGCCAATTGTATTTATGATAGGCGGAGTTATCATTGCCTTTACAGCAATTGTCATGTCCGTATACTGGGTATGGTGGTAAGCGAAGGCAAGACATGCTGCACAAGAGGGGACGCATTTAGCGTCGCCTCTTTTTCCATAATGGGACAAAATGTGGCGAAATGGTGGCGCCAACGAGAGAAGGGAATGAACGTTCATGTTCGGTTTAACGAAATACTTCAGTTTGTATGATGTGTGGAGTCCGTTGTTTCTTGTCTCTTCGGTGCTCGTCATCATTTTGTATCTTGGGGTGACAGGGCCGTTTCGAGATCGCTTTGCTAATTCAGAGCCGGTATCTGTGAAGCAGAAAGTGATGTTTAGCACGGGCGTACTGCTCCTGTATCTCGCCCAAGGCGGACCCATTAACATGATGAGCCATATGATGTTTACGTTTCATATGCTCATGATGGCCATATCATATATTATCGTGCCGCCGCTCATTTTGTTGTCCGTGCCGGGCTGGCTATGGCGTTACCTGCTTGATCGGAAGCCGCTTAGACGATTGAAAAAGTTCACTCACCCTATATTGAGCGCAGTGCTGTTCAATGTACTGTTCTCTTTCTATCATGTGCCTGTCGTGCACGACTATGTCATGACACATTACACAGAACATATCATCTACTATATTGTGTTGTTCATTGCATCGACGCTCATGTGGTGGTGGGTCGTCGCCCCGGTTCCCGAGTGGAACACCCTAGCCGATGTGAAGAAGATGGGCTACATTTTTCTGAACGGACTTCTCATCACACCAGCCTGTGCACTCATCATTTTTGCAAGTGATCCGTTGTTCGCCACTTATGTGGACAAGGATGCCTGGGTTGAAGCGATGGGATACTGCATTTCAGGGGATCCGGCAGCTATGCTGGCGGCGTTCGACGGGCCGGAATTTTTCAACTGGTTCAATCCGCTTGAGGATCAGCAGTTGGGGGGCATTCTCATGAAGCTGATTCAAGAGACGATGTACGGCTGTATACTCGGATATGTCTTCGTGCATTGGTTCCGCAGAGAAGGCAAAGATGATGACGATTTTGTGGAATTGATGCCAGAGGGGCAGATGAACTCGTAGAAATCCTTTATAATGATAACGAAGACTAGCGCAAGGGATAGCATGAAGCACCTTGTTGAATGAGTTGAGGAGGGCGTTACTTTCGTGGATTTATATAATTTGATGCCCGCGGTAAGCACATCGTTCATCGCCATCAGTGCGATTCTCGTTGCTATCGGTTGGGCGCAAATCATCAAAGGCAAACGGGAGCAGCATAAGAAAACGATGGTGGCGGCGGCCGTGGCGGCACTTCTGTTCTTTATTATTTATGTATCCCGGACGATTTTTGTCGGCAATACGGCATGGGGAGGCCCGGATGACCTGAAAGTTTTCTATTTGGTCTTCCTGCTATTTCATATCGTACTGGCGACGGTTGCAGCCGTATTCGGTCTTGTAACGCTGTATACTGGTTTCAAATCGCGGTTTAAAACACACCGCAAGCTGGGGAAAATCACATCTATCATTTGGTTTGCGACGGCAATTACGGGGGTAACGGTATATAGCTTGCTGTATTTACTGTATCCGGGCGGTCATACCAAGCCGGTCATCGATGCGATTTTTGGTCTGTAATACCATAACGATTCTGCGTAAAATCCGTCCTGCTGTGATGCGTTCACGGCGGGACGGTTTTTTTATGTTCACGTCACGTTGTCCTTTCCGGAGAAGATAACTCTGTTCCATCCCTTGCTACACTCTACCTTTCATTCAGAATGGCAGCCGCCATTTTCCTATCAAACGAAAACACAATGTCGAGCTTCCTTTGTAATGGCCCTTAGCTCCATTCTCCCATATAGTCAGGAGGGATAACACCGAGAATAAGAACATGTCGTTTCGTATACCATGCCATGAAGCGGCCGATCATGTTCGCAGTTAATCAGAGCCGTCATTGGGCGTGGCGCCTCCTGATGAAAGGGGAGAATGAAGCAAAGAGACGGATGAAGAGAATCCCTGGTAAGTCTGAACGAGCAACTAGCAAGAGCGGAACTTGTCGTTCATGATGAAGAGTCAGCGATAAAACCCAAACCTGTCTCAATCTCGGTTGCCCATTTTCAAGCCTCGATAAAGGTTTTCTAAGATATTGACAATAAAACAGCATAGTGATTATACTGTATATAAAGATATATACAGTAAGCACAGTGAACACAGTATGCATGATATTCAGCACAGCAAGTGTGGCGCGTTGCACATACATACGGAGCTGAATCCGTTGTAGAAAGAGGGATAAACATTGGGCAATCAATATAAACAAGCATGGGCGCTTGTCAAAAATGATCTCGTACGCTTCAAGTGGGGATTGATTACGACGCTGCTGTTCAATATGTACATGAGCGTAACGAGCATGTTCATGATGAATGGCGTATTGGGTGAAGTCGGAGAGATGCATCGATTTTTAAGCGGAACGTTGGACTTTGTTTATTTGATTACGCTGCCCAATATGGGGTTTTTCTTTT
This sequence comes from Paenibacillus sp. OSY-SE, assembly GCF_000283315.1. Taxonomy (NCBI): domain Bacteria; kingdom Bacillati; phylum Bacillota; class Bacilli; order Caryophanales; family Paenibacillaceae; genus Paenibacillus; species Paenibacillus sp. OSY-SE. Next base: position 11,007 of record NZ_ALKF01000157.1, on the reverse strand, counting down.
CACGCCGCTCGATGCGTTACATTCAGGAAGATTCATATACGAAATGGATGGTGAAGCTGCGCACCTTGCCGATTGACATTCATACGATTGCCTTATCACGCATCATGATGATGCTCGTTGCATTTGTGTTGAACATGACCCTATTCATTGCCGTCCAGGTTATTTTCAGTCCCGCGTTGAGAGCAGAGCTGGCGCCGGTATCCATAATCGCCTTTGCGTTCATGCTCATTGCATTTTCTATGATTATTAATATGATGTTCATTATTATGGAGATGAGCTACAGCGGCAGCAAATATTTTAAGAGGTCGTTGATTATAATTGCCTTCACTACCGCTCTCGCCATAGCTATTGCTCTATCTGGTGGAAGCTTTGTTCTGACGATCGTGTATGTCGCAAAATATTACCCTTGGTTAGGCGGCATTCTTGCATTGGGTCTGATTACACAAGTGTTGACGCTCGGTATCGTCAGGATAAAGAATGCGATTCGTAAGCGAGATTTGGTATAGCGCGTATGGCAATGAGCAGAAAACCATATAGCAGGAGGTGGTGAGAAGCGGTGTTTATGCCCATTCAAATCAATGATAACAGTTCGGAACCGCTGTATGCGCAAATTACATACCAGCTTCGAGCGCTCATTTTGAGCGGCCATCTTGAAGAGGGTATGCTTCTTCCGTCCATACGCGAATTCGCCAATCAACTGCAATGCAGCGTGATTACGGTAAGAAGGGTGTATCAAGATTTAGAAAGCGAAGGATTGCTCCGGACGAAGCAGGGGACGGGAACGTTTGTCGCACAGGTTCATGCGGAAGAGCGTGCTCGTTATCGGCGGCAAGCCGTTGAGCAAGCATTGGAAGAAGCGGTTGATGCCGCGCTGCGCGTCGATATAACGAAAGAGGAATTAGAGCAGCTGATGCAAGAAGTAATTCTACGAAAATGGCATTGAGTCCATTTGGAGAAAGGAGGGGAACTCAAGTGGAGGAGAGCAACGTCATTACATTGCAAGATATTGTGAAGACGCGGGAAAATATAAAAATAGGTCCGCTAAATATCCACATACCGCAAGGCTGTGTCACGGCGATTGTCGGCACGAACGGTTCGGGGAAGACGACGTTGTTAAGCATGTGCATGGGCTTCGTTCACCCGGAGCAAGGAAGCATCACCATCTTTCAAGAGAAGGTTCAACCAGAGTACGATGCCGCGCTGAAAGCACGCATCGGATTCGTCGGTGAACATCCGAATCCGGATGATAGCGATTTGACGGCAGATCAGCTGGCTACATTTACGGCACAGTGGTATCCGAAGTGGGATTGGCAATTTTATCAGCATTATATGGCGAAATACGAAATCCCGCCGAAGCAGAAGCTGAGCAAACTGTCGAAGGGGATGCGCAGAAAGCTGGACTTGATTATCGCCATGAGCCCCCAGCCTGAATTGCTGCTGCTCGACGAGCCATCGTCAGGCTTGGATCCATTATCCTGGCGCATGATGATCGAGGACATGCACCGCTATTTGCAGGATGGTCAGCGTTCGATTGTTATCGCTACACACATTATTGAAGAAGTGAAACGCCTTGCAGATTATATCCTGTTCATGAATAAGGGGCAGGTGCTGCAAATGGTTGAGAAGGATGCGATGTTCGACGCTTGGAAAGAGTTCCTCGTTGATGGCGATGCTGCAGATTATGACCGCATTCCTGGCCTGGCGAAGGCGATTCAGGAGCGGTATGGCGTACGTCTCATTGCGAAGGATGCGGCCCAGCTTGAGGCTTTTTTGCAGGAGAATGATATACCCACACTGCAGACCAAAGGTCTGGAGCTGGATGATATATTAGCCTATTTGATTGAGCTGAATAACGAAGGGAGAGCTACAAGTCGATGAAGCCGTTACAATTACAAGAAGTCGTCAAGCAATACGGTGACAAGACCGCCGTTAATGGTCTTAGCTTTGATGTGGAAGAGGGCGAAATGTACGGGTTGCTCGGGGCGAACGGGGCCGGCAAGACGACGACGATGCGGATGGTGCTCGGACTCATTTATCCTGATGGGGGAACTATCCAATATGACGGCAAACCATTCCATAGCGGTTTATCCCGAATTTTCGGCTATTTGCCAGAGGAGCGCGGGATGTATCCGAAGATTAAGGTAAGTGAGCAGGTTACTTATTTGGCCCAGCTGCGTGGAATGTCACGCAAAGATGCTGACAGCAACCTGAAGTACTGGCTGGAGCGATTCAACGTTCCGGAAAATTATAATAAGAAAATTGAAGAGCTCTCCAAAGGGAACCAACAAAAAATCGGCTTTATCGCTTCCATTGTTCATAAACCGAAGCTGCTCATTCTGGACGAGGCGTTCAGCGGTCTTGATCCCGTGAACGTGGAGCTGTTGAAGGAGACGGTCAAGGAGCTGCGCGATCAAGGCACGAGCATTCTGTTCTCGACGCACCGGATGGAGCATGTCGAGGAATTGTGCCGCAACCTGACTATTTTGCAAAAAGGAAAAGCGGTCCTGCAAGGTTCGCTTCGCGATTTGAAGTCCCGTTATCCGCGTGAGCATGTCGTCTTGCGCACGAGTGGAGCGGTGGAAGGTCTGCAGAGCATTGCAGGCGTGAGTGATGTGCAGCGGACAGATGATGGATACCGTCTCCGCATTACCGACGAAGGAGCTGCTCAGCATATTTTGCAGACGGCAATGGCGCAAGTGAACGTACAGCAGTTCGAGCTGAAGGAGCCGACATTGAACGAAATCTTCATTAAGGCGGTTGGGAGTGAATCAAATGCATAATGTACGGACCGTAATCGGATTTACGCTGCGCACGAAGATGATGACGAAAGCTTTTTTCGTCACGACGATTATTTTGGCGCTCATCATTAGTTTAGGTGTGAACTTGCCTTACATCATTTCATTGTTTTCGAGTGACGAGCCGACTTCCATTGGACTGATGCAAGGAAAGGATACGAAAATCGAGCAGTCGCTGGAGCAGTATTTTGCGAAACAAGAGAAGAGTGATCTCAAAATCGTTCCTTACGCTAATACTTCCGAAGCAGAGCTGAACAAGCAGGTGGAAGACGGCAAGATAGAAGGCTATTTAACATTGGAAGAAGAGCAAGCCGGGTCGTTCCCGAAGGTTGTATATCACGGGGAAGATGAACTTGGGATGGAAAAACAGTCGGTCTTGACGAACGCGTTGACGTTAATTAAGACAGAGTGGCTCGTGAAAGATTCACTTACTCCGGAACAAATCGCGGAGCTGAGCAAGCCGGTCTCGCTAGACTCGAAGACGATTGCAAAGGCAGGAGAAGAAGCGGAAGAGAACCCTGCGAACAAAGGCATATCCATTGTGGTCGTCATGGTGCTTATCGTCCTCTTGTTCATGACCAATACGATGACCGGCAACATGATTGCATCCGAGGTAACACAGGAGAAAAGCTCGCGCATTATGGAAATTCTCATTACGAGCGTGTCGCCGCTTGCGCAAATGTTCGGTAAAATCATCGGCATGTTCCTGCTAGGATTGCTGCAGATTGGAATCTTCCTTGCGGTCGTTCTTTTGAACCTGATGCTGCCGCACAATGCAGGCCCGCTCAAGGAGCTTAACTTCGACATTTCCATGATTGATTGGTCGGTAGTAGGCGGGGGATTGCTGCTCTACGTCTTGGGATACTTCCTTTACGCAACGTTGTTCGCCGCAGTCGGCTCGATCGTGAGCCGTACGGAAGACTTGGCGCAGGCGATTATGCCAATTACGATGCTGACAATGGCTGCTTTCTACATCGCGATCTTCAGCGTATCTACGCCGAACTCGATGCTGGTGAAAGTCACCTCCTACATCCCGTTCTTCATACCAACGTCGATGCTGCTGAGGATTGGAATCGGCAACTCGGCATGGTGGGAATTCTGGGTCGGCGTCCTGATTATGCTCGTGTCGGTCGTTTTCTTCGGCTGGCTGTCCGCGAAGATATACCGCACTGGCGTGCTCATGTACGGCAAGCGCCCTTCATGGAAAGAAATTCGCAAGGCGATGAAGGCGTACAAAATTTAAGGTCGATGTGGTTAAGTGTGAGTAGCGGCTATAGTTGAGACTAATTTGGTTAATAAATGAGACTATTTACAATACATGTTTGAGACAAGGATGGGCCCTTGATTCGTCAGAAATGTTGATGGATCAAGGGTTTAGTAGTGGACTTAACTTAAATTTCAAAAATGGGTAGCCCTTGTTGTTATATTTAAGTTTACTTAAATCGCAAAACACCGCTCGAGTTTTCGAGCGGTGTTTTGCGCTAACCAATCAATATAATTCCGTAGAATTCACCTGCAACAAATCCTTGATTTTCACCCGCCAATTTTACTTTTCAAAGAACACAATTTGTGCTGCCACTCCCAAAATAGAACCTATGGATATAATAACGGCTATGTCTTTAGCTTGATATCCCAATACTTTAGCTCTGTTTTCCAATGAAGACTATCCGCTATATAAGTGATAACTGCCGGCTTAATGAACGCGTCACTAATTCCTCCTAAACGGCAAGCCCAATCCCTACATAGGCAATAAATAAATTAAACAATACCAAACCTAAAGACATCTCGTTTTGACATTAAATGTGTGTTGCTATAAAATGAATGATCGTCATTCATTTTTAAAAACAGGAGGTTGATGATGTGGCAAGCAGCTCTGATGGAAAATACGATAAAATTTTAAAATCCGCCAGTGACATTATTTCTGAGAAAGGGCTTGATAATACTTCCATTTCAGATATCGCTCAGAAAGCTGGAATCGCACAGGGAACCTTTTATTTATATTTCTCATCAAAAAAAGGCTCAAGGGAGAGAAGACTTTTGAGACGTCTTAGAAGTTGTGATTGACGAGACCTTTAGCATAACAGCTTCGTACAAAGACATTATTGTCCTTTGTTATTCCGGCCTTGCTATAGATCATTCAATGGAGAAATGGGAATCGATATATCGCCCCTATTATCATTGGTTTGAAGCTATATTAAACAAAGCCATCAATGATAACGAGATTATTGGTGATATTAATGTAGAACGAACGGCAAAAATGATTATCAATCTTATTGAAAATGCAGCTGAACGATTTTATATAGGGCTCGATCAGGATAATACTGTGGTTATAGTTAAGGCGGAGACCTATGACTTCATCAAAAGATCACTCTTTAAAAAATAAATACAGTTACTGGGTATGTTCAATATTTTTTTTAAAATAAAAATGACTGATATTCATTTATATTAGATTATTTTGGTATTATAGTGATTATTTATGAAAAAGGCTTGGATTTATGTCTTTTTAACTTGTTTATTCGAATTATTTTGGGTTTATGGATTTAACGTGGCAACAATATGGTGGCACTGGGCTGTCGTTGGCGTCATTATTATCGCAGATTTTTATTTTCTGTCTAAAGGATGCGAAACATTACCAACAGGTACAGTTTATGCGATTTTTGCAGCAGCAGGTACAGTGGGTACTGCCCTGATGGACATTTTTATCTTTGGAGGGTTCGGTTCATCTTTTGCCTTCCTCTACGCAGCTCTTAATTATCTTCAGTTAAGTGTAGCCTATGCCGTATGGATTGGCATTGGAACAGCCGGTGCGGTGCTAGTAAATATGATTTTTTTCAACGAGTCAAAGAGCATTGGGCGAATCATAAGTCTCATTATCATTGTCGTCGGTGTGACTGGACTAAAAGCAGTCTCTTAACCTACATTTCATATAGAGTAAAGAAGAGATGAAAGAGCGTGGAGAAACGGTAGAGAGAGGTATTGCAGTAAATCCTTAAGAATTCTAAACACAATTTTGGAACGGAGGAGGACCAAGAAAATTTAAAGGATATCTTCCAGATGAGTACTTTCTAATCGAGAAGCACGTGTTAAAAATGAAAGATAACTATATTTTGTTCGTCGTATCAAAAGATGCTGCTATAATTGAAGGCGCATTTGATGAAGCTCTTAAGTGATGAAGAATGTTGTATATTCCGGCGCGCCCGGGTTAGGAAGTGAATAGGATGAGAGCACCGTTCGAATTCTCCTACGCTCTTGTTTCGTGCAAAAGACATAGTTTTCAAGCAGGCTTCAGACTAAGACCGATCCGGCCGCATACGGTAGCGCTGTGTTATATAACTAAGGGCAGCGGCACCGTGTTGATCGATGATACGCCGCATGATATCGAACCCGGAGCATGCTTCATGCTTCAACCGGGCATGTTCATCGAAGCAAGTGCTGCGCAAGACAACGATGTTCATTTCTTCCTGTTGCAATACATCGAAGTCAAGCTGCCTGTCCCGGAGCGAAATATTTGCATCAAGCCAGCTGATCCGCAGCATGGGGAATCCCGGCCTATTGCGTTCCTTATCGTGGCTCAAGTTACGGTCTTATCTGTGTTGGAGCAGCTTGAGCAATCGATGCTGGAGCGGGGGCATGGGGCATGGCTGCGTGGACAGGCGATGTTGTATGAGCTTCTCTATGTCCTTCATTCGGATTATGAATCACAGAAACAGAATCGGAATGAGTCGATCCAGCGCACGATTGACTTCATGGAACAGCATTATATGGAGAGAGTGAAGGTAGGCAAGCTGCCTGACATGGCCGGCATGACATCGAGCTCTTATTGCCGTGCCTTCAAACGAAAGACGGGGATGACACCAGGCGAATATTTGACCAATGTGCGCGTGCAGCGGGCCAAGGACTTGCTGGCCATGTCGAACCATTCTATTAAAGATGTCGCTCAGGGCGTCGGATTTCAAGACGAGCTATATTTTAGCCGCGTCTTCAAAAAATCGGCCGGATTATCTCCGACCATTTATGTAAAAAAATACGGGCAACGAATAGCCATCGTGAGCAAGCTGTTCCTGCAGGATCATTTGCTTGCTTTAGGCATCAAGCCAATCGCCGCGCCGTCTTTTCCGAATTATTGCTCGACGGCATCTGGCTTCCCGGTCTATCTGCATCATCTTCTTCACGGCACGAAGCCTCTGAATGCGGAACAGCATATTCACCCGCGCGAAGTTCTAATGATGGCGCCTGATTATATTCTCAAGATGAACTTCAAGCTCAATCAAGATAATCAAGTATGGACCGACATGACTGCCAATACGATAAGCTTTGACGGCTTTGACAGCTGGCATGGCTATCAGCGTTATATCGCCAAGATGGTCGGCAAGGAGCAGGAAGCGGAAGCGGTCATCCGCAACATCGCTTACATGGAGGAACAGGCTAAAGAGATATTGAGGCCGATAACCCGCACTGGCAAATGGACCATCGTTCGTATTCATGAAAATGATTTGCGGATACAAGGGATTAGCGGACATGCCATCAATGATTTGTTTTACGGCAGTTTCGGATTTCAACCGGAAGCCGAGGTGACGCACTCCTTTTACAAATGTATTGCGCTTTCCGAGTTGGTTGAATTGAACCCAGAAAGGATAATTATTCTCTGGAGCCAACGGGATGATGTGATGAAATTGCAGAGCAATCCTTTATGGAGGGAATTACGTGCTGCCCGAGAGAACCGGGTCTATGTTCCGGATAGCTTCGAATGGGATCCGTGGGGGCCGTTCGGCCGGGCGCATATGATTCGGGAAAGCGTGAAATATTTTCAGCAGCAATGCAGGTGATAATAGCCTCCATATAAAACGGGCAATGCAGTGTATGGATAAGCTGGGCGTTTCTCTATACAATAATCATTGATAATGATTATCATTAACAGTATGGAGGCTTATAGAGATGAAAAGAAGAAGGGGATCTAGTCTGACTCGAAATCAAATGACATGCATGTTGCTTGCAGCTATAGTGCTTGTACTCGTGGGGTGTGGAAGCAAGCCGAACGAGGTGCAGCCGTCATCTGCATCTGCCCCAGCTGCTGCGGACACCGCTGCCCCGAAGGCAGATGATGTGCGGGAGATCAAACATGCTATGGGTGCAGCGAAAATAAAGGGAACGCCGCAGCGTGTCGTCATTTTGACCAATGAAGGCACTGAAGCATTGCTTGCGTTGGGCGTGAAGCCGGTTGGAGCCATTCAATCATGGGAAGGCGAGCCATGGCACGATCATATTAAAGATGAAATGCAAGGGGTTAAGGATCTTGGCTATGAGAGCCAGCCGAACATTGAAGCGATTCTCGAGCTGAACCCCGATTTGATTATCGGGAACAAAGTGCGTCATGAAAAAATTTACGATCAATTGGCGAAGATTGCGCCGACCGTATTTTCCGAGGAGCTGTCCGGTCAGTGGAAGGTGAACTTCAACCTGTATGCCGAGACGTTGAACAAGCAGGCCGAAGGCGAAAAGGTTATGGCGGAGTTCGACCAGCGTGTGGCCGACGCGAAAGCGAAGCTCGGTTCGAAGACGGCGACGAAAGTATCGGTGGTCAAATTCTCGATGAAAGGTGTTCAAATTTACCAGAAGGATACCTTCAGCGGCGTGCTGCTCGATCAGCTTGGCATGGCTCGTCCGGCTTCGCAGGACAAGGACAACTTCGCCGAGTTTTTGTCGGAAGAGGGAATGAATGAAATGGACGGCGATATTTTGTTCTACTGGATTTCTGAATCGAAAGGACAGACGGAAGTGTCTGACAATGCGAAGAAATGGATGGATAGCCCCGTCTTCAAAAGCTTGAATGTCACCAAGACGAACCAAGTATTCCAGGTGAACGAAACGATCTGGAATACCGCAGGCGGCATCAAAGCAGCAAACTTGCTGCTGGACGATATTATGAAGCGCTTTGAATAATATATGTGGAATGAGGATGAGCATGCGCTCATCCGCTAACGAGTAAACCTGTCATCAACGACAAAGGTCTACTCGTTTTTTTCTGCTTCAGGTGGAACATTTTACTTGTTCCGGGAAGGAAACGACGGTCTGCGCATAGAATTGCTCTAGCAGGTCGAATTCAGACAAGGAGCGAGTCACATATGAAAATAGCGGTTGTTGGCTGCGGAGGCATGGGGCACGTGCATGCGCTTGTGTTTGCAAAAATGCCGAACGTCGAGCTGGTCGGCGTATGCGATATCGTACCCGAGTTGGCGGAATCGTTGGCGCAACAGACGGGAACGTCCGCGTTCACCTCGTTCGATGCGATGATGTCGTCCGTGGAAGCGGACATTGTTAGTGTGGCGGTGCCGAGTTATTTGCATAAAGAGCTTGTCATTCAAGCTGCTGCAGCGGGAAAGCATGTCATTTGTGAGAAGCCGATTGCGCTGAATGTGGAGGATGCCGAGGAGATGGTCCGCGTGTGCGAAGCGAACGGAGTGCAGTTGTTCGTTGGACATGTGGTGCGCTTTTTCCCGGAATATGCGCAAATAAAGCATCAAATAGATGCCGGGCAGATAGGCAAAGTCGGTGTCGCGAACGCGAAACGGGTGGGCGCTCACCCTGGCAACGTCAAATCCTGGTACAAGGAAGCGGACAAAAGTGGCGGCGTCATCGTTGACTTGATGGTGCACGACATCGACTTCATGCGTTGGGCGCTTGGTGAGGTCAAGTCAGTATACGGCATGAACAAATATGATGACGACATGGATTATGCGCTAGTAACGCTCGTCTTTGAGAGCGGCGCCGTTGCCAATTTGGAAGCATTCTGGGGATATCCCGGATCGTTTCACTATACGGCGGAATTCGCCGGTACTGCAGGACTGGTACAGAGTGATAGCCTGAAGACCCAATCGCTGCAAATTCGTAAGAGCGAGGCGGAGGCGGACGGAGGCAATTTCGTTGAAATTCCGCAAAGTCCGGGATACCGCAATCCGTACACAGTGGAGCTGGAGCACTTTATCGGATGCATTCGCGATGGCATTGAGCCGATTGTAACGGCGCGGGATGCTTGCAGGGCGCTCAAAATCGCAGCAGCTGCTCAGGAATCGATACGCACCGGCAAGGCGGTTCTGTTGTAAGCAACCGCAATTCAATGGGGGAGGGCTCGTGACATGAAAGGATTGAAGGTAGGGATGATTAGCTTCGCGCACGGACATGCGTACAGCTATTTTCATAGCCTGAGACAAATACCTGAAGTGCAAATCGTCGGAATTGCCGATGAGGTGCGCAGCCGCGTTGACAGCATCGTCGGCGAATATGGGGTGCCGTACTTTGCTGATTATCGCGAATTGCTCGCGCAGGACGTGGATGCCGTCGTTATTTGTTCGGAGAATGCGCATCATGCGCAAATGGCAATCGATGCGGCTAACGCTAAGAAGCATGTGCTCTGCGAGAAGCCGCTCGGCACGACACTGGAAGAGATGGAGCGCATGATTGCTGCCTGCAAGGACAACGGCGTTCAACTAATGACAGCGTTCCCATGCCGGTACTTGGCGGCGGTTGTCCGCGCCAAGGAAGCGGTGGAGCGGGGCGACATTGGCGATATCGTCGCCATCAAAGGCACGAATCACGGCGGCAATCCAGGCTCCTGGTTCATTGACAAGCAGCTGTCCGGCGGGGGGGCAGTCATGGACCATACGGTGCATGTTATGGATCTGATGAATTGGCTGCTGCAGTCCAAGGTGACCGAAGTGTACGCTTATGCGGCTACATTGTTCCAAGAGGACCTTGGGGTGGACGATGCCGGCATGGTTCACATCAAATTCGAGAACGGCGTCTTCGCCGCACTTGATACGAGTTGGTCGCGTCCGAAATCGTTCCCGACTTGGGGCGATGTGACGATGGAGATTGTCGGCACGAAAGGGGTTATTTCCGTCGATGGCTTCGCGCAGCATAACGATTTGTACAGCGATGAAGCGGGCAAAGGACTGTGGACGTATTGGGGCGACGACATGGATGCGTACATGGTGAAGGACTTCGTCCGCGCGCTGCTGCAGGGCGAGCCGGTGCCGGTCACGGGCGAAGACGGCTTGCGTTCCACGCAGGTGGCGCTTGCAGCGTATGAATCCGTGAAGCTGGGCCAGCCGGTCGCGTTATAGTACAGAGAGCTTAGGGTATAGAGCATTATAAAAGCTTTATTTAAGGGGCATGCCGCTGCGGGTATGCTCTTTCGTATTATTAGGTCAGCCAG
>NZ_ALKF01000156.1:0-46407 GCF_000283315.1 Paenibacillus sp. OSY-SE | reverse complement strand
GTTAATTCAAAGTCAACTTCAGCAATGGATCGCCGGTTTGCCAAGCTACATCAAGTCTTACCTGCCTATTTCATGCTGCGAAAGTTGAGTTATCAATAAATATCAACTTGGACTATAATTTAAAATATTATTATTTCACAGGCCATTTGGACTTTGTTATCTACTAGAAAGAGCCATTATAGCCGTTACCCTCTATTGAATACGACGGTAATGACCATAGAAAGAATCCCAAAACAATAGAGAACGATAAGAAAAAAGACACTCTGTGCAACTATGCCGAATTTGAACTGATTCGCATTGCATCCAATGACGAGATTGAAGGATGGGAGAAGTTGAAGGCATACTTGAAATCTTTTGCTTAGTTGTTTCTTCTACTCCGAAAAATACAGTGGGGCTGTTTCACATCAACTAAAAAATACTTTTAAAACAGCCCTACCTGCATTTTTAATTAGACAATATTACATTGATATCTTTTATTGTTTGGATTATTGCATCACTATCACTTAATCCATGTTTTGTATAAAATCTTGTTCCTTCTGTGAATGCTGATTTAAGGAAATATTCAGAACCTCCATAAAGAAGTTCTAAAGCAGTTTGATATGAAATCGAATCTAATATTACATCAAAATTAAAAACTAAATTGTAGTTAGTTCCAACAGCAATCAAATAGTTTCTCACTACATCTTCAGATAAAGAATATCCAGTATTCGACAATATAGTATTAGGCAGATCGATATTATTAATCTGTTCAATATCAAAGGTTTGAAGCTCATCCATTTCTAACTGATTATTGATCGACCCTGAAGAAGCACCAATAATTTTGTAGAATTTTGTCCCATAGTTCTGAGCAATCTTGAGTTTAGTAGGATCATATTTTGCTTGTTTCAGTAAACCAGCATACGTTTCAATAAAAGGAATGTCTCCAATCAATTTATCGTAACTAGGGTTAATGTTATGCACTACATTGTATAGATAGTCTTCAAGTGTAATAACACCATATAAGTCGAATCCGGAATTTATTGTCGCAAGACTCCGATCAATTCCTAAATCACCATAAAACTGAATTCCCAAATCAAGAGCAAACTGTTTTTTTTCCTCACTATTTTGTGCATCATTCAGTGCTATTGTATAAGTTTTTAGTGCTTCAATCTGATTCGCATTTAAATTGTGCTCTTCAAGATTGTAAAACAGATATTTTTCTTTAAGGGCAATATCCTTATCACTATTAAATTGAAATTGTGGATATTTCTCTTTAGGAGTAAGTGAAGAAACGCCTAGGTAAGTAAAATTGTCATAAAGATAGTTGTTAGGATGTGTTTTATAGTGTGGTCTAACATAAGTACCATCCGCTCGATAATATCCTTGTACGTAAACAAGCTTAGAAGCTTCGGAAGTTCCTACGAAATTCTTCCCTTTGTATAAATTAATAATTTTTGATGCCCCGTAGTTATTGTTACTTGTGAAAGTTGAATTATAAGATTTATCATCAGTACTAGTAGACCCACAACCTCTGTAGTATCCGCTAACTCTTGTACCATTCTTTTTTGTATAACCACTTACATAAGTACATTTAGCTTCTACATAATCAGGAAAAACCGTTATAAGCGATACGGAAAGTAGAAATGCACATAATAAAATTACTACCTTCTTTTCAACCCACTTATTAACAATCACATTAATAAACTCCTTTCATATAGTCTTTATTACCTAATATAACACTACTTTCAGGTCAAAAAAACCATTTTTTTCTTCAATCCCCAACAATAATAGACTAGATGATAAAGCTTTCTTATGGTGAGAAATCACTGCCAAGCATCCGTTGTTTACCATCACTTGCGGTTCAATGAATGAATTTGCAAAAGTGCATCGTGGCTTAGTCGCATTCGTGCAAGTAAGTTTCACTATCTACTCGATAGAGAAAGTAAAGGAGAAATAGTCTAAAACTCCCATAGATATATGTCACAAATAAAACGTGATTTACAGTGCAATTGTTGTATGCGCTAAAGCTCCTCAACTATTTTGGATAAAGGAAATATGACAGTATTCGATGTTATAATCCTATCCCAATTCCAATATGGTATAATCATCCTATGACTCAAGAATTACTACTTAAAATTTATAAATTCATTACTTACTAGAGTGAGAATAAAAAGTTAATCTTCGACTTTTGAATAAAAAATACTCATAAGGCTCTTTACGCTGATAATACAAGAGTAAAGATAAGGAGAATTTAGAGATGGGACATGTAATAACCTTTCTTAATATGAAAGGTGGCGTCGGAAAAACTACTCTATGTAAAGAAATTGGATACTATCTAGCATCTCGTGGTGACCGAGTGCTTTTAATTGACGTAGATCCCCAAGCAAACCTTACACAATCATTATTTAAAAAATACAGACATAAACATACTTATGAACGTGAAAACGAAGAAAACAGGAACTTTAAGGTCTGTACCTCTAGCATTAATATGGTATTCAATCACTCTTATATTGAAAAGACCGATAAAGAAAAAGCAATACTTAATCTAAGTGATAAATTATCAATTATCCCTGGGGATTTAAATACTGTTTTTCTTGAAAGAACTTTAGGTGGCTCAGACAAAGAACAAGCCCTCAAAAATTTTATTGAGGATTTCAATCTAACTGATGATTATAAATATATTCTTTTAGATTGCCCTCCTACATATTCTTTCTATACAACTGCTGCATTGTTAGCAAGCGATTTTTATGTTTCGCCCATTTATCCTGATTCATACTCAATTTTAGGATTAGATTTATTATTTAAAGCAATAGAAAAATTAAAATCTGTACATAGGGATCGATTTAAATATCGCCCTATCTCTCAGATCGGCGTTATTTTTTCAAACATAGCGAGGAAACCATCTATTGGTGTACAAAATTTTATTGATGAAATTCTTACAAGCGATGAACTTAAGAAAAAAGAAATATATTTCTTCACGAATTATTTTATTAAAAATCCCCAAATTCCAAAAGACGTAGGATATTTTATTGTAGATGGCGAAAGTGGTAACTCTCAAATGAATATTGAGACTATTGTCGAAGAATTCGATGAAAGGATAATAAAATTATGTCCTCAAAATACAGTAAATCAAACCTAAGTAAATTAAATGGCAACACGAATATAGATTTGTTACGATTAGAGCTTTATTCCATTGTCACTGATGTTTTTTTAAGTAAAGAGTACTTTAATAGAAACAGCGACATCGTAGCTTTTATTGATGCAATTAACTATCAATATGCAGATTATTTATTTAAAAGTCGTACATTGCTACTAGCTAGGATTTTAAGAGATATTAATAAAGCGGAAAAAAATGAATTACTATTGATTATGCGTAATCTTCAATATTTACTTTTTAATAATATTGAGCCGGATACTAAAACAAAAGGTAAAAAGTCAAAGAACTATGTTGATTCAATAATGGAACAATTTAAACGAGGTTTAGATGGTGAATAAACAAACAGACTATCAGAATTATTTATTATTTATTCGTGAATATTACCCTCAAAGTGCATTTTTAAAATCTGAAGAAGGTCTTGTCAAAAAACTTTTTATTAGTATCCATGACTCGCTTATTATTTCTGAAATATTTTCAAGTATAAAAAGTTTGAATCCTATATGTACTCAATTACTAGCAGACCAAAAGTTAATTTATTTAAAAACCTTGTATGTTTTACCGATTAATGATGATTTTCAATTCTATTCGATTATGAGAGCTAATGTCGAAAATTTATTAAGAATACTTTTAAGCAAATTTAAACCTGAAATGACATACAAAGAAATCAAAGGAACAAGTTTTTCTACACTGAATGAATTATTAGATTCAACTTATTTGAACCAAAAATATAAAGTTGAGTTGTCAGAGCTTTATAGTTTTTTTGGTTCTTTCTCAAAAAATATACATAGGATTTCTAGTGAACAGAATACTATTTTATATCTCAAAGAAATGATGAGCAATTCCCTTATAGCTAGACCTTTAGAAACAAAAATTACTTCCTTAGAAAAAATCAAGACCATTCTTATTTATGTATTCTTGGATATTTATAAGCTTAAAAGTGATTCTTTTGATACTTCTCAACTTTCAAGGCTCCATTCTATTTTGGGAGAAGAGGAATATGCAAAACTTCCTTTCTTTAAAAAAAGTTACTAATACTCCCCCTTTGTCTACGAGAACATATCCACCGGCTGCACCTCAATATTAGTGCAGCCTCCACCACAACGCCAACAGATTGTATGATTTTTGTCTAGCCTCTTACGCGGCAAATCGACGACCCTCAGTGCCAGCTTTGGGCGCTGTATGGATCGGGCTACACTTAGTTGGACAGATAAATTAAAGGTTAGTAGAATGTACACATCATAACAGGAAGCGGATCTACTTTGCCCAAAAAAAGACGTACATTTACAGACGACTTCAAGAGACAGATGGTTCAGTTATACGAGAATGGGAAATCAAGAGCAGCTATTGTACATGAATATGAACTGAGTGCATCTGCACTGGATCGCTGGAGCAAGCAAGCGCAACAATCAGGCTCGTTCTCAGAGAAGACTAATCCTACCCCTCAAGAGAACGAATTACTCGCCTTGCGAAAAGAGATTAAACGTCTCAAGATGGAAAACGATATTTTAAAGCAAGCAGTGCTGAGCATGGGACGAAAGTAAGTGTCATCAAGCGAAATCGTGACAAATACTCGGTAGCAGCAATGTGCGACGTCCTACAAATCTCCAGAAGTACGTACTATTATGAAGCGAAAGAACGCCAGAATGAAGATGATACCACGAAACATATCGTTGAGATCTTTAAGAATAATCGGAAAGCATAAGGTACGAGAAAGATTAAAGTAAAGCTTCGTGAACGTGGATTTATCGTATCCAGGCGTCGAATCGGCCGCATTATGAAGGAACAAGGTCTCGTATCTACCTACATGGTGGCCCAATTCAAAGCACACAAAACGACGTGTAACGAATCGAAACAGGCAAATGAACGGAACCGTAAGTTCCAGCAATCAGAGGCCAAGCGCGTCGTCGTAAGCGACCTAACTTATGTCAAAGTCAAAAACAGGTGGCACTACATCTGTGTATTTGTCAATCTCTTCAATCGAGAGATTATTGGCTCAAGTGTAGGTCCGAAAAAGGACGCCGCTCTAGTAGCGCGTGCCTTTGCTTCTGTGCAAGGAGATTTGAGACACATTCAGCTATTCCATACCGATCGTGGTTGTGAATTCAAGAACAAACTAATCGATGAGACGCTTGCTACGTTCCAGATCGGTCTTTCTCTAAACATGAAAGGATGCCCTTATAATAATGCTGTTGCTGAAGCTACGTTTAAGGTCATACGTAAACTGGTTTAACAAGCATCGCATACATGGGACTCTAGGCTATATGAGCCCGGTAGACTACAGAAGATTACCCCTTAAAAAAGCTATCTGATTTAATGTTGACAATCCAATCCATGCGAGTCAGGCATTCGGAACAATAGACAGAGAAACTTAAGTGGGAAAAATGACTCCTAATATAAAGCCATCCCTCGTTTGGATAACAACTAGTAACTTATCACCGTCTTTTACCCTGAATATTTTATCGCCTTTGCGAATTTCATAGGTACGAGTGGCCTCTGGATACACCACATCTCCATCAACTACGGGCTTCTCTACGATTTCATGAACCTCACCTATTTGTTTGCCTAAGTCCTCTTCCGGGAAATTATCCCTGGTTTTAAGACTATAGAGTCTATCATCTATATATAAATAACCAATAACCTCATCGAATACCTTTGTAAAATCCACTCCTTCCAAAACATCTTTTTTAGAACAACCAATAAGCATTACACATGATAGCAAAATTACAAGAACCTTTACTGACTTCATCCATAGTCCTCCTTTATACAACGTCACGATTTACTAAATTGCCGTAACCCTAGATTCTCTTCTTATTTTAACAAATAGTTACAGTCAACAATATCCTTCTTTAGTTTTACATAAATTGAAACAAAACAAGTAACCCCCTCAAGCTAACGGATAAAGAGTTCAGCTTAAGAACTTTTTATCTCTATTAATAGAGGGGGGAAGATTTAATTGCTATTCAATTAAAAAATCTTTGATATCGGCAACTTCATTGTTGTAATCCATTCGAATATAATCTAGTATTTCAAACTGACCATCAATTTGTTCAACGGCAAACTTCAAGTTGATGATATCTCCAGGTTTAAATAATTTAGTCAAATCACCTTTAAAAGGCCAAGAAACATTCTCAAATTTCGATGACTTAAAACCTAGGTTCGTTACATCTTTCTCGGAATCATAGTGAATTGCAGCTAAATTATCTTTGAAATTAATTGTATCTCCAACGCTCAAATTTTTAAATTCATATACAAATTCCCCTAATTGTTTATCCCACAATTCATTAAAAAGGTCATCTAGAGCATAGTGGGGCTTAACATCGAGTGAATTGAACTCCTGTTTGTGTGAACTTGGGGGCTTTATATACATTTTATCATTAACATTTACATGTTCAAATGGCGCAACACTTTGCCCAGGAAGTTGCTTATATCTATGGCGGTATGTGAAGAACAAATTCCATGAGTTAGATTCTGTATTCGTCCATTTTATGTACCAAATCCCCATAATCATTTGGATCAAAGTGGAACTGAGCTAGAGGTTCTAGTACTTGTAACTGTATTATTAGTTCTTTGATTTATTACCTCAACCGCTATTTTCCCTGTAAACAACGGCGCCCTTGATCCCCATATCCAAGCGTCTTGGCCCGCATATTCATCAAAAACCAAATCCTTTCTTACAATGGCGTACTATCCTACTTGAAGAATCCGCTAATCTCGCCTTTTGATAATTTCGGCACGAAGAAGTTCTCTACTACCTAAAATCACTTGCGAATTTTAGACAATGTTTTCGGATTGTGGGATTCTGTAAGCGGTACCAACGCTGCTACAATAAACATGCAACGAAAATGAACTCAGTTCAGGGGGAATAAAAAATGAAAAGGTTTTCTATGTTGCTGATAGCTTGCATGCTAGTTGTGGGGGCGCTAAGCGGTTGTGGAAATAGTGAGTCGGATTCAGCTTCATCAAATAAACTCGTCATCTACAGTCCGAATAGCGAAGAAATCATCAAGACCATCATTCCAATGTTCGAAAAGAAAACGGGGATTACGGTTGAGCTTGTAACGGCTGGAACGGGCGAAATTTTTAAGCGCTTACAGTCTGAAAAACAAAATCCCTACGCTGACGTGATGTTCGGTGGTTCGATGGCTGGTTTCCGTGAACATGCCGACCTCTACGAACCTTACGTATCACCTGAAGACCAATACTTAATTGAAGGTCATCGCAATACGACGGGCTTCGCTACTCCTTATATTTCAGATGGAAGCGTGCTCCTCGTGAACAAGAACTTGATCGGCGATATCAAAATTGAAAGCTATGAAGATTTGCTGAATCCAAAGCTGAAAGGAAAAATTGCTTCTGCTGACCCGGCAAGCTCAAGCTCTGCCTTCGCTCAGCTAACCAATATGCTGAAAGCAATGGGCGGCGACTACGAGAATCCGAAAGGCTGGGACTATGTTAGCAAATTGATTCAGAATCTAGACGGTAAAATTGCAAGCGGTTCCGGTGCCGTTCACAAGAGTGTCGCTGACGGTGAATATGTTGTTGGCTTAACTTACGAAGACCCTTCTAACACGTATGTCAGAAACGGTGCACCTGTAGAAGTCGTGTATCCGAAAGAAGGCGCCGTATTCCTGGATGCAGCGTCCGCTGTTATCAAAGACGCACCTCACATGGACAATGCCAAGAAGTTCATCGACTTCATTCTTTCAAAAGAAGCGCAAGATGCGTTCGGCACGCAATTAACGAACCGTCCGCTTCGTATAGATACGAAGCTTGGAGACTACATGACGCCATATGCCAACATCAACATGATTGATGAAGATACGGACTATGTAAGTGAGCACAAATCCGAAATCATCGAGCAATACATCTCTCTGTTCACAAGCATCAAATAATTTATAATAGCGTGTCAAAAAGTCCGGTTTTCAGCGAGTTACCTTCTGCCGTGCTTCGTGATCAAAAACGGACTTTTTGACTACCTCTAAAAGGTTAGGTGACAACAATGAGCGTGACAATAACTATCAAAGACCTAGTAAAAAAATATGGCGATACCACCGTCATTCCTGAGTTGTCCCTGGAGATTAAGAAGGGTGAATTTTTCACCCTTCTTGGTCCTTCGGGATGCGGCAAGACAACGCTGCTGCGCATGATTGCCGGCTTCAACAGCATTGAAGGCGGAACGATTAACTTTAACGAACGCGTCATTAATCAGGTCGAACCGGGTAAGCGGAATATCGGGATGGTGTTCCAGAGCTATGCCATCTTCCCTCACCTAACGGTTAAAGGAAATATCGCGTTCGGGCTGGAGAATCGAAAATTATCCAAAGCGGAGATTAGCTCCAAAGTGGATGATATCTTAAAGGTCGTTCAAATCGAACAATACAAGGACCGCATGCCGAAGAACCTGTCCGGCGGCCAGCAGCAGCGCGTTGCACTAGCCAGAGCGATTGTTATCCGCCCGGATGTCCTCCTGATGGACGAACCCTTATCCAATCTGGATGCCAAGCTGCGGGTCGACATGCGGAACGCGATTAAGGACATTCAACGTGAAGTCGGCATTACAACCGTCTATGTCACGCATGATCAGGAAGAAGCGATGGCCGTATCCGATCGCATTGCAGTTATGAAATCAGGCATCATTCAGCATCTGGGCACGCCTCAAGAAATCTATCAACGTCCTGCGAATGTATTCGTTGCTACCTTTATCGGTCGCACGAACATTATCGAAGGAAGCTTAACGCGCCAAGCGAGCAGCTATAGCCTGCATTTCGGTTCAAGCTATTCGGAAGAAATCTCTAACATTCAACTTCCGGCATCGAATAAGCAAGCTGAACTTAACGTCAAAATTTCGGTTCGCCCTGAGGAATTCATTATTACCGAGGATCAAACCGGTATGAAGGCGACCATTGTGCACAGCGTATTTTTAGGACAGAACACGCATTACTTTGTCGATTTGGAATCCGGTCAACGCGTGGAAATTACGCAGGAATCGAAAACCGCACAAATACTAGAACCTGGCCAAATCATTTATCTGAAAGTGAAGACAGATAAAATCAATGTGTACGATGCTGCAGGTGAATTGAACTATACAAGGGGCGATCAGCTATGAAGGGGACGCGCAAACGATTTGACGTCTGGACTAACATTTCGTTCCTGATCTTTGCTTTCTATATTTTGTTCCTGGCCCTGCCTTTATTTACGATGCTGTTCAAAAGCTTTTACAACGGTACGACTGGTGACTTTTCACTCGCCTATTTCGTGAAGTTTTTCAGTAAACCTTACTATACCAATGCACTATTCAACAGTATAAAAGTAACCGTCTGTGTAACCGCCCTTGCGGCTATCATTGCAACACCGCTTGCCTATATCATGGCTACCGTTAAGATTAAAGGGAATTCAACCATTCGGATATTGATCCTGCTCTCGTCGATGTCGGCTCCGTTCATTGGAGCTTACTCCTGGATCTTGCTGTTAGGCAGAAGCGGCGTCATTACCAAATTCGTAAGCAACACATTTGGGATTACGATGCCTGATATATACGGATTTACCGGTATTTTAGTAGTGTTAACCTTGCAAATGGTCCCTCTTATCTTCATGTATGTATCGGGAGCACTTAAGAATGTCGACCAATCGCTGATGGAAGCTGCAGAAAGCATGGGCTATAGCGGCTTCAGCAAAATGCGCAAAGTGCTGCTCCCGCTCATTACGCCAACCCTACTCGCAGGCGGTCTGCTCGTATTCATGCGCGCACTCGCCGATTTCGGTACGCCGATGCTGATTGGTGAAGGGTTCAAGACAGTCCCTGTATTGATCTTTAACGAATTCATCAGTGAGGTCGGCGGCGATGACGGCTTTGCTGCCGCAATCAGCGTCATTGTCGTATTGTTCGCAACCGCGATCTTCTTGCTGCAAAAATTCGTGGCCAATCGCAAAGCCTTCACGATGAGCGCGCTGCACCCGATTGAAGCCAAGAAGAAAAAAGGAATCGGAAACATAGCAGCACATGCAGTCATCTACCTGTATACGTTAATCGCGCTTTTGCCGCAGCTATATGTCATCTATACTTCATTCCTGAAATCGAACGGCCGAATCTTTGTTGACGGATTCTCGCTGCAAAGCTATCGGGATGCCTTCAATAATATCGGCGGCGTCATTACGAACACGTTCTTCCTAGCCATCGTGTCGCTGGTCGTCATTATCCTGCTCGCGATTCTGATCGCTTATGTAACTGTTCGCAGAAAGAATGCTTTAACGAACACACTTGATATTTTCACGATGTTCCCTTATATCGTGCCTGGCTCCATTCTAGGGATTGCCTTGTTGATTACGTTCAACAATAAGCCGCTGGCAATAAGCGGAACCGCACTCATCATGATCATCTCGTTCGTCATTCGGCGACTTCCTTATACGATTCGATCGAGTGCAGCCATTCTGCATCAGATTAACGATGGGATTGAAGAAGCAGCCATCAGCCTGGGAGCTTCCCAGATGAAGACATTCTTCAAGATTACCCTGCCGATGATGCTGGCAGGCGTGGTGTCCGGTGCGATATTGAGCTGGATTACCATCATTACTGAATTAAGCACCTCTATCATCTTATATACAGGCAAGACGAAGACCGTTACGGTTGCCATTTATACCGAGGTCATTCGCGGGAACTATGGCGTTGCCGCAGCACTGTCCACGATTCTTACCGTCATTACGGTCGTATCGCTGCTCGTCTTCCTTCGATTATCCGGACAAAAAGAAGTCTCACTTTAAAAAGTTGCTTTTGAACCCGTATTTTTAATAGATTCATCTACATCCAAGTCGGTACCTGTAGCATGAGGGCCGGCTTGGTTGTATTTGGATTATCAGCTGTCAACTGCGAGTCAGTATAATAGTGTTGAAAGGGCTTATCATAGGTGGAGGGCGACATGGAACAAAAAAAGATTCGTAACTTCAAGGAGTCAACCCGTCACTTATTTCGACTCTACACGGTTATTCCGTTTTCCATTTTAATCGTATTATTTCTTATTTTCACCATTATTAATGGAAGAATGAACTTAACTCAAAAAACATCGGAGGCTGCCCAATCCATCAGTCATTCCATGGCAGAGGTATTTCAACAATATAACGAAGAAATCAATCGGATGGCCGTCTCTCCTGCTGTGATGAACTATATGACCACGCATTTGGGCAGTGATAAAGTGTACTCCGAATTCTATGAATTCAACAGTAACCAGAAGGTCAAGAGCATCTTCCATATCGTCGATACGAATGGCATCTTCCGGGCTAGCTCCGATTCGCCGGATGCGCTGTATTCCAACTTTGCCTTCAGCAATCTCATTAACCGGATCAATCAGAGACCGAACGACACGCTGACCGAAATGAACAGCTTCCGTTACTCGCATGATCGCGATACGAGCTATACATTCGGCAAAGCGATTGTCAAGGACAAGCAGACAATAGGATATATCGTCTATCAACTGTATGAATCCGACATGCAGAAGCTTATTTTTGAACAAAACAATGAAATTGCGATGATCACCGACGAACATAACACGATAATTGCCACAACCAGCAATGTCACCAAGGGCGTGCTGAACAAATTCAGCCCCAAGCTCGACGATCAAGGACATGTTCTGTTGAACGACGGGACGTACTACATGTATTCCAAGCGCATACCGGGCACACCCATTCAAGTGATCACGCTCAATTCCTACAAGTCCGAGCAATACACCTACTATACGGTGTCTATCTTTGTCCTTGCTGCCAGCCTGCTGTTATGGGTCATCATTCATTTCCTGTCGAACAAAATGTCTGCTCGCAATTCCGAATCGATCGATAAATTAGTTCTTGCTTTGGCACAGCTGCGCGAAGGGAATTTCAATGGCTATGTCGACATCCAGACGGATGACGAGTTCGAAATTCTCGGCGATGAGTATAATGCGATGCTTGATCGGTTAAAGGATTTGATGAAGAAAAATAAAGAGCTGTCCGAGCTCCGCACCATTATCGAAGTGAAGCAGCTGCAATCCCAATTCCATCCGCATTTTATATTCAACGTGCTGGAGACCTTGCGCTATGCGATTAAGATTGACGCGAATCAAGCGCAGGACATCGTCATGATTCTATCCAGACTGCTTCGATACAGTATCGGGAATGATCGCAGCGTCCAGCTGAAGGATGACATGAATTATGTGCGGGATTATTTGAAGCTGCAGCACATTCGATTCAATGAACGACTGGAGTACCGGATTTCAGTAGCGGAGGAAACCCAGGATATATATGTCCCTAAGCTTTTGCTTCAACCAATAATTGAAAACGCTATCAAATATGGCTATCAGAACCAAAGCAATGTGCTTATTGAAATCCGTATCTATCCTTCTGCCGGGAAGCTGATGCTGGAGGTTTGCGATAACGGGCAAGGCATGGATGAGGAAACGTTGCAGAACGTCAATCAACTCTTGCAAAGCCAAAATAACACGACACAGCATATCGGGCTATACAACGTCCATCGCCGTTTAGTGCTTCTCTATGGCGAGGAATCCGGCATCCACATCGACAGCACGCAAGGAAAAGGCACCTGTGTGACACTGACAATTCCTTACGAAGGGAGTGGAAATGATGTTTAAAGTTCTGCTTGTTGAAGACGAAGATATGATCCGCAGGGGAATACGGTTCAGCATTGATTGGCTGAAATACGACTGTATCGTGATTGAAGAAGCGCTTAATGGACAAGATGGCTATGAAAAAATCTGCGATCTTGAGCCGGATATTGTCATTACGGATATCAACATGCCGATTATGGATGGCATCTCCATGATTCGAGAGGGACTGCAGAAGCATACCTTCAGCAGCATTATCATCTCCGGCTATAATGAATTTCATCTCGCCAAGCAAGCATTACAGTTAGGCGTAACCGAGTTTCTAGTGAAGCCATTAGAGGATGACCAATTGATTGCAGCACTGGAATCTGCCAAGGCCAAAGTAGACTTAATACGCAAATATGAAATCATCTCCAATCATCCGCAAGAAAAAGAAGAGATTCTGAACAGCAAATTTTTGGAGAAAGAAACGAAGACATCGAAATATGTGTCCCGAATGATCGCCTATGTGCAGGAGAACTATGCCAAGAAAATCAGCATTCACGACCTCGTGGAGCAGCTTGAGTTAAGCGCCTATTACTTGAATCAAAAATTCAAGGCAGAGACAAGCTATACGTTCAATGAGTTCCTCAACCGCTATCGCATCCAAAAGTCGATCGATTTACTGAAATCAGGCGATAACAAAGTATATACGATCGCGCAGGATATCGGCTTCAGCGACTACAAGTACTTTATTAGCATCTTCAAAAAGTACGCCCACGTCACGCCAAGCCAGTATCAAGAATATTTCGGGGATAAGAACGGATAGCCTAGTAACTTATATAGAAGACACCTCTTCGGTAAGGCGGTGATTGCTTGACTCCTTCACGCGACGAAGAGGTGTTTTTCTATTGCGGTGATGTTGTCTCTAGTTGAACTCAACTTATTTCATCGCGGCCCATCACGATTTCTTGGAGGTGTTCATCACTGTTGCGTACTCAGGAGTATACTACTTTAAAAGCCTCTTCCACTTTTGGTAGAATCGTATCCCATTCCGCATCCGCTTTCTTGCTGATCGTGACAAAATCATTAATCCCGAAAATATTATCGATACCTTCGATGCTCAACAGAGCACGAGCCAAGGGATGATCTGTTTCAGCACCGCTTTTCAGAGATGTACTTGCGGGACCTTCAAATATTCGTTCACTCGTATTGATCTTGACTGCATTCGGATTCGGTGTTGCCTGAACATTGATTTCTATTGCCATGTAATCACTCCTTTCAGTGCTATTGTAGCATGACATTTTGAGTCATACTACTTTTTCGCTAACGATGCCCACGTGTTTTCAAGCCATTTATCGAAGTCAGCGCCCTTGTCACCTTCGTACGTATCATACACATCAATTCTCATCTTTTTTAACTTCTCTTTGAACTCTTCATACGTATGACCTTCTGGCAAACTCTTCTTAATTCTCAACAAGATTTTAGTAACTCCTTTAATCAAGTCGCCTTTTTTCCTTGATGGCAATTGGACATCTTCGCCAAATTCTTTGAGCTTACGAAAAGCAGCCTCTTGAACTTGATACACATCATCGCTAATCATTCTATACGTTAGTAGATTGATTGTTTGTTTGTTTTTCCACTGACCTAACTCTTCAACAGCATCTAAACGTTCTCTCCAATTAGACGTTCGATTCACAGATTTTTTTAATTCCTCATAATTTGAAGGTAATTCGCTTATCACATCTTGATTATCCAAACAATCCCATCTCCTTCTGCTTCAAATCCCGTTTTTTCTGATTCTGATTCAACTTTTGTTGTAAAGATGTCCTATATTTCGGATTTTTCACTTTTATCCTTTATTACTGCTGGGCTCTTTGCCCCATCCGCTTTTTTAACACCTTTGCTTTTATAAGGTTTTGGTTTGTTTTTTGCTCTCTTTTCACTAGCTTGCCATCTATTCCAACCCTTTTTGTCCGTTCCTCTACCTGTTCCACCTTTACCCTTAGCTTTACTCATATAATCACTCCATGATTGTTTGTATGTAGAGTTCCCCGTCCTTGGTTGGTTTTATCCATTTCACACGGTTATTTAACCAAACATAATGAAATATACAACATCGTTAATCTGCGGCCTAATCATTTAAATTCCCACTAACCCCGTTAACTAGCTTACTATATCAAAGCTAGGTACTAAAATCAAAAGCCTAACCCCTCCATAAAGTTTACCTCATTTAAATCATTTTTATCATCCATAACTTTCACATTCGCTCGTTTTAGAATAGTTTGCACCAGTAAGTTTTGATCCAACACATTGCTAGACATTCGCCGTAAGTCATTTAATACTGCCTCTTTCAATTCAATTTGATTGATGAAATGGGAAGTGCATTTTTCAACACCTGTTTTCTGATAAGTTCCGCAGACATAGCCTTTGCGGTCATACTTGTAGTTCATGCCTTTACCGCAATCTTCACAAAATGCCAATCTAGCGAATAACGACTTCTTCTCTCTGCCTCGATATATCCGATCAGCCATCTCTCGCCTCTTCTATTGAACGGCTTTAAACTGTTCTCTAGTAACTAGAGGTTCATGATGGTTAGGGACGATAATCCAATCGCCCTTGTCAATTTTCTTCCGTTTATTATATCCCTTCTTTTGAAGATGAATTTTATCCTTGCCATCAACCTTCGAACGCTCGTGGACTAGATCTCCTGTATAGTGCGGTTTGATAGTACAAACCGAACAGAAGAATCATGCCACTGTTGACCGTTCTTTCTGGATGGGTAAATACCTTCCTCATTTAGATAATTGGCAATTGCTTGAGCACCCATATTATTATTTAGGTATAGGTCGAACATTAATTTCACAGTGAGAGCATGCTCAGTATTTGGAACAAGCTTCCCAGGTTTTACTTTATCATAGCCTAAAGGTGCTGTTCCGTGAAAAATCCTTCGTTCCCAAGGATTCTTGCTTGGTTCAATTATCAGGACGATTGGGCTAGAACATAATGCAGTTACTTAAATAATTGACATAGATTTAACCTCCTTCTCTTCCTGCTGCGGATTCTTTTTTTACATGAAGGTGCCCTTGACTTTTGAATCAAGCGCTTCTATACTATTACAGAACGATCATTACAAAACAGGAGGCGATTATCTTGCGCCCAAGAGAATTTGATCTTGACGATATAGTGGACGCAGCCATGCAAGTTTTTTGGCAACGCGGTTATTCCGCGACCTCGATTCAAGATTTGGTCGAAGGTACTAGCTTGGGCCGTAGCAGTATATACAATGCCTTTGGAAGCAAGCATGAACTTTATGAGCACTCGCTTCGCCGGTATCAGGAGTTAAAAGCCCGGAAGATTGCGGTGCTCTTTGAACCCGGTTCGGTTAAAGAGCGGGTCCGGCAGCTGTTGATGGACGTCGTTGACGAGGAACTCGGCGATGAAAAGGGGCTCGGCTGCATGACTGCGAACGCAGCGCTAGAGCTTGCAAGTCATGATGAGGCGATAGCTGTAATCGTGTCGCAAAATTATAATTATTTAGAGATGGTATTGTACGGGGTATTTTGTCACGCCCAAGAGAACGGTGAAATTGCTTCAAACAAGAACGCTCGCGCACTCGCTCGGTTTGTGCTGAGCACGATACAAGGGCTGCGGGTATTAAGCAAAGGCTGTCTTGGTCAAAATCGGCGACAGCTCTTGCTTGATGTGGTCGATGTAACGATCGATGCACTTTAAAGAACGACCTTGACACAAAATCGTAATCCAGCTCTGATAACCTGCATCCAATGCAGGAATTTTTTTTCCTGTTTTGTAACGATTGTTCCAAATTAGACTGGCGCAATGCATGTCCTGCGTGCAGATTCCATTCACCTATAGGAGGTTTTGAAATGTCAAATACTAAAAACTCGAAGCAATTAAAAACGATCGCGGTACTTGGCACCGGCATCATCGGTGCGCCTGTGGCGCGCAATTTGCAGAAAGATTTGTTTGCCGTGCGTGTTTGGAATCGGACACGTGCCAAGGCGGAGGAGCTTGCATTATGCGGTGTTGATGTGTTTGATACGCCCCGGGAAGCCGTTGATGGGGCGGACATTATTATTACGCTTCTCAAGGACGGACCGGTCGTATTGGACGCGATGGAATCCGCTGCGCCTGGTTTGTCCAAGGGGGCGATCTGGATTCAGATGAGTACGGTCGGAATCACGGCGATCGATGATCTGGCGGCCTTTGCGAAGCGGCGGGAACTGAAGTTTTACGACGCACCTCTCCAAGGTACACGTCAGCCTGCGGAACAGGGACAACTTGTCATTCTCGCATCTGGACCAACCGAAGAGCGAGACAACGTACAACCGGTTTTTGACGCCATCGGCAAACGTACCATATGGGTTTCCGATCGGATCGGAGCGAGCAGCCGTCTTAAGTTGGCACTGAACAGTTGGGCTTTCGCACTGACGCATGGTGTCGCTGAAAGTCTTGCGATCGCAAAGGGGCTCGGCATCGATCCAGCACTTGTAGTGGATGTCGTTAAAGGTGGTCCGATGGATAGCGGATACTTTCAGCTTAAGGCCTCATCCATCCTCGCGGATGACTATACAACCAGCTTTTCTATCGCTAATGCGGTCAAAGATGCGCAGTTGGTTGTTGAAGCTGCTGAGCAGGCGGGTATCCAAGTGGATGCTACGGTTGCCGGGCTGCAGAGATTCCTGCGAGCTCTCGAAGCTGGGCATGGTGACAAGGATATGGCTGCATCCGGGTTAGTCAGAGTAGAGCGATGAGTACGTCCGAAAACAACAAATCGGTTGCATCTGACTTCCAAGATGCGCCTAAGGCAGATTCAGATCGACTTCCCATTTGGCGGCTGTTGGCGTTTACGATGGCAGGCTTCATCGCAATAATGACGGAAACGATGCCAGCTGGCTTGATGCCGCAAATCGGTCGAGGCCTCGGCGTCTCAGAGGCGCTGGTGGGCCAACTCGTGACGCTTTATGCCTTTGGCTCGGTGGTGGCAGCGATTCCACTCATTGCCGTGACGCGCAGTTGGCGCAGAAAACAGGTGTTGCTGCTGGCGATTGGCGGACTGTTCCTCTTCAATACCGTAACCGCATTGTCCGCCAACTATGCGCTGACACTGGCAGCACGATTCGTTGCCGGCATGGCCGCAGGTTTGACATGGGGACTGCTTGCGGGCTATGCGCGGCGGATGGTGCCGCATCATCTGCAGGGGCGCGCTTTGGCGATTGTGGGGGTGGGCCAACCTGTCGCTTTGTCTTTAGGCGTGCCGCTGGGCACCTGGCTTGGAA
Organism: Paenibacillus sp. OSY-SE; assembly: GCF_000283315.1. NCBI lineage: Bacteria > Bacillati > Bacillota > Bacilli > Caryophanales > Paenibacillaceae > Paenibacillus > Paenibacillus sp. OSY-SE. Next base: position 28,405 of record NZ_ALKF01000156.1, on the reverse strand, counting down.
CCTTTTTCGATTGGCGAGGCGTTTTTGGGATCATGTCCGCATTCGCGCTTGTCCTGATCGTATGGGTGCTGGTAGCGGTGCCCAATCATCCTGGCCAAACGGCGCACCAACGACAGCCTGTACGCAAAATTTTTATGACACCCGGGGTTCGCCCGGTGTTGTTTGTAATCTTTGTTTGGATATTGGCGCACAACATCCTCTACACCTACATCGCGCCATTTATGGCCCATGTTGGACTCGCCAACCATTTAGACCTCGTCCTGTTGATCTTTGGCGTCTCATCCGTAGTCGGGATTTGGGTTACTGGCCTGTTCGTTGACGGCTGGCTTCGCGCACTGACGCTTATTAGCCTTGCTGCGTTCGCCGGGGCCTCAATGGTACTAGGAATCGCCAGTGAAGCGCCGTTAATCATCTATCTCGGCGTTTCTGCTTGGGGCCTTACTTTTGGTGGTGCACCAACGTTACTACAGATAGCTATAGGGGATGCCGCTGGAGAGGGAGCTGATGTGGCGCAGTCGATGCTGGTAACAATCTTCAACCTCGCGGTTGCCGGGGGAGGCGTTGTTGGCGGACTGTTGCTGGAACACATGGGGGCAGGAACCATCCCTTGGGCGCTTGCACTACTGAGCCTTATCGGCTTGTTTACTGCATGGAAGAGCAAGGCCCACGCTTTTAAGCCTGGTCGTCGCGACGCAAGATGACAACTCTGCTTTTAGCCCTAATTGCATCTGATTATCCACCGAATGGTACGGTATTGGGCTACATGTGAGATTGAGGTTCAGGGAAAGCTGCGCTTTACATCATGAGAAACCGAACTCACAATTGTCTGTTTCAGCTTTTTTCTTTTTCTGCTGCTCTTTCGTTAAGCGAACGGGCGCCCTGGTGAGTGGTTCATTTGCAGAGCAGAAAGATTCCCTGTTTCATCATCCTAGATGTAGCCTTTTACGGTTTTGACACTTCGATTCAGAATAGACGTAATCGGACTTCCCGGTGACCTTGCAAATGTAAATATAGCGCCTGATAGCGCTCGAACATGCGGCAATCTTTGCTTTTTTCATCGCTTTCGTTATTTCTTAAAATCTTGATGTGTTTTCCAATTTCATTCCCTGCCTTGGTCCCCGCAAAGTAATCGGAGTAAGCATGTCTATTCAATGTTTCATGACTTATTCGACATGCAGGGATGAATTTCCTTACTACCTACTGAAATAACCTTATAGAAAGACATATGATTATCTTTAACTATCAAATAAGGGGTTTTAAAGTTGGCAACTAATAATAAGAAGTTAATTGAACTCCCCGCATTTGGAAGGGCTCTTCGGAAGATTCGAAAAGAGAACCAACTAACCCAAGACGAACTCAGTTTATATTCCCGTGTTGATCGGTCTTATATTAGTGAACTGGAGAATGGAGAAAAGGCTCCCTCTTTACTCACCATTATCTCGTTAGCCAAAGCATTACATATTAAACCATCCGTTCTCATAGAGAATTTCGAGATGGAGTTGGAAGAGTAATCATTTTATACTATGTTGTAACTAGCAAAAGGCTGATTGGGATTCTGCTTTGACTACCCTACCCGAACATGATATTTCTATAGCTGTGCTTTCATCGGGAGGGAGTTCTACCTACAATAGTATTTTTGCATCTAATATTTTATTGGAATATACAAGAACCAAAGGCATCATTAAAGAGATCCTACCTAAAAAACATTTGAACCTCCATTGAAAGTGGACATGCCATCCGATTTGCTTGCTTACTCTGGATTATACGGTACCGTAGGTAAAACGGTATGGGAACATAGAAATGGAAAAAACTACTACGATTTGGATGAAAAGATAACTTCAATCATGTATCTGACCAAAGCGCTTTTGGCCAAAAATATATCCGTTGACATCAACCATGGATACGCATCCGGCACTAAAATTGTTGATAAGAATAAAGCAGTAAATGTAATTAATATTCCTATTATGAACGGAAGAGATGTTTTTGATTTGAATTTCTATAACGTGAACCATAAGGAGTATTTAAGGATCGATGGACAATCCTATATCAGTGAAGATGCGATTCAACCCATTTATGAAGGGAACTCCTCGATTTGCATCATACCATCCACTGCTTAGGCTGTATGGTATAAGATTAAATGAAAAATCAGCCAATCGAGTCATGACCGTTAAGGCTCCGGTAAGTGGGGGATTTGCCGTTTATGACGCGAAGGGAAAGGTTGTGAACTTTTCAAAGGCAACGAGCAATCATTCGGTAGTACTGCCTGAAGGTGGGATGATCGTTTTTGGTGGTAATGAGGAGGATGTCTTTAAAATCAATTTGAATAATGAATAAATCTATGGAATAATGCTTATTCTGAATGAAGTGGCAGTAAGGTTAGTCGTGAACCGCAAAGTCAGTCCCGGTGAAGTAAGCGTTCATCGGGACTTTTTTATTGTAGCAGCTCATGCGAAAATGACGGCTAATCAGGGTGGGAAATTTAAGACTTACGGAGATATTTGTCCCTTTACTCGCGATCTGATTCAGAATTTGCTTATTTCATTGCGGCCCAGCTTATGTAGTCATGAATCGCAAAGCCGGCATAACTTGAATATCGAGACAGTTTTTTATGAGCTGCTTGTAGCTCTTTTTCCATGGCTTCTATACTCTTGGAATAAAACGATGCCCGATCACTCTCCAAACTTTTAGCGGTCTCCACGGCAACGATCACTTCTTTGTTAAGAGTCGATGCTTCTCTCATCATCGCATTCGCATTTTCCACAATCCCATTCTTGCCTAATGCAAAATTGCGATAATCCATAATCACAAGACAATCGAACTTCTCCAATAACCATGCGCTGAAGCTGTATTCAGTGCCCGGAACCTTTACGGTATTCAGCCAATAAGGAACATCTAACGTAATTTTCAGGCCGCTCCCTTTGGTTTCCTTCTCGATCAACCTTAAATTGTCCATCCAGCTTTCAAGAATCGCCTTATTGTCTGTCTTCCATTCGGCTAAAAGATAAGGTTCGATATCAAAGTGCAGACCCGCAAAGCTCTCTTCCGCTCCAACGGACGCATTGTAGCTTTTAACCCATGCCATAAATTTTTTAATTTCATCCTGCTTCGTTTTATAGGCCCATTCGGGACGCCCCGCAAGCGCCTCTACTATAATTTGTTTTTCTGTTGCGCTTCGAATAAAGCTTGCATAAATCTCTGGAGCAATATCTCTATCAATCTGAAGATAAATGGACGCCACACCGTTATCGCTTGCAAAGTTTACTATTTTTTCTTGATCCCTTTCGATGAGTTTGCTATCCCACATCCACGTTCCTTTTTGAACGTTTTTTACAGAAGTTGTTATATTGACTTGATTACGCTCTGGCTGCCAATCTACATCAGCATGAAAGATTTCGCTGATGAAGCGAAGCGGAATCAGCGTACGGCCGTTTTTGACCGTCGCTCCTCCACCGAAGGTTACCGTCTTTCCGTTCACCTGCGCATAATTGTCGCCAATCCCCAAAGTGACGGTGTCATTTTTATACGTAAAAGCGATTTGGTTTAATGCCCCGTTCCACTTTACTTTTGCGCCAAGCTTTTCGGATACGAATTTGGCAGGAACCATCGTCCGGTTGGATGTCTTATCGACATACGGGGGTTCATCCGGGAAAGCAACGTCATGCCCATCCACTGTTACTTGGATTGGGGAAGCACTCACATTGGGGAGATAGATTCCTAAACTTAAAGTTATAGCTAACATGCAAAAAAGCAATTTTCTCATACAGCTCATATGATACTACCTCAGCTTCTCCGATGGGTTCGGATTTTTCTCTGTAATGTTGAACGAATGTCGCACAAAAGGATTATATAATATGCAACATTTGCAAGGAAATCCGACCTATGAACCAAGTTGTCAATGGCGCCGTATTCTGTGTTTGACTAGCACAGTGCAATGATTTCTTTTAATAGAACCTAGCAGAGCTGGTCATACCCACCTGCTCACAGTATGATAAAGCCTTCCTTTGCCTTCTTATTCATAGTATCCTTCGGTTGATTTGCGGAGCTCCTTGAATTGATTCACATCGTGTCCGAACCACACTTGGGATTTCGTTCGGGCGGCAAGAGTGCGGATCCTTTCGACCGTATTCCGGTACCCAATCGAATCATACATAATGCCCGGCGGCCTGACCGGTGGGCCGTAGCTCTCCGCCGTATAGATGGTATCGGAAGCGAGGATGATCCCGCCCGTTTCCGGCATTTCGATATGCAGGCCCAGCATGCCCCAAGCATGGCCGCTTCCGAAGTTCAGAAGGGTAATGCCTTCGACCAGCTCCAACTGATCCGCTGTGCGCTTAATCGTTTTCCACTGCAAATGATTTTTGATCCAGGCATCGATGTCCGCCCATATGTAGGATCCTTGTTTTTCGTTGCGTGCATAAGATTGCAGCGCGCCGTTCAGCTCATCCTCGTGAACGATAATCGTCGCGTTCGTGAACAGTTCCAAGCATCCGGCATGATCCAGATGCAAATGGGAGGCCACGACATACTTGATGTCACGTGGCGAGACATTCAGCTGCTCCAGCCGGTTATGCAGATAACATTCCTCACTCGCTGCCCAAGGGAACGCGAGCTGCATCATTTCGGGCCATCGCCCTTCCTTGCCCATCCCGTTCGGATTACAGGCCGTATCGAACAAAATCTTTCCTTCCGGATGATCGATCAATACGGTATAGACCGGAAATTCCACGAACTCCGTCGCCGCATTCGGATTCAGGATCGTAGCCGGATTATGCATGCCGATCAACCAGTTTTTGTCCATGCTCATGTGGCCGTTATCCATGACATACAGCTTAGGACGGGCTTTAAGCACATTCGTCATGTTCATTTCCTCCCATGTATAATGTACGACTCAGGATACACTTTGATTCTATGATCAAAAATGGAGACTTATAAACTAAACTTTCATAAGCAGGAGTTATTTAGTTTACTGAGACATGACAAAAAAGCATAATAACGTTCCATCACCTTCAGGACATCATTATGCTTGGGCTTTGACCGTTTAACTTAAACATCCACAGCAAGCATTGGACGGTACTCCCGTTTAAGACTTTGGTCACCATTTCTTCTCTTATAGATCTGCATCTTTAATGAAAATAATCTTGACTCCAATAATTCGATTCTGTTCATTGGCGGCATAATACGCCGCATAGCCTCCATCCCCGAAGCCGGAATGCGAGACTGCGCCACCATCCATGACACCGGCTTCCTCATCGCTTTCCGTAATGTCGCAGCAGGATAAATACCAGTCGCTGTCCGTATCGGACTCTGTCCCTTGAGGTTCGGAATCCGGAATTCGATACTCGCTGACGTCAAAGATCCCCGCTTGCCCGCTGTCCACCCCGACAATAAAATGACACTTCACCCATTCGAGTTCATCTGGCTTGTCGGCAACCGATATGTGATAAGCAATTAGCTTGGCGCAAGCTTCGCCCCAATCCCGAACCTCGGTTTTATGTACCTGAGCGGCCCACGTTCCGTTGCTTACATTGTCCAGCACACCCATAATAATCGTATTTTCATTCCGTTCGTAACAAGGATCGGATACAACCACTTTACCGGATGTAATTTCAAATTGGCCCAATGGAATAATCATAGCTATCTCCCTTCTTCTTAACAAACGACCATCTGAAAAAACCTCCGTCACTGGAGGCTACTGCTGCATCATCGCTTGCGCGCATAATCCAAGAAATGAAGTAATGATCGTAGCGAGTCAAAAAACACGAAAGAGGAATTCCACGCCCTTCAGAGAGTACTTAAGATAGGAGGCTAAAAAATGATGATTTCAACAAGTAAATCTAAAATCCTTGTCGTTATGGGGAGTATACTCCTTATGCTTACTTTATCAATCTTCATATATAAAGGGAACTCCTCCTCCTCCACACTATCTGCAGAGCGATTACAGCAGCTCTGACAAGAGTACCCCGCTTATAATGGTAGCGCCTTTATAACAGCAGCCTCCTAACTCGGTAATCGTAACTGATTTGATGTATTTTAGAAACCCGATGCATGATCAAAGACAAAATTAAAATATTGTGAAATAAATCACTATAAATGGGGGCGATAGTATATTAAAATAAAGTGAACCTAAAAAAGCTTCCGAAGCAGACCAGAGGAGGTAACCGTGAACGATTTTAAGTTCGGAGAATAAAGGCGACGATACGATCACCGCATCTCATTTTCTCCGTTACTCTCTCCTTTTTCGTTGGGCTCTTTATGTTCATCTAAATAACATCATAGAAAAACGGGGTGGTTAACATGAAAAAGAAAGTAGCAGCAACGTTTATTCTCGTTCTCTCTTTCATGCTCGTGATCGCGGGATGCGGTAGCGGGAACCAGAATCAAAACCAGAGCCAGGGCAATGAAAAACCGGCGGAGTCCACAGAAACGGAAGCCGTTTCGGGAGCTTCTAAAACCAACTATACACCCATCGATCAATTAAAAGATAACTATGATATCATCATTGTCGGTGCAGGCGGTGCCGGAATGTCTGCTGCACTTGAAGCAAAAGAAAAAGGCATGAACCCGGTTATTTTCGAAAAAATGCCGATTGCCGGCGGCAATACGATGAAATCATCCTCCGGTATGAATGCTTCCCAGACCAAGTTCCAAAAAGAGCAAGGCATTGAGGACAGCAATGATCTATTTTACGAAGAGACTTTAAAAGGCGGTCATGATACTAATGACAAAGAGATGCTTCGTTTCTTCGTTGACAATTCCGCAAGTGCAATCGAATGGCTTGATTCGATCGGAATTCGTTTGAACAATATCACGATTACGGGTGGTATGAACGAAAAGCGCACACACCGTCCTGAAGACGGCTCAGCGGTAGGGCAATATCTTGTCAACGGCTTGGTGAAAAATGTTCAAGAGAAAGAAATTCCTCTTTTCGTAAATGCTAATGTGACGGAAATTACGGAGAAGGATGGCAAAGTAAACGGCGTTAAGGTCCTCTTCGACAATAAAGATGAGAAAACTATTGCAGCGGATGCTGTCGTTGTGACAACCGGCGGTTATGGCGCTAACATGGATATGATTGGCGAGGTTCGCTCCGATCTGAAAGGTCTTGTGACAACAAACCAAGTAGGCAGCACCGGTGACGGCATTAAGATGATTGAAAAGCTCGGCGGTGTAACAGTAGATATGGATCAAATCCAGGTTCACCCTACGGTGCAGCAGGACAAATCCTATCTCATCGGGGAAGCGGTTCGCGGTGAAGGAGCGATCCTTGTTTCTAGTGAGGGCAAACGTTTCACCAACGAGCTGGACACTCGTGACAATGTCACTGCTGCAATCAATAAGCTGCCTGAAAAATCAGCTTATCTTGTATTTGATTCCGGCGTAAAATCCCGCGCTAAAGCGATTCAGCAGTATGAAGAAATGGGCTTTGTCATTCAGGGCGATTCGATCGAGGCTTTAGCCAAAGAAATGGGTGTTCCGGCAGATCAGCTAACAGCGACGCTGGATACATGGAACAGCGCAGTGAAGAATAAAAAGGATGCCGAGTTCGGCAGAACAACTGCGATGGACAACGACTTGTCCGGTGCGCCATACTATGCAATCAAAATCTCCCCTGGGATTCACTACACCATGGGTGGCGTGAAAATCAATACGAACACAGAAGTATTGAATAAAGACGGTCAACCTATTCCTGGCTTGTATGCAGCAGGCGAGCTTACAGGCGGCTTGCACGGTCAAAACCGTATCGGCGGCAACTCCGTTGCAGAGATCATCATCTTCGGCCGCCAAGCCGGCATACAATCGGCTGAATTCGTAAAAGCACAATAAGATATCAGCTTCCTCTTTTCATTAGCCAACAACAAACGCTTGGGCTCATCATAGTCCAAGCGTTTGTTTTATTTGCCCAGCTGTTGCTTTTTATGATGTCGGTGCTGGCGGTTCCAGAAAAAAAGGCGACCATTCCCCGGTTGAATGGAGGGAAGCGATCGCCGCTTGATTTACTGCTTTTTAGCTGTCTACATGACGGGGGTATGACATCTCAGTCGATCATTTGATCTACACGAGCATCCCGGCAATAGCCGCGCTCAATAGGTTAGCCAATGTTGCGGCAATGACCGCACGGAAGCCCATCTCGGCAAGATCTTGTCTTCTTGAAGGAGCAATCCCGCCCAAGCCTCCAATGAGGAGTGCAATGGCCGCCAGATTGGCAAAGCCGCAGAGCGCGAAGCTGATGATGACAACACTTTTTGGAGACAGATTTACAATCTCAGGCGCAAACGAAGTGTACGCTACAAATTCGTTCAAGACGAACTTTTGACCGATGAAGGAACCCGCCTGCAGCGCTTCACTCCATGGAACACCGATCAGGAAGGCAATCGGCGCGAACAGGTAGCCGAGAATTTGCTCCAGCGTCAGCGCCTCAATTCCGAACACGCCGCCAACCCAGCCAATGATCATGTTCACTAAGAAAATGAGTGATATAAATGCCAGCAGCATGGCACCTACGCCGGCAGCGATCTTGAGCCCGTCCGAAGCTCCGCGAGCAGCGGCATCGATGACATTTCGGGACTCCGTATCTTTTACCATGCTAACCCGTTCCACTCGAAGATGATGATCGGTTTCAGGCATGATAATTTTAGCTAGCAACAAGCCGCCGGGAGCTCCCATGAATGCTGCTGCAAGTAAATATTCAATCGGAACGCCAAGCATCGCGTATCCGCCCAGAACGGAACCAGAGACGCACGCCAGTCCGCCGACCATAATCGCGAACAGCTCCGACTTGGTCATTTTCTCAATATAAGGCTTAACAACAAGTGGCGCTTCTGTCGGACCTAGAAAAATATTCGCAGCTGCTGACATCGATTCCGTTTCGCTCGTTTTGAGCATCTTCGCCAGAAATCCGCCAATGATTTTCGTAGCCCACTGCATAATGCCGAGATAGTACAGAACCGCTATCAAGGAACAGAAAAAGATGATAATAGGCAATACCTGCAGCGCGAACGTAAAGCCTGCCTTTTCCGCACCCAGTATCCCGCCGAACAAGAACTGAATGCCCGCATTCGTGGAATCGATGATGCTCTGAACGGCCGTAGCCAAGTAGTTCAGCATCTTTTTGCCGAACTCCCACTTCAACACGATCAATGCAAAAATAAATTGAATCGCAAACGCGCCAATCACCGTTCTCGGATTAATCGCTTTGCGATTTTTCGAAAACGCAACTGCGATCATAAAAATCCCTAAGATTCCTAGAAGTCCCCAAATGTATTGCATATACCTATCCTTTCTTCATCGTGTCAATGACCAAGAATGTAAAGCGAAAGGGGCAAACGGCCGCTAAAGCGGCTATTCGCAGTCATTAGTTAATGGACTTCAATACGTCCAACAGCATTTCTTTAAAAGCATCTCGATCAATCGCTTCACAGACGCGAACATTGCGAGTGCGTTCCAAACGATTGTTAATATCCACAAGGCTGTAGCCTCTTGTCAGCTCACCGACGGTTTCGACATCAACGTGATAGAGATTGGACTTCGTCATGATCTTCTCGTCCGCCGCTACGGCTGCGAGCAGCGTATCCGGATGCGTCGTGCCGTTCAGTCGATGAACCGTTTTATTGAATCTCATGACGACCTTGTTGACATCTTTGAAGAATTTCGCGCCCTTCGTTCCCAGCGCTTCGATCTCTTCATGGTCGCTATCGTCCATGATGGAATATTGCGTGCACATTTCCCAACCGACCATGGTGATGGGAATCCCCGAATGAAGCACGATTTTTGCCGCTTCCGGATCAACGTAGAAATTGTACTCCGCACTCGGCGTAATATTTCCCAGCGCATTGTTCGTGCCGCCCATAATATAGAGATGCGGGATTTTCGATACAATGGTCGGGTCCTTCTTGATCGCCATCGCAATATTCGTTAACGGCGCAATCGCGATAAGATGGATTTCTCCTGGATTGTTGTGAACCGCATCGATAAGGAAGTCGACGGCATGACCTTTTTCGGGAGACTGAATCGCTTTTTCGAAAAATGAATCCCCCATCCCATCCTTGCCGTGCACATCCTCGACCGTACGATGCTCTTTTTGGCCAAGCCCCATGATTGGGCGCTCATGTCCTTTGTACACAGGGACTTGTCCGCCTTTTCCCGCTACTTGAACGGTGTAGAGCGCATTTTCAACCTGCTGATCGAACTGGACATTGCCGCCGGTAATCATAATGCCTTCGACTTGAAAATAGTGAAGCGCCGTTAAAATGGCGATCGTATCGTCTCCAGCCGTGTCGGTATCAATAATGACTCGCTTTTTCTCTGACATTACAAATCCCTCTCCGTTGCTTTTTTCGCCAATTCGGTAATGTAATCAAAGAATGCGTCGCGATTCACGTCATAAACGACATGTACCGGGCGTCCGTCAGCCGTTTCAACGGTTCGGCCTTGGCTTGCGCCTTCCGTAATCACCATACTGTTAATCGTTTGCACCTTCACAAGATCGCTATTGCCAACGAACGCTGTCGTTAATACATCCCACAGATAGTATGTCGAGTTCGTCGAGAAATGAACAAGAGGCGGCACCATCGCATAGCATTGGCCCAGGAAATCAACGCCGATATGCTTGCGTTCCGCAGCCCAGCGCTCACGAACATCCAACGTAAGCGGCACTTGATTGGTACTTTCCAGTGCCACCAGATCAATCTCGATCCCGCTGGCCCATACACGAGCAGCCGCTTCCGGATCCCAGAATACGTTCCATTCTGCCGTTCCGTCATGCTCAGGCTCATGCACATTGCCTGCTTCACGGAAGGTACCGCCCATCCATACAAGGCGTTCTACCTTTTCTTCAATCGAAGGATCGATATCTAATGCGCGAGCAAGGTCAGTAAGCGGGCCCGTAAACAGCAAGGTCGTCTTGCCTTCCGTTGCGCGCAGCGTGTCTATAATATGAAGATGTGCCGGCTTGTCCGCTACAGGAGTCACCACTTTACCGGATTCGTTGAGAAGCGGCAGGGCATCAACATAGAACGCATGCATGCGCCAGTCCTTCGGAAACGGATTTTTTCCGCGGGAATTCGACGCGGCTACATCCACACCGCCATTACCGAAACGATCAATGATTTTACGGCTTGCAAACATAGCCGGTTCCAAGTAACAATCCGCCGGAATGACCGACACGCCCGTCAACTCCACATTGTCCATATGCAGTAACAAAAATAACGAAATTAAATCATCAACGCCGCCATCATGGTTAAAATAAATGTTCTTCTTCATCTTATCTCCATTCCCATCCCCATACATCAACACGTAATTTGCAGGAAATGTAAGTTTTGTATCAATGTATAAAACGTTGTAAAACCGAACAAAAATATTAAATCAACATTTATTATTCGGATTCCAATTAAAAATAATACTAAAATTTCTCTAAAAAATATATACTTAATGAAAAAATATTAGAATCCAAAAAGTGGGGGATGTGAGTGGTGGGCGAGCTAATTGATGCAAAATGTGCCGAATGGCTGATGTGCTCATCCTGCTCCGGTTTCCAAAAAAGCCCTCTCCATGAAGAGAGGGCAATCCTGTATGAAAGCCACATCATGCCCATCCACTGTAACTTGGACTGGGGAAGCATAAACAGTGGGGATAGAGAGACCTCGACTTTCTATCTGCATATTTCATCTACTCTTAACCTCTTCCAATTAGAAGCCGAATATAAATGAGCGCGTTTTAATTTAAGTGAACACTTATTTTTTCTGTATTTTATTAAAATCAACTTTTATGGATTTTAAAATAAACCTCTTATCATTTCAGCCAGGATGCAATCAGTTAAAATACGAAGATATCCCCTCCGCTCAACATCAGAGATCATCATTACCAACAATCTCACTATGTTAACCACGAGGGATACTTTTGAAGCGGCTACACTTAGTTGGACAGAAAAAATAAGGGCTAGTAGAATGAACACATCAGAACAAGGAGCAGATCTACTATGCCAAGAAAAAGACGTACATTTACAGATGAATTCAAAAGACAGATGGTTCAGTTATACGGGAATGGAAAATCAAGAGCAGATATTGTAAACGAATATGAACTGACTGCGTCTGCACTGGATCGTTGGATCAAGCAAGCAGAACGGTCAGGCTCCTTCTCAGAGAGGAACAATCGCTCTCCTGAAGAGAATGAGCTTATTGCTTTACGAAAAGAAAACCAACGTCTTAAAATGGAGAATGACATTTTAAAGCAAGCAGCGCTGATCATGGGACGAAAGTAAGTGTCATCATGGGAAATCGTGACAAATACAAGCATATGGCACAAGAAAGATCAAAGCCAAGCTTCATGAACGCGGACTTACTGTATCTAGACGCCGAATTGGACGCATCATGAAGGAGCAGGGGCTTGTTTCTACGTATACGGTGGCTCAATACAAACCTCACAAAGCGGCATGTAACGAGTCGTAGCAGTCAAATGAACTGAACCGTCAGTTCCAGCAAGCTGAAGAGAAACGCGTCGTTGTAAGCGATCTAACGTATGTCAAAGTCAAAAACAGATGGCACTACATTTGTGTACTGGTTGACCTCTTTAATCGAGAGATCATTGGCTTTAGCGCAGGCACGAAAAAGGATGCCCCCTGATCGCGCGTGCCTTTGCCTCTGTCCAAGGAGATCTGCGTCAAATTCAGTTATTCCATACGGATCGCGGCAGCGAGTTCAAAAACAAGTTGATTGATGAGACGCTTACTACGTTCCAGATCGGTCGTTCTTTAAGCATGAAAGGGTGTCCTTATGATAACGCCGTTGCTGAAGCTACATTTAAGGTAATGAAGACTGAATTTATTCATCAGATGAACTTCCAGAGCCTGCAGCATCTTGAGTTGGAGCTGTACGACTACGTAAATTGGTACAACAAACATCGTATACATGGAACTTTAGGCTACGTGAGTCCTGTTGACTACAGAAGATTAGCCCTTAAAAAAGCTGTCTGATTTACTGTTGACAATCCAATGTGCCCCTAGCCAGATTAACAGGCTCTGTAAAAAGCACAATGCTCATTTTTATTTTTTCTGTCCTAATACATCCCATGAATTTCCCCATTCTTTCATAGCTTCAAAAATCGGATGAAGGGATTGCCCCCTTTTGGTAAGGGAATATTCGACATGCGGAGGAATTTCTGAATAAATAACACGACTAATAATCCCTTCTTCTTCCAACTCTTTTAATCGCAGAGAGAGTGTCCTTGGACTAATCCCTCTTAAAGACCTCTGTAACTCCCCGAACCGCTGTGGACCGTAAAAGATGTCCCTTAGAATTAGAAACGTCCATTTACCTCCAATTACATTCATTGTCTTTTCGATAGGACAGTTTTGGTGATTAGATTCGTGAGACATCTTTTATACCTCCGACTATCATTAAGTATAGTAACTATAATAAAATACCGTACTTTCATTTATTTTGTACTTCATATAGTATAGTGCTAAAGAATCCTTAAGTAAATAATGGGGGCATGAAAAGAATGAAGGCAATTGTCTTTGGAAGCACTGGATTTATTGGTAGTCATGTAGTGGAACAATTGCAATTAGCTGGACATCAAGTAACGGCAGCGATTCGTGATACAAGTAATACAACATTTTTAGAGAGTTTAGGGGTCAATGTAGTTAGGATTGACTTTTCGAATCCTGAAGCAATTGGAAAAGCAATAGAAGGGAATGAAGTTGTTTATAATTGTACGGCTGATACAAATCTACATACACAAAACAGCTTGTATGCTCCAGTAGAAACAAAATTAACTAAAACGCTAATTGAAACAGCCGTTTCACAAGGTGTTTCCCGATTTATTCAATTAAGTACAATCGTTGTATATGATTTTAAAAGTAATAACCCTATTGATGAATCCTACGTTTCACAACCTGAGTACCTAACACAAAGAGTAGCTATTGAAAGGGAAAAAGTGATTGAAGAAGTAGCGAAAAAGACTGGGATTGAAACCGTGATTTTACGTCCAGCAAGTACCATTGGCTTTAGAGATACCAAATCATTTTTTGCAAGGTTATTTACCGCTCATACGAATGACCAATTTCCGATGGTTGGAAATGGCGATACTAAAGTGTCTCTAATAGATACAAGAGATATTGGAAGGGCAATGGAATGGTTAGGAACTTACGAAAAACCGAAGGCTGACAATGGGGTTTATTTACTTAAAGGTTTTGATACAACTTGGTTTCAATTAAAGAAAGAAATTGATCGGCAAACTGGCAGGAATGCTAAAATTGTTCAGTTATCGACATCTGAACAAACAATAATGGTAAAAAATTTTACAATAAATAGAATTTGGGATGACAACAAAATCAAAAAGTTGGGATTTAATACGAGATATTCTTTAACCGATGCAGTGGAAGCTTCAGTTTATGACTTACTTAATAGAGTTAAGTAAATTATTAAGTTCATTTATTGACGAAAAGAGCAACCGTAGTCGAATTAAGTTGGACAGAATCAAAAGACAAAGGTAGGAGAAAGGACAAAATAATTGAATAACAAAGAGGGGCGATGCCCCTCTTTACAATGTTCGCCAATACATCTCCTTTTTATTTGTCTTTCCGCACTAACAGTGAACAGCACTCCACATGTGGCGTATGCGGGAACATGTCCACTGGCTGCACCTCAACCACCGAGTATCCTCCATCCGCCAAAATACGCAAATCGCGCGCTAACGTAGACGGATTGCACGATACATACACGATCCGCTCTGGACGCATTTCCAGCATCGTATCCAGTAAGGCTTGATCACAGCCTTTGCGCGGCGGATCAACCACAATCACATCCGGAGACTCGCCATACTCTTTCCAGCGCGGGATGACCTCTTCGGCTGCGCCAACGGCAAACTCCGCGTTCGTAATTCCATTCAGCTCCGCGTTGCGGCGCGCATCGGCAATCGCTTCCTCAACAATTTCCACGCCGAGCACCCGCTTCGCGCGCTGCGCCAGGAACAGCGAGATCGTCCCGATGCCGCAGTACGCGTCAATGACGGTCTCCTGCCCGCTCAGGCCGGCATACTCCACTGCCTTCTCATACAGAACTTCCGTTTGCACCGGATTCACCTGATAGAACGAACG
This sequence comes from Paenibacillus sp. OSY-SE, assembly GCF_000283315.1. Classification (NCBI taxonomy): domain Bacteria; kingdom Bacillati; phylum Bacillota; class Bacilli; order Caryophanales; family Paenibacillaceae; genus Paenibacillus; species Paenibacillus sp. OSY-SE. The sequence goes on along the minus strand of NZ_ALKF01000156.1, from coordinate 13,314 downwards.
TGCGGAAATCTCAAACTTAATTTCCCCGATATAATCGGTAATATATTCGGAACCCCATAGCACACGGGTTTTGTCGCCCATAATGACGTTGGTGCGCTTTGTGTTAATGTTCTGGCACACACTCTTCAGCTGCGGCAGAGCCTCTGCCAGCTCGGACACGATATCCGCTTCATGTGGAATCCGCTCCCCGTTCGTGACGAGCGTAATCATCAGCTCGTTCGTACGGAAGCCGACGCGCATTATAACGTGACGCAGCAGGCCGCTATGCGTCTCCTCATTGTACGGCTCAATGCCGTATTTGCGAGCTATCCGCTTTACGGTGCGCATCGCTTCATCATTCGCCTCATGCTGAATAAGGCTCACATCCGTATCGATAATGCGATGACTCGCCTTGGCGAAATATCCGCCGATCAGCTCGCCCGTCCGATCATTCTTGCCAACCGGCATTTGACTCTTATTGCGATAGCGCCAAGGGTGTTCCATGCCGAGCGTCGGCAGCACCTTGACCGGATGCGCCTGCATCTGCATTTCCGAAGCGCCGTCTTCCCGTTCGACAGCAGCATCGTTAGAACCTGCTTGTCCATTTTCATTACTGTTCAGACCCGATACCTCTGCCGCCTCACTCTGAGCCTGTTCCCCGTTTTCCTCAAGCACAGGCTCTACGCGGAACTTGCCGATTCGCTCCAGCACATCAATGACATGCTGACGCTTCCAGCGCAGCTGCTCTGTATACGCCAGATGTTGCAGTTGGCAGCCGCCATAGTAATTTGCCGGATATTCTGCCTCAACTCTATAAGGGCTGTTGACCAGACGCTCCAGCACCTTGGCATAGCCGTACTGCTTCTTCACCTTCAGCACGAGCGCCCGCACCCGTTCGCCCGGCAGCGCGCCCTGCACGAAAAGGGTAAAGCCCTCCACCCGGCCGACACCTTCGCCATCGTGGGTCAATCCGATAATGTCCAGCACGACCTCTTCATTTTTCTGCACCGGAGCCGTCCGCTCGTTTGCATGTGCCGCGCGTCCACCCGCCGCCGTCCGTGAACGCGTCGCAGATGCAGACCTTGCTTCATTCCGGCGCCCTGGCCGCTTGCCTTGATTGTTCCCTTTCACGCTATGCCCTCCTGCTTCTTCGTTGCTCTATATCATTTAGCCGTCTTAGCCTTACGTTTGAATCCCATACACTTGTACATCATACAACAACTACAGCTCTCCATTATCGTTCCCCATCATACCACATAACTCCGCCTTCAATGAAAAAACCTTTATCCGAGGCCTTTCAAAGATCAGCAACCACATTTAAAAGTAGATTTTTTATGTCTTATCGCTAAAAAACCGCCTGGAGGCGTACCTTCTGTCAAATACTAAGAGATTGACTCTCAAAAATACGAAATGATGTTACTCCGCTCGTTCCGTGACCTGCTCAGACTGACGATGATTCACTCTCGCCTCTTCTCCTCCTTTGCTCCATTCTCCCATTCCATCAGGAAACTGTAAAAAAGGAAACCTTTAACCGTACCAATCCTTCATTTCTCTTCCATCAGGAGACAGCACGACCTATAACGACTCAGATTCTCTGCCATTAGATCGACTGCTCTATGCAAACCATCTTCATACCAATCATGGTATATCAATGATACGCCATGTGCTTGCTCCTCGACTCCCTCCTCCTGACTATGTGGGAGAATGGACATAAGGACTATAACAACATGAATGACCGTCAACATATTTTCGTTTGAAAGGGAGGAGGTGCTGCCATTCTGAATGAGGGGGAGAGTGAGACAAAGGATGAAAACAGACATACCTTCTCCGGGAAGTGTAAAGTGATTTAATTCACTTTATAGCCCCACGTCATATAAACATTCCTGAAGAGAAGAAATGGCCTGACCCGCCCCATAACAGCAGCAAGCCAAGCCGTTCGTTCTCATCCGAACAACGCTTCCAATCTTTTATCCCTCATCCAGGACATCCGCAAAAATCCGCAAATGCGACGGCAGCACTTGGAACGTCGCCGGCAGCAGTCCGCCGTACTCCCCGTCCAGATTGAGCTGCACCGTATCCGGCGAGGTTACCGACACGCGCTTCGTCTGCGCATACATGATGAGCGGATCGTTCACATGCTCGCCGCGCAGCGCCATGCCTGCCACGCGAATGAACTCCGCCAGATTGCACTTCTTCAGCATGATGACGTCGAACAGACCGTCGTCGATGCGCGCATCCGGCGCCAACTTCTCGAAGCCGCCAACGGAGTTCGTGTTCGTAATGAGGAATAACATGAATTCCTCATGGAATACGCCATGGCCATCCAGCTCGATGCGCAGCTCCGTCGGACGCAAGCGCGTCATCTTCTCGAGGCCCTTCATGTAATAAGCGAGCTGTCCAATCATCGTCTTCAGCTTGCTTGGCACCTCATATGTCAGCTCCGTCAACGATCCGCCGCCCGCGATGTTGATAAAATATTTATCATTCGCCTGCCCCAGATCAATGACCCGCGTCATCTGCCGCGTAATGATCGAGCACGCCTCTTCCCAATTGCGCGGAATGCCAAGCGCCCGGGCGAAATCATTCGTCGTCCCGAGTGGAATGATGCCAAGCGGCGGCCGTTCCGGCTTGCCTGCCATGCCGTTAATGACCTCGTTCAACGTGCCGTCTCCGCCAGCCGCGATAATCATATCGTAGCCGCGGTCGATCGCTTCCGCTGCACTCGTCGTCGCATCGCCTTCGCCGTCCGTTGCGTGTGTTGTCGTCTCGATGCCTGCGGCATCCAGCATCTGCAAAATATCCGCCAGCCGCTTCTTGCCTTCCTCCCGTCCGGAGGTCGGATTATAGATTAGTCTCGCTTTTTTTATCATGACTGCGTCACCCATTTACAATCTATTCATATCGATGTGGTCTCACAACCATTATCCGTGCGCAGCAACAATCTCACCAGCGCCGTACTCTCTACTTGCATGCCAATCAGAACAACCGGCTCATATATCGTTCAATCTTCTATGTTAAACGTTTTGGTGAAAAAAACAACTATTTTCAGTCCTTCAACCTGCCTGCCAGCATCGCCAGCAACCTCTCTGCTTCGCGCTCCAGCCATCGGCCTAGCGCTGGATGCGGCAGCAGCGTCTGTCCGTCATACATGACCGGAACGTCAGCCAAGCGCTCAGGAATAACATGAGTCGTAAAATACCCTCGGCTCAGAAATACCGGCACCACCGCCACACGCCGTGTCACGGCATGTGCACCGACCCCTTCATCTGCTCCAAGGGATGGAGAAGTATCGAACATCGGGAACGGCGCGGCTAGCTTCTCCGCACGCTCACCAAATCCATCTGCTGCGCCGCCAAGCAAGCTCATTAATCGCTGCGCTGCGGCCGCGACGTCCTCGCAGCAGAGCAGCGCATGCGACGCAGCCGCGCACATGCCGCGCTTCACGAGCAGCCGCGCCAAGCCGCGCAGGCTGTCATGCCAGCGCGCCTGGAATGGCTCGTGCTGGCTGCCGTGCGCTACCAGCAGCACGCCATCCGCGCCGGGGCGCACGCCCAGCCCGCGCAGGCGGGCCTCCACCATGCGGAGGAGAATATCCTCCTCCGCATCATCGGCTCCGCCGAGCGCACGCGCGGCATCGCCCCCCGCGCCTCCGTTGGCCTCCTTACCGTCAGCCAACCCGGGCCACTCGCCGCTGGCCTCGCCAAGCTCAGCCGCCACGGCCCCGCCGTCCAGCGGGCGCCCGTACAGCACGCGCGCGTTCACGCGGAACGGCGCCAGCCCCGTCTTCGCAAGCGGCGCCGCCGTCACGCCGAGCGCGTACGCGATCTCGTCCACGTGCGTGCTGCCCGCGGACACGAACAAGGGGATGACCCCGATGTGGTCTACCCCTTGCGCTTCCAATACGTCGATGCCGTCCTGAATAGTCCGGTTCGGCACGCATTCCAAAAAAGAAGAAGCGATCGGTACGCCTTCCGGCCACGCAGCCTTGGCAATCGCTTCATCTACTAGTGTAACCCAAGAGCCGTCTCGTGAACCGTGGCTAATAACCAACAGACCCGGCTTCATACTTATCGCCCGAGACGCTCCAATGACATCTTGTACCCGTCATTCCCGTAATTCAAACAACGCTTCACGCGCGAAATCGTGGCTGTACTCGCTCCGGTCTCCGCTTCAATCTGATTGTACGTACAGCCTTTGCCCAACATCCGAGCAACCTCTAGTCGCTGGGATAAGGATTGAATTTCATTTACCGTGCATAGATCGTCAAAGAAAATATAGCACTCTTCCACTGATTCAAGGGTCAAAATCGCCTCGAACAGCTGGTCGATCGTCTTATCGTTCAATTTTTTCAATTGCAACCTTATCCACCCCTACTTCATCGCTTGTACCCTCATTGTACTTCCTTTATCCTACCTTTTCAAGCGTTACCAAGTTCGTGCTTTAGAGAATAGTAGTAAAAATAAAGCGTTTCCATTTGAGATTGGGCGTGCGCCTACGGGCGATCGTCCAAACGAGTTGTTCGCCTACCACATACAGTATACTAACCCATTGGATAGAGCCAATCAATATTTTATTGAAAAAGGTCGTGATCATATGAACGCGCCTCACCACGGACGACAGGTCCCGACGCATCAGCAGGATCTCATGTCCGTGCCAAGCTTACACATACCGAAGCAGCACTCCTCATCCGCATCGGCTCAGTGGACCCGCAGCTTCTCAGGCGGCCTCCCTCCTTCTCAATTCCAGCCGCCGTCACCGCCCGATACGGCCATCGTACCATACACCCCGGTCGCAGAGACACCGGTGACCACGCTCAATACGGAGAAGAAAAGCAGCTTCTCCATCAACGACATCAAGCAGGTCATCGACCGCATGGGCGGTATCGACGGTATCGTGTCCACGATGAACAAGGTTCAAAAGGTTATGCAAAGCGTCTCGCAAATTGCGCCGGTAGCGAAGCTGCTCATGGGCAGCCTTCTTCCTAATAAGAAGGGCAAGAAGGAAGCGGACGACGAGGTGGACGAGTGGGATGAGGGACAATCCCAGCGCAGACGGAGAAGACGTCAGCAACGCAGACGCAGCCCGAGCAATCGCACCGGCACGAGAAGACCAGTGAAGCAGCGCCGGACGCACCCGAATCAGCGACGTAAACGATGAAGCGCTGAAACACCGCCTTCTCCCCCCCAAGCAGTATCGGCATTCAGCACAATCCAGTCCGGATTCATCAGCACTGTTATGCGCCTGCCGGATGGACAACAAACGGACACCGGACAACAGGGATCCCCTCCCTACTCAGGCGCCTAGAGGCTGTCTCCATAGTAAACTTCTACTGTGGGGGCAGCCTCTCTCCCATGTCCACCCTCTCCCAATTAGCTTCGTCTGCAAGCACAAATAAGGGGTGTTCCCGCGAAGTAGAAGCTCTACTCCCGGAACACCCCTATTTATTAATAAAAGACAAAATGGATTACTTTCAAAATAATCATTGCCAGCACCGCACAAATCGGAATCGTAATAAACCACGTAATGACGATTCGACCTGCTACCCCCCACTTGACAGCCGAGAAACGCTTGGCGGACCCAACCCCCAAAATCGCGGAGGTGATAGCATGCGTAGTGCTAATTGGCAAGTGCGTCAGCGTCGCCGACATAATAACCGAAGCGGCGGACAAATCAGCGGCAAAGCCGTTAATTGGTTCAATCTTGAAAATTTTTGTTCCCATCGTCTTAATAATCTTCCAGCCGCCGATGGACGTACCGAGTGCCATCGCCGTGGCAGCTGCAATCTTAACCCACAATTGGACTTCCATATCGGTCTGAACCTGCGCCGTTACGAGAGCGAACGTAATAATACCCATCGCCTTCTGCGCGTCATTCGTCCCGTGGGTGAAAGATTGGAACGCCGCCGTAATAATCTGGCATGTCCGAAATCCTTTGTTGACGGTATGCGGACTATGTCTGCCGAAGATCCATTTCAGTATCGTCATGACGATATAACCAACGACAAATGCAATAATCGGCGAAATGATGAGACCGATAACGATGCTCTTGAATCCGCCTAAGTTCAAATAATCCATCCCGGCTCCGGCGAACACCGCCCCCGCCAACGCGCCAATCAGCGCATGGGAGGAGGAGGACGGAATTCCGAACCACCATGTAACTAGGTTCCAAATAATAGCTGAAATAAGCGCTGCTGCCACGATCTCCAACCCATTTTCCAGCTTGGCGGGATCGGCAATGCTGCCCCCAATCGTCTTCGCCACGCCCGTAAACGTAAGAGCTCCGACGAAGTTCATCGTGGCAGCCATTAGAATCGCTACTCGCGGCGGCAATGCCCGCGTTGATACCGACGTCGCGATAGCGTTCGCCGTGTCGTGGAAGCCATTGATGAAGTCAAAGCCCAGCGCCAAAATGATGACGACTCCCACGACCATTAAAGTCATATCTATTTCCATTTACCGCGATTGCACTGAACCGAGAACCGCTCGCGTCCGCGCAATACCCAACCTCCTTCGTACACTCAGCTTGCTTATGCTACGACAGTTATTAGGAATTCCGCATGACGATCGATTCCAGCTGGTTCGCTACATCCTCACAGCTATCCGTAGTCTCTTCCAATCGTTCATACACATCTTTGCGTTTTATCAATTCAATTGGGTCCTTCACATCGACGAACAAAGCCCGAACACCGCGGCGGTAAATATCGTCAGCCGCATTTTCCAGCTCGTTAACGCGAATATTGTGCTCGCGAATCGCAAGGAGCTTCTTCTGTGATAGCAAACGAATTGCTTTCTGAATTTCATAGGTGCTGCGTTTAATAATATCTGCGAACAACACCACGATTTCATCACGTTCAAGCATCTGGTACATGTCGAAACGCGAAGCACTGGCCTCCATCCCGTCAAGAACGTCATCCAATGCCGTCGTCAGCGCCATAATATCCTCACGCTCGATTGGCGTAATGAAGGTTTTGTTGAGCTCTGTCAAAATCGTGTGGGTATACATGTCGCATTTGCTCTCTAATTCCTTCATTTCCTTGGTAAAAGACAACACATCACTCAAATCTTCTACACCTTGTGCGAACGTTTCTGCTGCTTGAACGAGCGTATCCGCCATATTTTGCAGCGTTTCGAAAAACACGTCCTTCTTCTTGAACATTCCGAGATCTCCTTTGCAACGAGAAATTGCGTATGTGATGTAAACTTTTCAAGCCTTACATAGTTTATCACATGACCCGGTAGGTTTGTAAAGAAACCGTAAAGCGAAAGTGAGCATTTGTCGAAAGTTTACGTCATTTTTAAGGCGACTATCCTGTCTTTTTCGACAATTTTCGTGTTTTTTCAAAAATAAGGCTGTAATCCTTGATACCACGCGGTTTTGTGTAACAATTCTAATCATTTCCAATCGATGTGTTTGAGCAACGGCGGCTCGTGCGGCACGATCAACACATGAGTCTTCCCCGGCTTCAGCGGAAGGACTTGTCTGGACTGCATGAATTCAAAAGTGCCTTGCTCGTTGCGCTGCCATGTGCCGCTATAGCTCCGCCCGCCCATGAACAAAAGGGCATCGCCGCCAGCATCCAGCTTCACTTCAAGCCGCCCGACATTATCTACGATGCGGTGCGGCGCTTCAATTACGAGCACATTATCGGCCGTGAGCGGCTTGTCCGTTGCCATGTCAAGATGCGGCTCGTCGTTGATATGACGGATTTAGTTTCCGCTATTTTCATCATATGCATACTGAACGCGATCGCCATTGTTCATAAAGGGACTTCTATGCGGGTTGCTGCAACATTTGGAGCGGCTGGATCGCTCGTGGAAGGCATGATGGCGGAAACCTCTGTCTCTGTCTCAGTCAGCAACGGTGCGAAATTGAAGGCTGGCAGCGCTTCGTCCTCCATCGTGAACCGTTTGGCCGCGGTCTCAGTGACCTTGCTCAGCTTCGTGTACAGATTGTGCGGCGCCTTGCGGAACGATTCCCGCCAAAATGCTCCGCCGGCATTAGAAATTTCATCCAAGTCCGGCTTCTGCTGCTTCTGCAGGATGGAATACGCATCTGGACTGCCGCCCGCGTGGACCAGTCGTGGACCAGCACGGCATAGAAGCTCTCACCCAGCTCGATCAAGTATGGCCGAATATTGCGCACCGGCCCGAGCGCGCCGTCATAGTCCAGCTGACTGTGGTAGATGGCGCTATCCGGGTAATGCCGCCTTCCGCAAGCACCTTAATAAGCATGTCGGCGCACGATACGGCACAGGCTGACGCTGATCAGACTCGCTTTCATCCAGAGCCTACACTCCGTCTTCCTTACCGGCATCCGGTGGCTCCGATGCAATTCCCTTCCCTGCACCGGATTGACATGCAGCCATCACCAGCATGAGCATACATAACGATCCGATGACCATCACGCGTAACTTTCGCAACAATCGCAACGCCTCCCCCGAATTACATTTCTTTTATTCTCCATTTTTTCGCACCCGTTGTCCACTATGGCACCTTCCGTCTCCTTCTAGGCAGATTTTAAACAATTGTTCCTTCCGTGCAATTATAAGTCCTGAATGATGGTGATTCGCTTCATCCGACCCTTTGCTTCATTCTCCCCTTCCATCAGGTGGCGGCACTTCCAATGACCATGCTGGTTCACTGCCCAACCTAAGCGGTCGCTTCAGTCATAATCAACGTACGGTATTTTACAATACGGCATGTTTACATTCGGCATGCTTACATTCGGCATGCTCCCTATTCCGGATGCCATCCCTCCTGACTGTATGGGAGAATGAACATAAGGGCGATTACACGGAGTCACGGCTACCTATTTTCGTTTAAAATCTATTTTATCGCTGCGCAGAGCTAAACTTCTCCTTCATAGCAAAAAAACGAAGAAGCCGGCTCTTCGCCCGTCCTCTTCGCTCTGCAGCAACCTATCTTGCATCTCGTCTTACTTCGTCATCTGGCTCCGTTTCTCTCGCGGCGCTCATTCTGCGCTGTCTTGCATCGCTCTGTCTATCGACATCTGTTGCATACTGTTCAGTCTGCCATCATCCTTTACGCCGCTCAGATGCTCCAGTTCGCCCATTCCCCCTGCCGCTTCTCCCACTGCTTCAGCCATTGAATCGTGCAGGAGAACAGCTTCTCCCGATGCTCGCCGCTAGAGTACGTATGGTCGGCTTGAAAGACGATCTCCTTGTCGCACTGCCCGTCGCTGCGCATCCAGAACACCTTCTGGTACAGGAAGGTGTAGTCCGCTGGAATAGTGTCATCGCTCGTACCGTGGACGAGCAGCACGTCCCCGTTGAACTTCGACGCCTCTTGGAACGGTTGATGCTTGCCTAGTGAATTGAAATAGGCCGGAGTGAACGTGTAGCCCAAATAATCGGATGCGCCATGGGTTATCGACTCGTCATACCGTTCGCGTCCGACGATGCGTACGATATCGTTGAACGGGTAAGCGACGGGAGACCACAGCACCAACCGCTTAATGCGCGGATCACGTACCGCCGTTAGGAGCGCCACGGCCCCGCCCAGGCTGTGACCGATGAGCGTCACGCGTTGCGGATCGACATTGCCGCAGCCTAGCGCATAATTCACCACCGCTTGCGTCTGCTCTATCATATCGTCGAGGCCGAAATGTCCATACTCGCCTGTACTCTCACCGCAGCCGGCAAAATCAAACCGGATCACAATATGCCCTTCCTGCGCAAGCCGCCGCGAGGCATTCACAAACAACCGATCGACGCCGATCCGGCTGCCGACGAAGCCGTGGCAAATAATCGTGACCGGAGTGCGTTGCTCCGATCCAGACTCAAAAGGCGCCCGCTCCTCTGGATAATGCAGCGTTGCCGCCAGCCGTTCCTGCTGCCAACGAATATCGATTTGTCGTTCCATCGCCATTCCCCTCACTTTTTCCCCAACAATGAATGTATTGTTCAATATCTTATAATTCCGATTAATTTACTATGAATTAAGTAAATTCTACTCCAGCTTTCATTAGGTGTCAAGTCCCCAACACGTCAATGCTTTCCTATTTTTCAGCAAAAAAATAGCCGCAACACCGCTCTCGCAGCACTGCAGCTTTTATCTTCCCATACAGCCCGATGGTTAGTCGTCCCTTGCTCTACTATGAACCACAGCATAGGACTAACACTTTCACCTTAAGGATGTTCCTGCCTGCACCCCGCTAATATAAACCGTAGGAACGCTGCACCATTTGATGCGTTTCAAGCGTTCCATCCGACATGCCTTCGTGCAGCAGCGCGGCAGAAGTCGACTCCTCGGACTGATCGGCCGGAGATGACGGAGAATCCGTGCCGTCCTGCAGCATCGATTCCAATGCAGATGCCTCATCCAATCCCCGCGTATGCTCTTGGGACAAATACAGCTGTGTTAACGCGTCAACTAACGGATACGGATTTTTCATCCTCGCTTCCCTCCTGCCATATAATTTCAACCTCTTATACGACATTATTATGGAGGAAGGGGGATAAATTATGCGTGATGCTGATCGCGATCAACCAACATGCCGTGACACAGCATCGTCATCAGCTGCTCCGAGATCGTCCGCATGCTGAAGCATCCGTCCAGCTTGCCCGGCTGCGCCAAGAACTGCTTCATCGAGATGAGGAACCTGACGATAAGATGCGGGGACAGCTCCTTGCGAATATACCCTTCCTGCTGCCCACGGAAGATGGCCTCCTCGAATTCCGGCAATATATGCTCCTCCGAATAGGACATCAGCCTCTGAAAGGTAGCCGGATAATATTGCACCAGATCGCTAATAAAGGATTGGGATACGTCGTCGAACTCATGGTACTCCATCATCCGCTTGAACAAATCGTACGTATCGCTCGCTTCCGCAATGACCTTGCGGAGATGCTGATGGGATTCCTCCAACATCTGATCGATAATGACATCCAGCAGTCCTTCTTTGCTTTGAAAATATTTATAAATGGTCATCTTCGCGACCGGAACCGCTTCGGCCACCTGCTCCATGCTCGTCTCTTGAATTCCTTGTTCGAAAAATAAGCGCCGACCCGCTTTCACGATGGCGATGGCTTTACTGTTCAAGTGACATGCGTTCCCCTTTCTGAACGGATGCTGTCGGCGGCTGACCTAACCCATTATAAATCCCGGCGGGAAAGCAGCAGCCAGCCTCCCAGCACTCCGACTATATATAGTAATATCGTAATGAATACGCCGTTCCATGGCAAGCTGCCCGAAGTGAACATTTCTTCTCCGCTGAAAATTGTGAACAGACTGAAGTCGGAGAGCCAGGATAACGACTCATTCATCCCTGCCAGCATATTGAGAAGAAACGAAATAATGACGATGCCGATACTTATTGCAAGACCTGCCCGCTCCGAAGCGACGAACACCGTAATCAAATACCCGACACCGGCAAACGCCAGCGCCGCCAATGCCCCAGCTACCGTATAGACAAGCAAAGTCTCGGCATCCTCTATTGTGCTGAACCACTGCCCGAACAATAGCGTTACCCCATAGCTTAGCGCAGTGATGAGAAGCAGACCCGACAGATGGGCAGCCGCTTTGCCCATGAACAGCCCGCCACGCGATATCGGCAGCGTGAACATAAAATCAGCCGTGCCGCCGTCCCGTTCGCGGGATACCGTAGAAGCCGCCCATATCGCTGCAAAAGCCCCGATCAGCATGGTAAAGAAGACAAGCGGTTCTCCCCCCATCCAGCCTTCGAAGCTGCCTAGCATCTCGGTATGGAACCCGAAGCCTTCCAGCAGCGCCTGCGGAAATTGATCTAACACCTTCAGCAGCTGATCGTTGTTCATATACATATCGCCAACTCCGGCGAACATCATTTGGAATAACACAATAATAGCGGTCCATATGATGAAGCTCCGCCGGTTCGTGCGCCACTCATAACGAAATACTTGCCACATCAGGACTCACTCCCTTCCTGTTTCACGGCCTTTCTGTGGTTGTGTATAGATACGCACTCTGGCGTATTGCCCGCTTCATACTCTGCCATGAACAACTGCTCCAACGACGGCTGCTCGATGCGAATATCATCTATCTCGTGAGACGACAGTTGACGCAGGGCAAGATGCAGCTCCCCGCGCAGCAACAGCCGGTGTTCTCTGCCGTCATATACGACACCTGGATTGAGGCTTCGCAGCTGGTAGCTATCCGTACAATCCCCAGGCTGTCGGAAGCGGACATGCACGATGCGTTCGTCCTTGCCTGGAATGGAGTCGATATCACAGACGCACAGCAGCTTTCCTCCGCTAATAAACGCAACCCGTTGGCACAGCTTCTCCACCTCACTCAGTACATGCGTAGAGAAAAATATCGTCGTCCCCTTTTCATTTTGCTCGCTCAGCATGTCGAAGAACGTATGCTGCATGAGCGGGTCCAGACCGGACGTCGGTTCATCCAAAACGATAAGCTCCGGTTGGTGGAGCATGCATTGGACGATGCCAAGCTTCTTGCGGTTGCCGAGCGAATAAGACTTGACGCGCTTGCGCACATCCAGCTTCAGACGTTCCGCGTAAGCAAGCGCCGGCGTATGCTTGAGCGCGAGCCCATGTACGGACGCGGCGAACGCTAAAACCTCCATCCCCGTCATATCTGGATGATAGTGCACCTCAGAGGGTAAATAACCGATGCGTTTACGCAGGTCCGGCCGCTCCTTGCTCACCCGTTCGCCGAATAGCTCAACAGTGCCCGCCGTCGGACGAATCAACTGCATCATCGTACGCAGCGTTGTAGACTTTCCCGCCCCATTCGGTCCAATAAATCCAAATACTTCCCCTTGCTTTACCGTCAGATCAACCTCCTCAATACCGCGCTGCATACCGTATCTCTTCGTCAAACCACACATTTTCACAACATCCATCCCACCCACCCCATTCTATACTTCAATTATATTTTGAGTACATTATATGAGATTTATTTTTCTTTTTCAATATATTTTTATACTAATAATCACCCAAAAGTATAGCCAACCCCAATATACTTCCAATGAGACACCCCTACGCTGTGACGCTAAGCTACCGATACACCATACTGCGATACTGCTAGATCCAGATCCAAGACCTTAGAAGCCCATATACCGAGGTACAGAGCTCCTAAGACATTCATGCTAAGAAACTGACATATCAAAATTACTGTGATACCAGTACTGAAACACTGAGCTATATAGTTACTAGTTCAAATAGATGCTGATACTGAAATACCGCGTTACAAGTTACTGAGCTGAGGGGGGGATTGACACTATTGCCTAGTTTCAAGCCACTGAGTTGAGGGGTGATTGGCTCTTTTGCCCAGTTTCAAGCCACTGATCTGAGGAGAGATTGGCTCTTTTGCCCAG
>NZ_ALKF01000155.1:0-42703 GCF_000283315.1 Paenibacillus sp. OSY-SE | reverse complement strand
TCGTAGCTATAGGTGTGCCGCATCAGGTCCTGGCCTTCTTGACTCGCCGCCCGTAGGCTAGTTATATGGCCGTCCCCGTCATATCCGTATTGGACGTTGACGCCGCTGCCATACAGGATCGAGGCGATGCGGTTGCCTTCGCCATAGCTGTATTTCGCTACGCTATCCCGTCCCTGCAGCACTTCCTCGACACGGCCTATTTTATCATAGCGGTATTCCGTATGTCTGCCCGCAGCATCGGTTAATCCGGCCATATTTCCATCTGCGTCATACTGATACTCCAACACTTTGCGCGCGCCGGATCCGGACAGATCGTTCAGATCGCTTGGCCATTGCTGTCCGCCTCGTCCGCTCACTCCATCCGCACCTTGCCCGGACTGCGTGCCCTGGAACCATTTCGGCCGGCTCCCTTCGCTCTTGCGATGGGTCCCGTTCTGAGGCTCGCTCATATACTTCGCCGTCAGCTTGCCATCTGGCGTGTAGGTATAGTCATACCGCACATGCGCGTTGACCGCCGTCTTCAAGGTGCCGTCCTCGTTGTACATATAGGCTTCTTCCGCGCCGGTGGATGCTTCTCTGCGCTTCAGCAATTGGTCGTCGAAGTTGTACGCGTATTCGATGACGCGCTCGTTGCGGTCGATTTGCCGCGTCAGGCGGCCTTGTCTGTCGTATTGATACACCAGCGCCTGCTGCGACGGATCCTCAATCGCGGCCAGCTTGCCCAGACTGTTGTAACGGTACGAGGTCGTATGACCGTTGCCGTCCGTCGAGCTTGTCATATTTCCGGCACGGTCATAGCTGTACCTCTCTTCGCTTCCGTCCGCACGGGTAAGCACCTTGATGTTGCCCCACGCATCCAAGGTGTGCCGCGTCGCATTCCCTTCGCCGTCCACGATGCCCGTAATGTTGCCGGCCGCGTCGTAGGTGTATTCTTGGCTCACCTTGCCCCGGGCGCTGGCCTCCGCGGTGCGGATCTGCTTCACCCGGCCGCCGATCGTATACGTGTATTCGACGCCGATCCCTTCGCTCTGCTTGCGGATTAACTCTCCGGCTTGATTGTACCGATTCTGCTCCACGATGTGGCCGTACGCATCGAACACTTCCGTCAGTCGGTTCAACGCATCGTAGCGATAGACCGTGCCCTGGCCATCATCGGTAAGCGGATTATATTGATTCGGCGATACATGCTTGATGACTTGGCCCGTCTTGTCGTAGAACAGCCGCGTCGTGTCGCCCCGCTTGCCGGTGATGCGGATTTGCCGGTTCATCACGTCATAGTCGTAGGTGACGCGGTTTCCGTTCGTATCCGTTTCCTCCAGCACATTGCCCGCCCGGTCGTACTTGAAGTAGACGCTTCTTGCCTTGGCGTGCTTGCTCTCGCGGCGGCTGAGCTGAACGATCCGCCCAGCCATATCATAGCTGGCCTCGGTCTCATACCCTTCCGGCACGATCAGCTTGGTAACATTGCCGTTCCGGTCATACGAATAGGAAGTCACTGCGGCAATCTTGTCTCCGTCATTTGCCTTCTTCGCACCTTCCGCCAAATCTTCCACGTCTATCAGATCCAGCTTGCGCTCAAGCAGTCCCGCCGCATTGTATTCGTAGCGGGTGATCTGGACTTTTTGCGCGCTCAGCTTGCGCCGCTCGGATGTTTTCTGATTCAGGCAGTCGTAGGTGTAGCGGACTTCTGCACCCGTGTCGTCGTAGATCAGATTTACCCGGCCCAGCTTGTCATAACGATAGCAGACGCTATTGTATCGGCTCGCGTATCCAGTCTCACCGACATGCTCCGTCGTCCGTTTCTCTTCGGTCGGATTGCCCGCTTTGTCGTAGCGGTACAGAGTCAGCTTGTATAGAATCGTGCCGTCCGCTGCCTCCACCGGCTCCCGTTTTTCGGTCAGCCAGCCTATCCGGTTATAAGCATACAACGTGCCGAAGCGCTCTTCATCCGTTTTGGCGCTTATCCAGCCTTTGGCGTCGATGGACTTGACCACTCGTCCAGCGCTGTCGTACAGGAATCGCTTGCTGACGTTGCCTGCCGGGTCGGTAATCTGGATGAGGCGGTTCATTGCATCATAAGCGTATTCGGTGCCCGGGCCATCATCCGTCTCAGGATCATATCGCTCAGGATCGATGGTCTTGATCACATTTCCGGCGGCGTCGTATTTCGTACGGGCAATCCCGCCGTCCGGGTACAAGGTTTTGATCCGGCGGTTCCTATGGTCGTACACGTATTCCATCCCCGCACCGTCATCGGCAGCTCGGCTGTAATGGTTCGGATTGACTTCTTTCAGCAGGTTGTCATGAATGTCGTACATGACGCGATACTCGTTCTGCATCGGGTCGGTTGTCCGAATGAGTCGGTCCATGAAGTCATAGCGGTACTCCGTCCCTTTGCCGCTGCCGATCTGCTCGATATATTCGTTCGGCAGCACCTTCTTGATCAAGTTCCCGATCGGATCGTAGAACATGAGGGTGGTGTTGCCTTCAGCGTCGGTGATGCGCGTCCGTTGATTGATCGCATTGTAGGCAAACTCTACCGTTCCATAAGCGGTCGTTATGCTCGTCATCCGGGCCGCTTCGTCATAGCCGTACCTGAATTGCTGGCCTTCCGCATCCTGAACAAGGGTCGGCGCATCCGTATGCTTCGCGTCATACCGGAAGCTTGTCTTATGGCCTGCCGGATCCGTCCGGCTCAGCAGCATGCCGCGCGCGTCATACGTATACGTGGTGACGGCATAATCCGCATCATCGATAGACGCTTTTTCCTCAAGCAGATTGCCACGTTCGTCATAAGTATAGACGGTGTCGCTTCCACTGCTCGTCGTCGTGCTAATCCGGTTCTGGTCGCTATCGTACCGGTGCAGCACCTGCGATCCGTCAGGTTGCGCCTCCTCAAGCAGATTGCCGTATTCGTCGTATACCCAACGCGTGATAGCCCCGCTCGCATCGGTGTGGCTGTCTTTGTTCTGATATTGGTCATACGTATATGCTTCATGTGTACCGTCATCATAATGAATTTCGGTGACCAAATAATTGCGGTTGTATTTGTATTTCTCCACTACTCCGGTCGCATGGAACGTGAAGGTGGTGAGCCTTGCCCGCTCGTCATATGCGATCTCCGTGACATGGCCCTCCTGATCGTACTGCCGAATGACCCGGTCTGCGCTATCGTAGACGTTGCGGACATAGGTGTGGCCGTTTTGATCCGTAATGGAAAGGATACGCCCCTCCTCGTCATAGGCATACGCGACTGCGCCCCCGTTCGGGTACGTCACGCCAATGAGCAGCTCGCCTGCATATCGGTACTCGACTTTGCGGCCAATGTTGTCCACAATTTTAATAACTTTCCCGTTTTCACATGTAAAGGCAAGCACCTTGCCGCCCGGTGTGGTCAACGTGCGCAGGCCCTGTTCGTCATAAGCAAGCGTCGTCTGGTTGCCGTTGCGGTCGCTGATGGATTCCAGCCGTCCGGTAGCCCCGTCGTAGACGTAGGTCTGCCGCTTGTGCTTGACGACATACCGGCCTCTTGCCGGTTCCTCGCTCAGGCGATAATCGAGCGCTCCCGCCCGTTCGTTCTTCCATACGTCCCCCTGCTTGACAAAGCTCTCATAATGCCCGTCCGTGCAGATGAGAAACATGCGATCCTCCAGCCGGGTCAGCGAGCTCTCAAAGGCAAACAGCCAGCCTCTGCCCATCATGCCGACGAATGGACTAAGCGAGTTAAAGCTTCGGGTCAGCTCCAGCGTGTCTCCGATATCATGGACGACCAGATCGGTCGCTTGCAGGTAGAACCTTCCTTTGGCAACATCGATCGGGTCTCCCTTAGTAACCAGATTCCCCACATTGCTTACTAAGGACATCTTCAATTGGCTCAAAAAGGTTGCTGTATCGATATTTCCATTTTTCCACAGCTGCATCGCCGTTTCCCCGGTCATATCTCCGGTTACCGCCGCTCCGTATTTGCCGAACGGATTTTTGCCTCCCGCAAAAGAGAACGCTGCGCCAAAGACGCTGCGCACCGCATTGCCGAATAGATCCGCGCCGCCGGTATTGCTGATCTCCAGCACGTTCGATGACACGAAGCTCGCCGTATATCTGCCTCCGAACTGGGTCAGCATCCCCGATCCGCACGGTATCCCTTTCAATATGCCGCCAGAGATCGTTCCCGCCAGTGCGCCATTGTAAAAGCTTTTCAAATAATGACCGAAGATGCCTTCCCCTGTCTGACTGCCATTCAAGGGATCGTACGGATCGAATATCGCCGTAATCGCCGTATTGATGGCCCCGCCGGTTAATCCGCCGGTCAGGACAGTCGTTCCGCCGAGCATGAAGCCCCCGCCCAGAACGGCGATGGTCACCGAGCCGTATTTGACAATGTTGTACAGCTCCTCATTGCCGCCGAGCACGGTATCCCGCATGAAGTTGTGGGATGTGGACAGGTCGCCCACCTGAGCCTTGGCGAAATCCTCCCGCCCCTCCGCAATCTCGCTGACCCCCACGGCGGCGGAGACGGTTCCGGCAACGCCGACAATGAGGGGAAGGGCAACGCCCCCCGTTGCCACAGTGGCGACTGCTACGGCAACTACGCCGACTACCAAGGCAATGGCGCCGAACCCGAATTTGCTCTTCGCCTGCTCCGCCTTGGCAATGCAAGCTTCCCGATAGGCCAGCGCGTGATCGTTGACCTCTTTCATCAATTTGGCGTCCTCGGCCAGCTGCGCGCTGTCGTCGAACGTCTCTGCCGGCGCTTTACCCGGCTCACCCAAATAGATGATTTTTGCAGCCATCACATAGGTCATATCCTGTATCGCAATGGCGTGTGCGGGATCGACGAACTCCCCTGGACTGCGGCTAATGAACACGTCCTCACCCGCTGTGATGGCGATCCGCTTCGGAACGACCGGAGGCGCGTCCGCTGCCGCACTTGCGCTCTCGCTCTCTCCCATCGTCATATCGGCGAAGGCCCGCACATACAAGTCGGTATCGGAGACGATCTCCACGACACCGTCTCCCGACAGACGCAGCTTGATGCTGTCTGCGTCATTGGCGCTGAACACGATGTCTTGAGCGGACAACCGCATTTCTTTGCCCGTATCGTTGTTGAGGGCTCTGTTCTGCGGATCGGACATTTTATGCCCATACTTGCTCTGCTCCGCTCCCTTCCTGACCGCTCCGATGGCGATCGCTTCTCCTTCATTCATCGTAGGAAAATGCAGCATGACCTGAGACCCCGGCTTCGGCATCAGGTACGAAATCTGGTTGTCTATGCCTGTGGAGTAAGGAAACCAACACGTGCTGCCCTGCGCGTGCGCAGGATCAATGCCGAGATGCAGCCGGATTTGATTTCTCGAAATCTCGGTAATTTTACCTTCCAGGGACACCCCTTGAATCCGGGCATTGGCGATATAACCTTCCCTTACGCCGTCAGCAGTGCAGAAGGTATACGTGTACTGCAATATGCCATCCTGTACGACGGCCCTTGCTCGGCGGATGACGAACAACCGCCGTCCAAAGCTCACTCGTCCCCCTAGGGGAAGTGAGGCTAGCGTATCCACCTCAAAGCTGATAAAATCCGTGTCCCGGAGTTCAGGGTTCTCATTCGTCTGGGCAAAAAGGCAGCGGCGCAGGTCGTTCCGGATGACATACTGATCGTCCGCTACATCGACAGGCTCATGATCCGTGGAAACACCAAGCGAGAAGCGAGCTGATCCCGAAGCCGCATCCGGCACGACAACGGCCTCAAAATGCGATGCAAGCCGCTTAATAAACTGCCAGTCGGTCTCCTCATATTGCACGATGAGCCGGCCGATCTTCTCATCTTCAGAAGCGTGATCCTGAAAATAGGCGTTCGGCTCCTCCTTCAGAACCTGCTCAATCACCTCACGGTAGGTCATGTCCACTTGTTGAAAGGAACGTCTTTTTCGTTCCATATCTAAAGCGTATGTATAGGACACGGCGTCAATTTTCAACACATACACACTTCGTATGCACCGGATTTCCACATTGCGAATCATGCCATGAAACAGAATTTCCCCTTGGTTGCTTCTGTCTTCCCCCTTCCGCTCCCCACTGTCTTCAAGCTCTTGGTACAGGACGACCGGAGCGCCGAATTCAAGCTCATGGATGCAGCTATCCTTCTTCTCCTCCGGAATGATGGCGCTGAATTGAAGCTGCACATGCTCATTAACTTCTTTGGTCAGGGTAAGTCCGGTTAGGCTTTGCAAATCAACCTGAATATCGAGAATCAACCCCGCGTATCTAATCCTCATCCTCTTCCTTCCCTCCTCCCTTAGGTTAGCTACTCCCTTTGCCCATCGTGAATTATCGTTATGACTCCTCCATACGTGCATGAATTCCAGCAGGTGCTCAGCAGCGCGTCCGATCCCCCGATCGATACGTTGTCTTTCCCTGATTGCCAAGGCATCGTCACATTCGGAACGCACATCGCTACGCATACAGGCGCCGGAACCTCTTCTGGGGGCGGCGCTTCCTTTTTAATGAACAGACTGGCGAACCATCCTGCCTCCTCTTGCTTCGGCATAGGAGGCAGCGCAGCAATTACGGCCTGTACAGCGGGATTTTCCGTGCTTTGGCATAAGCCAAACGGCCTGATGTTGGTCATTGGAACGCGATCCTCGACATTCAGCTGCGGCTGATCATGAATGTAATCCCCGTGGCTGGCGGGAACGACCAGCCGGGCCGGACGCGTCCCTTGGGTGCACATGCAATACGCACCGTGTACAACATATTTGGGCTCCTTCTGCTCGCCGCCTCCACCATCCATCATTTCCTCCATTACAATCCCCTCCTGACTTTCCTTTTCAATGAACCGCCTTATCCTCGCTGCTCCGCTTCCGCATCGGACAACGCCGGTTCTGCCGCGCAGCGGCTCCGCACCTTTTCCAAGCGCATACCCAGCAAGTCTCTTCTTAAGAGGCTCTCCGCCACATCGAGATTGATGATGACGTGTTTTTCAAGCAAGCCCTGAACCCGAAAGATCGCATGCTCGGCAGCCTTCGAATGATCGATTACGATGCTTTTGACTGCCCCTGTTTTGTAAAATTCCGTATGCTCCGATAAGCAGTCCACCCTAGGAAGCAGCAGCAGCCAATATACCTTTTGCATGCTGTGCTGCGGATTCGATAAGATGGCGCATTTGAATACCAGCCCTGGATCATACAGCTCCAGCACCTTTTTCAGTTCATCCGCCACGAATACGACCGGTTTGCCGATATAATCGGGATAGACGCTATCTGCGCTGCCTTCCACAAATACCACGGTAATGTCATGAATGTCGTCCGCCTGCTCCGGCGTAACCTCTATTGTTTTGTTAGTCGATTTCAAACCGGCAAATCGGATCATATTTTCCACGTTCTCGTCCTGCGAAATGATGAAATATTCCATATTCCCTCCCGGTCCCTTTGCGGAGCTTCTGTCCATCAAGCTTCGACGATCAAGATGCGCTGCAATTGTGCTTCGCTCAGGTCGAGATGCTTCACATCCCCTGCCAAAAACGTCGCTCCCTCCAAATCCGCATCCGCAAAGCTCGTGTTCTTCAACATCGCTCCCCGAAAATCCGCTCCTCTGATATCGGCTCCCTTGAAGCTCGCCTCTTCCAGATTCGCGCCCGCAAAGCTTGTCTCCATGAATGGCGGGATGTGGAGCTGTTCCTGTGTAGGAAAGGTCAATCCCGCCTGTATCTGCTCCAGCTTGCAATTTCGCAGATTGGCTCCTCTGAAGCTCGCGCCATGAACGATGCTGTTGTTCAGATCGGCTCCTTCCAGATTGGCGCCACGGAAATCCGCGCCAATGAACGCGCAGCCCCACAACAAATTGCCGGCAAGCATGCTTTCAGAGAAATCGGCAAAGCTGAAGTTCAACAATTTAAAATACATGCCGCTTAAATCCGAGCCGCTAAACACTTCATAGACGTATTCGGTTCTTTTGCCAGCTGAGAACATTTCCTGCAGTTCCCGGCTGTCCTTCACCCGTGAATCGTGCCTGTACACCAGCTCGCTTCGGTCCTTGTATTCGCCGACGTGGACATACAGTTCGTCTTCTTTGTCGATAGCTGCGAACTCGTCGGTGCGAACCGCCTGTTTCATCGCATATCTTGCAAGCTTGATCATATAGGCCATATACCACACGGTTTCCTTCCGGATGATGGACGCCACGTCGGCGGGCAAAATCTTCCCGACATACATTTTTCGTTTCGCTGAAATATACCGTTCGAATTCATCCAAGTAAGCTAAAATCCATCCGGCGTCGTATTCGGCGGCACATTCCGCCGCATCCCCATACCATTGCCCGTCATACGCACAAATTCGGCAGCTGTGGTCCCCGATCAAGAGCCGGTTTCGCAACACGGCATATTGGATAAACTTGATCTTTCCTTTTCGTTTCTGATCCTGCATACGGCGGATCTCCACACACATTCGCTTGAACGACTCCGTAAATTCGTCAGCCAGTCTGTCCCTCTGCGCCATTACGAGCTGGTGGAGAGCCAGCATTTGCTCCATGCGTTTTTCGGTTACGGCAGTCTGCTGCCAATGCCGCAGCGCCTCGTCTCTTGTCACAACGGATCTCCCTTTCTGCGCGGAGCGCCCTATTGCCAGACTAGTTCGTAAAGACTTCGTTACCTTTCAGCTCCGTATCTCCCCCGCTATTCAGCACGATTTTGCCGCCCTTTTGGCTTTCAATCGTAATTTCCTCGCTAGCCGTCATCGTCAGCGTCTTGTCCGCTCGGATGTTCACGGTTTCTTTGGACGTCAACGAGACTTCATTCTGGCCGACGATCGTAACTGATCCGCTCTGATCCAGCATGATCGTCGCTTGTCCGTTGTTGGCGGAGATGAGCACATGACTGGGAGCCAGCGTGACCTCCATGCCTGACGAATTGCGAAAATATCTAACGTTCGGATCAGCCATCCGATCCTGAGAACCCCCGCCTTGGGAGCCCCCGCCTTGGGAGCCCCCGCCCGATCCTGCCCCTGTACCTTGAGCTCCTTGCGGCGTTGCCCCCGGCAGCTCTCCCGCATATGAATTGACCGAGCTGATCGCGAAGGCCTCTTCCTCTCGCTGGCTCGGAAACGTCACTCGAACACTGTCGCCCGCCTCGGGCATGCAGTACCAGCCGCTGCCGTCTGCGGACGCATATACGGTAGAATAAGGAAACCAGTACGCCTTGCCGGCATCCTGCTTCTTGTCGATATCCAGTTGGACCTTTACCTTGTCTCTGTTGATCGCCATAACTGTGCCGCCTACGGAAGCTCCCCGAATAGCATCGTTATACGGCTGCTCCCGGTTCAATCCCTTTCGGCTTGTAATCGTATATTGGTGCATGACCCTTCCTTTTTCCATGGTGGACACGGCCTTCTCGACATATAACCGTGCCTTCTGAAAGTCCACGGCATCCCCTACATGCAGCAATTGGTCGGTTGTAATCACATAAAATATGAAATCAGTCTCCTGCGCATCCGACCGGATGTTTTTGTGATAGGTCATATAATCGCCCAACTTCTTTTTGACGATATAATTGAACTCTTCCAGCTTTTTGACCGCGCCAGATTCCGGCAATCCGAAGAAGAACTTAATATCTTTGAACTGCTCGGCCGGAACCACGACTGTGTCAAGACGGGAGGCCATCCTTTTCAGAAATGCCCAATCCGTTTCCTTGTACTGCATGACCAAATTTCCGATACCCGGGTTTTTGTCCGCCGTATAGTTCACATCGTAGTTCGAATAATCTTTGCCTATCTGTTGGACAAGCTGACCGTAATTCATCGACGCATCCTGGAAGGACCTGCTCTTCACGCGGATATCGAGCATTACCGTGCTCGTCAGCGCTTCCGCATGGATGGAATAGACATCACGCGATTTCTCGATGCGCATCTCGGTGATAATCCCGGAGAACAACACCCGCTCCTCGCCTTGCTCCAGAATCTGCTTCACTTCAATGGGAGTCTGTTCATTGATCGCATAAAGATCATTGTCTTTGTGCTCTTCTGAAATGACGCCCGTGAAGGTTAATTTTCCATGTTCATTCACCTGCTGAATCATTCTCAATTCCAGCAGCTGCATATGATCAAAGGGCGCTACTCTCACATTTTGATAGGATAATAGAGATACGCTCATCCGTTCGCCACCTCCACTGAATCGATCATTTCTTGGGCTATGCAAGTCCACAGCTTGCCGTACTTCCCATTGCAATTGATGTTGCCAATCAGTCGTTTCCGGCCAACATCCACAAAAAATAAAAAGTTAAATACCTTCCCGTGCGCCACCGGATTTAAAAACGAGCAATAGTGAATCCGTTGCCCATTCACTTCCTTCACCCCGTCGTCCACCCACTCTGTGTGCAGCTCCATGTTCTTCATGTTCCGGATCATCTCCGGCTTCATGGCCTCCATATTGATTTCTTGCCCAGGATGATCGGTATATTGCAGGATGACGTTCACTGCGTGAGCTTCGTTCTGGAACACCTTCTGTTGTTCAGTATCGAGCGTACAGATGAGAAAGTCTTTCGGGAACAAGAGGTGAAGGATCGGCTGAAAGAAGCCGATCTTCTCGAACTCCACTTGGGAGCCATTGATCTCAACACGACCATTGTGAATCCCTTCTCTAACTTCCTGCTGCCAAAGCGCTTCCTGCTCGGCGTAATCTGCTTGCTGATTGTCTTGCGCAGAGTCTTGCCCCGTTGCTTCCGCTTGAGCGGCCTGCTGTTCGTGGATATCCCGCTGCTCCACATTTTTCTTCATTTTTTCCAATTCAATAATCTTCTTGTCCAGATGCTTCATCTGAATTCCCCCTCCTTGAATGGTGCTAGCTTCTGACACTTGATGCCCATTTCCCCTTCTTAAATTGAATAAATATCCAATCGAGTATTAAATATGATATCGGCAATCTTTGGAACATTTATCAGGTTTTTTTGTCTACATTTTCTATTTTTTAGAAAAACATTGAGCAAGTCTTCTAAAAAAGCTTGTAAATGAAAGCCAATATGCAATATGACGATTTTAACCATCCCGATGCACTGAACTATGATGCGTTCATGAAGGATGTGAACGAGGTGCGCACCACGGACAACAAGGGCGATGTCATCATCATTGAAGACATATTTGCGCTATATTTTGCAGAGCTTAGGGAAATACTGGACTTAAAGCTATTTGTTGATGCGGATGCGGACGAACGGTTGTATCGCAGAATAAGCAGAAATATGAAAAACTGGGGATTTAGCATGGAGGAGGTTGCGACCTACTACTTGCACGCCGCCAAGCATCGCGAGATTGAATTTGCGCTTCCCACGAAAAAATATACCGATATCATCATCAATGGCCACCAGATGGAAGGGACTGCGAAGCACATCATTTGCAGTTGGATATACAGCCGCATGAATCCAGCTTCACCTTGATCGAAGTGCGGCATATAAGGCATCCAGGCTTGAATCTGGATGCCTTTACTAATCATTCATGAGCCCTGCACCGATTAAATGTGGAACGTGGAGTTCTTGTTTACGTAAACTTTCGTGTATGATTAAACTACAAGTGGTTGAAAAAATAGCTTTTTAAACTACTTTTACAAATGTAGTGTGATGAACAATTGGAGGTTATACTCATGAGTCGCCAGAAATTGCAAGAGAGACTCAAAATGAAGGAAGTTGAAACGAAACACGGAGAGCAATTCAACAATTTATTGCGCTATGTGTTTCAAGTGACCAATCATGATTTGCAAGCATTGGGCTGGGAGAACAGAGAAATTGCGCAGGCCAAGCTGCCCGTGCTGAAGCAAGCCGATGTATTGGGCTGGTTCGATGGCGATAATTTGATTTCGCAGCTCGCCGTTTACCCTTTTCAGGTCAATATTTTCGGACAAATATACGAAATGGGCGGACTGACCGGGGTCGGCACCTACCCGGAATACGCCAATCTTGGCTTGATGAACAAGCTAATGCGCCAAGCGCTGACAAATATGCGTGAGCGAAAACAGTCGATTTCTTATCTGTATCCTTATTCCATCCCCTATTACCGCCGCAAAGGCTGGGAAATGATATCCGATAAAATATCGTTCGAAGTGAAAGACACCCAATTGCCGAAATTGAAGACCGTGCCCGGCAATGTCGAGCGCGTGACGATCGAGCATCCAGACATTAAGCAGGTCTATCAGCGCTTCGCCTTGCAAACCCACGGGGCTATGTTCCGCAACGAGTTGGCGTGGGAAGAATATTTGCGTTGGGACCTCGATGATATGACGGTAGCTATCTATTATGACAGCCATCATCAGCCGATGGGCTATCTGCTGTACTGGATTGCCGAAGAAGTCTTTTATATGAAAGAAATGGTGTTCGTCAACCAAGAAGCAAGGACGGGATTATGGAATTTCATCAGTGCCCACTTCTCCATGGTAACCCGTGTCAAGGGGCACATCTATACAGATGAACCTCTCGCTTTCTTGCTGGATGATGGCGATATTAAGGAAACCATCGCCCCTTACTATATGGCACGCATTGTCGATATCAGCCTATTCCTAGAGCAGTACCCGTTTCAGCCGCAAGAAACCGAGTGCCAGTTCACCTTCGTTCTGCACGATCCGATGCTGGAATGGAACCAGGGTATCTTCACTTTGGCAGTGGATAAGGATGGCAAAGGGCATTTGACAAAAGGCGGGAGCAACCGAGACGCTGAATTTGATATCCAAACCTTGACCACGATGCTCATGGGCTACAAACGAGCGTCCTACTTGGCACGGATCGGCCGCTTCCAGGCGAATGAAGCCACCGTCAATTTGCTCGAGAAGCTGATTATTCGCCAGCAGCCTTATTTCTCCGATTACTTTTGATTGATTAGGGGGGAGGTGAAGCGAAATGGAATCCTATTTTCGGATCGGGGAAATAGCATCTATTTTTAACATTCCTCTGCAGACGCTGAGATACTACGATAAAATAGGTCTATTTTCTCCGGTTCATACGAATCAGGAAACAGGATATCGATACTACGCCCTGCATCAGCTTCCGCTTCTGCATCAGATCAAGACGTTCAAAAGCATGGAGATTCCATTCGCCGAAATTAAAGAGTTGACGTCGACAGATTGGAACGTCGATAAAATGGATCAAGTCTATGTCGTCCAATTAGAACGGCTTGAGCAACAAATGCGGGAGCTGCAAACGTTGAAAATAGAACTTGAAGCCAAACGCCATCATTTCTTGGCGCTGCAAGCCCAGCCTAAAAATGAGATTTCCATTCAGCAATGCGAGGCAAGAGAACTATTTTGCAAACCGATTGACGTGTCGACATATAAGGAGCAGGAAACGGAATATTACCGCTCCTTCCTGCCCTTTTCCAATCAGACCGATTATTTGAACGTGGAACCCGGCTTTATTGTGACGCAGCCCGCTTTCTTTAATGAACGAACGAAGGCTTCATATTTATTGCTGGTCAATCCGACGGTGGTTCCGGAAGGTTTTCAGCCTCACCATATGAACGAAGGCACTTATTTGACTCTTCTCATTGAGGACAGCTATGCGAAATCTCCAACCTATTACAGCTTGCTGCGTCAACATATTTTGAAGCATGGAATCGAGGCAGTGAGCGACATTTACGAATTTTGTTACACCGTCCTGCCCAACAATAATAACGATGTCAGTGTGTGGGAATTGCGAGTTCAAATAAACCCCTTGACCCTACAATCGTTGTAGGGTTTAGACTAAGGCTATTCTCAGATGAAATTGGAGGAAGCCTAATGAAAATACTTGTAGTCGTTGCCCATCCCAGAACAGATTCACTCACGTCGAGCATGACGAAGCGCTTCACTGAAGGATTGATCGAGGCTGGACATGAATATGAAATCGCCGATTTGTATGCCGAAGGATTCAATCCGCTATTGTACCCGCAAGACGAGCCTGACTGGAATAATCCGAGCAAAGCATATTCGGACGAAGTGCTGCGCGAAATGGATCGAATCCGAGCAAGCGATGCCTTGGCCTTTATTTTCCCTATATGGTGGTACAGCGTTCCTGCCATCTTGAAAGGATATTTTGATCGGGTGTGGAACTATGGCTTTGCATATGGTCCAGCCAAATTGCCCGTTCAAAAAATAAGATGGATCGCCTTGGTTGGCGAGACTCAGGCCAAATTCGAAAAGCGGGAGTATCATTTGCTGGTGCAGCAGCACCTCAACGTCGGATTGGCGGGATATACCGGCGTTCAAGATTCCAACGTCCACTTTATGTACAATACGATCGGGGAATTCGCTGAAGGCCAGCAAGAGAAGAACGAGGCTCATTTTGCCGCTCTATTGAACGAGGCGTACCGGATCGGACACACTTTTTAAGTAGACTTGAACATACAAAAATCTTGGTGCCGACCTGACTTCTAAGAAGCCTGTCAAGGTTGACAACAAAAAAATACGGATGGGGGTATCGTTCGAGGTGACCTGGCGATCGATACCCCCACCATTTTTGTTTTATTCAACTTATCTTAATAGATTTCCATTAGTGCTCTGTTTTGAACCAAATTGCCGTTCTTATCATATTCTTTGAAGGTTGCTCTATAATAAGGTGTGGCGCCATTAAAGGTGAACTGTGCTGGGGTATCTATATACAAAGTAGTTCCATTCTTCAAATAATTGTTGTATCCCATTAATTGATACAAATCAATATCCTTCCATCCATTCCATTTACTTATAGCATTGATTGTATTACGTGCATCATTCAAAGTAATTTCTTTATAGTTAGGATAGTAGAACTTTTGAACCAAAGTTTTGTCATTGAAGGTTACTTTCAAGTCTCCCTTTAGGTCATGTGTTCCTGAGTATACCATCTTTCTCAAATCGTGAGTTACGATAGCTTTATGCCCCGCTGGAAGCGAAACTTCTTGTGAAGGAACCGTATATTTATCCGATTCTGTGAAGGTTTCCGTATTGGTAGTTGATAAATTATAAGTAACGCTTGTTTCAAAATCGGCGCCTGCTAAAGCAACAACACCTTTGGCGGCCACTTTAAACCCTAACTGCATGCCGTTCGTTACTGAAGTAGCTTGAGATTTTGTATAATCCTTTTGAAAACTGTCCGTTTTCATTTTTTGAGTTGTTGACGTGAAGTTCGTCAATTCAGAAGTACCGCGATATATCGTATCGCCCGTTTTTGATGTGTAATTCACATTAGATACATCCAAGTCATTTAAAGCTTCAATTTTTAATCCCATTTGTTCTGCGATACTGTCATAACCTTTGGAACTTGCAAGATTGGCTTTGTACCATGATATAAAACGATTGGCTTGATGAGAGCTTTGGTCTTTCAGTATCCAGAATCTAGCTAAAAACCAACTGTCCAATATTTGTTGTTGCATATTAATAGGTTTGTGTGTCAATTTGGACTGGGTATCCCTATCTTTCATTCTCAAATAGACAGTATCGATATAAGATTCTGCCGCATAAGGGCTCGCGCTGGAATATGAACTGGCATTACTCTGATTCGTATCGAAATCAGCAGCAATGGCCGGTAAAGCACCTACCGGCATCAAACTTAATGCTACAGCGCTAGCAATCACTTTTTTCTTGTTTTTTCCAAGCATTTGTGCGTCCTCCTTATTTCTAATCCATCCGTGCCATTTCCGCTGCTTATTTTAAGCTCCTATGTCCGCCAATCAGATGATGATCACTCCGTTCCATTGTTACTGGCGTTGGTGATGAGTCGGTGTTGGGCGAATCAACTTGCTCAAAGCCAAAATATAAGGCGAAAATCAAAAAGACACTCGACATTTTCTTCATTTCTAACTCCCCCTTTTTACATTTATTTGTTATATCCACTACAACTTAACGATAACATGATTGGAGCTCAATCTATAAATAAGGATAGTTATATTGTGTTCCAAAAATGTGAAAACCGTTAGGAATGCCACATCAATCGATACAGATATCCAAAAAAACCTTACCGAAGCCATTAAAATGAAGCCGGTTAATTCCGAAAATAATACAAAAGGAGGAATCGAAATACCGCAGCAGGACAAGCACATTTTCTCCAACATCTGATAAATGAGTGTAAAATTGTATAAATATGAAGAGGGGAACTATATGGTTTATACGTTAAACGCCATTGAAATTGGGAAAATCATAAAGGATTTGCGCTTGCAACAAGGATTAAGTCAGCAGGCTCTGGCAAAGGGGATCTGTACGCAACCTCATATCAGCAACATTGAAAATGGCCGGGAGGTTCCATCTGGCTTCATCTTATACTTATTGTCAAAAAAATTAAGAGTGAATGTAAAGTGTTTATTTGATATCCAAGACGACTCTAATTTAAACTACAAAAATAATATTAAATTTATTGTCCAATCCTTTATACAAGAAAATGATTACGGACAAGTATTGAAGATACTGGAAGATGAGAGCCATCTTTTCGAAGCTCCCGAAGATCAGCAATTCCTCTTATGGGCGAAAGCCATATCCCTTTACTATTCCAAAAAAGATTTGAATACGACTTTTATGTTGTTGAAAACAGCATTAAAAAAAACTTGCAAATGTTTAAAATTCTGTTCCGAACAGGAATTAACGATTATTAATAGCATTGGCATTTTATTGTCTGAAGCCAATCAAAACCGCCAAGCGTTGCGGATTTTAAAATGGACGTACCGCCATATTCATAAACATTATTATATAGAAGACAGGACGCTGCCCATTAAAAATATATACGCGTTTGCGCGTTCCTTATCAAGAAATAATGACTATCACAACTGTATACGCTGCTGCAATGAAGGAATCGAGCAGTGTTTAAAATATAATTCTCTTTACCTTTTTGGAGAACTATATTACGAAAGAGGCTTAAATCACTATTTTTCAAACCATTTCGAATCGGCATTAGAAGATTTCGAACAAGCCATTATGCTGTTCAAGCTCAAAAAACAGTATAACTCCAAACATTTTGTGGAAAATAAAATAAAAGAATTTGAACTGAAAAAATAATGACTTTTTACATCTGAAAAGAGTCCATAAAAATAGCCGTTTCTTCTTAGACAGAAAGAAACGGCTGTAGAGCTGTGTTGAAATGATCAGTCAATATCAATTGGAACCGTACGTTTATTTACAAGCTGAGCATTCTTCTCATCCGTCACATCATAGGTTGTTACTATTAACTCGGCGCCATATACGCCCGAGAAAGAACCTTTCCCGCTTACTTCAACAGCAGAATACGCATTAGCCGCAGCTCCGTATCCGCTCGTTGTAATATGAACTCCGGCATTTTTGATTTCTTGCTGCTGAGCGGATGTCAGGCCGACATAGTGCCTCCCCAGAAAATCATTGTATTCAAATTTCTTTGACTCTTGCATGCCCATCCAGCCAGTATATACTCCAGTCGCTTTGATTACGCTGCGATTAGCCGTAGTGCTTCCCGTTTGACCTGTAAATACAACATCTCCGCGATAAGTTCTTTGGCTGAACTCAACAACTGTTTTATACGTTTTATGCGGGGGAACTTTCACTGGTTGTGCAGGCACTTCCAATGTATAGGATTCACTTGTCGTATGTGTTTCCGTATTGGCTGTGTTGTATTCCAGATTTATTTTGCCTGCACCCTCTAAAATTAACGGAAGGATGAATTTATTGCCGAGATCCCCGCCTCCACCAACTTTGAATCCGTTGGAAACACTGGTTGAATTGGATTCCGTATACGTTTTACTGAATTTCACAGTGTTGAAGCTTTGATCTTCATTCGTTTTATTTGGAAATGTGTTTTCTCCTATAAATACAGGCAGCGTTGAATCATAGTGTATGTTTTCAGTTTTCGCATCAATAGATAGATCGATTACGGGTGTAACACTATCTGGATTAGACCGAAGCGTGTATCTAAAACCATTACTTTCAGGGTTGGCAATCGTGTTTGCCAGATGATTTTTGTAATAATACGTGCCCACCTTTTTAAGTGCTTCATTCACATCCACGATCCCGATGCTTTTTTCTTGGGCAATAAATGATTCGGCATAAGCCTGGGGCGGAACCGAAATGGTTCCAAGCGTGAGTAGAGAAAGCCCAATAACAAGACCATTTTTCAAAAAATGTTTTCTCATTGTGTATCCCTCCGATTGATTGTGCTGATGATTTCGCCTCATAATCCTCCTTTCATTCGGGTTAATGTTATGGTAGCACGGCATTTATTTCCTCATTGCATAAGGATTGTTATATTCTGTTTCAATCATGTTAAAAACCCGGGATAAGCAAAAACGAGCGCCCCCTGCACAGTTCAGGGAGCGCTCGCTGCCACACATTTATCTTATGATTCTATCATCAATATAGGCTCTTCGTCCGTTCGCCGGACTATTTTACTTCGACAATGCGCTTCTCTACTGCCGGGTGAATAACCTTGTTGTTAATCAAGTATTCCTCTACCAATTCATAGAAGGTATAGCCGGTATCCAGCACACGATCCTTCTTCAGCATGGAGTAGCCGTCTCCGCCTGACGTAATGAAGTCGTTCGTTGCAATCTTGTATGTTTTCGCCAGATCAAGCGGCTGTCCGCCAATCTTTACTTCCATCACGCGCTCGCCAACCGGCTTCTTCACATCGTAGACGAAGGACAATCCGCCCACTTGCAGGAAAGAGCCTGGCAAATCATCGGCTTTCTCCGCCCCTTTGACGGATACTTCCAGCGCAGCCTTCACATCCGCACCGGTCGCTTCCACGATCGTCAATGTATTCGGGAATGGCAGAATGGAGTAGAGATCCTTCTTCGTAATTTCTCCCGCCACCTTGCTGGCCCGGATTCCCCCGCCATTGACTAGCGCCACATCGGCTTCATATCCCGCGATCGTCTTCGTCTTGGCGATGAGCGCATCCGCAACGAAGTTACCCAGATTGGTCTCCATCGCGCGGACCTGCGTCCGCTCGCCATCTAGATTGACTTCCGTTTTGCCGATTACGTCCTTCATCGATTCCTCTACCTTAGTCACGACCTCTTGCACGAGCTTCTCGATCTCCGCATCAGCCTTTACCTTCTCGTCGTACTCGACCAGCCCGCCGCTGAAGCCGACTAGCTCCTTATTATAATAGTAAAGATCAACGCGTCCCAGCGACTTGCCGTACTCCCAGTCCTGTACAATATAAGTGCCGTTGACGACTTCTGGCGTGCGAAGCGGTGTATGGGAATGTCCGCCGATAATGAGGTCGATTCCCGCTACGTTTTTCGCAATCTCCCGGTCTTTTTCAACTCCGATATGCGATACGACGATAACATGATCGGCTTCCTTCTTCATCTCCGGCACCAATTGCTTGGCAATGTCTACCGGATCTTTGAACGTCAGGCCCTTCACGTTGTTCGGATGCGTAACGATCGGCGTCTCTTCCGCGACGAAGCCAATAAACGCAAAGGTCTCACCGCCAACTTCAGTCGTGAACGTCGGCACCAACAGATTGGAGCCATCCGCCTGGAAGACGTTGGCGCTAATCATCGGATACTTCAACTGATCGCGCAGCTTCAACAGTTGCTCATAGCCGTAATCGAATTCGTGGTTCCCGGCTGCCATTGCGCCATATCCAAGAGAATTCAAAATCGGAAGAATCGACTCCCCTTTGAACTGATTCGTATAGATCGTTCCCTGAAACGTGTCTCCCGCGTCCATCAATAGGAAGTTTTTGTTTTCCTGCTCCCATTCTTTGACGAGCGTAGCGATTTTGGCGTATCCGAATTCTTGGCCACGCTGGTCTTCCTGAATGTGACCATGCACATCATTCGTATGGGCAATCGTAATATGCTCCGTGAGAGCAACTCCTAGCGCCTCAACCAATTGCTCGCGAGTCACATGGGGCCCGTCAAGCAGCTCGAGTTCGATGCCTAATGACCGGGCAATTTCGGAAATACGCTTGGCGGAAGGAGCCTCTCTGTCATTAGCGCCCTCTTGCGCCGTAATCGCTCCTTTGCCGGAAGCCCAGTCCAGATAACCCTGTGCCCAGTATCCATTCTGCTGCGGAATGGTCTCTCCGGTGCCTCTGGCAATCAGCGCGACGGTTTCCCCCAATGATACCGGGCGATCCAGCCGCAAGTCCCCTTGCTCATAGCCCGTAATAATATGTTTCTGCTGCATCCACTCATTGTGCTGCACCGGATGGAGCGGATCGGCAAAGGCGGGTGCCGAGAACAGCATCCCCAACGCACCTGCTGCCAACAATGAATACGCTTTCATTTTAAACTTCAAAAAAATCATCCTCCCTTAAACTGATAGAATGATAACCCTGAACAAATATAAGTATATTTATTCTTTTTGTCAATCAAAAGTTATACATAGATTGTTTTATATCGGTCAAGTTATTGCTCAAGCTAAAGCATAGGGAGGCAATTTGCTTATTTAAATCATTTCTTATTAGCACTAATCATATTTTCAATCAATCCTTTTCCCGGGAAATCAGCAGCAATTATGCCGGTATACTCCAAATTGTGATTTGCTATATAATCAGTTGTCAAAACATTAGTTCCTTCAAATGCAATTGTACATATCCCGATGAAACAATCGGTTCTCGGAAAATCCGGATACGAATCTGACCAGCCAGGAGTAGTCAACCCCGTAGCAAGCCTAGGCGCGGATGTTCCAATCTTGTATATCAAATTGACGAGTTATAATCGATCCCGATATTCGAACCGGCAACATTACGGAGAATAACGATTTTCCCTCTCATTTCTCCTAGTGCAGGGTTTGTTATTTCTTCCATGGAAGCGAGCTGTTCTTGTGCCGCTGCAGATATATTTTGGGACCCGGACGAAGAATGCAACGCTGCGTCATTAATCGATTGAACAGCAGACTGTATCTTTTCAGCGTCAAGTGTCATACTATGCACCGAAGATGTCACGTTTTTGATATGGTTGGCTACTTCGTCTACCGATGTCTGTATTTCCTCGAACAATTGACCTGCTTCACCGACGGCGGTCACTCCATGTACGAGCTCATTCGTCGTTCTTTGCATGGAATATGCCGCATGGGCTGCTTCATCCTGTATAGCGTTAATCAACTCGCCTATCCTTTTCGCTGAATTAGCGGATTGTTCAGCAAGCTTGCGCACTTCATCTGCCACGACAATAAAGCCGCGTCCATCTGCCCAGTTACATCAAGGCATATCTGTCGATTTCATGCTACGAAAGTTGAGTTACTTATTGTAAATACCATCACTGTTCAGTACAATATGATACACAGCAAGAGCATTATAACAGTAAGCTAGGCGAGGAAGGGAGGTACTATCCGGGGAACTATGCGGCTCCCGCATTCACTGCTGTTCATCATTTCTCACAGAGCAATCCCCCCTCTCATCCCGGTAAGCGCCATTACAGGGAGAGAACACACATCCCCATGCAGCAGGCGTATACTCCATGACAATGAATATGAATGCAAAGGAGTGTATCATTGGCATGAAAACGAATATGAAAATGATTATGTTCTCCACAATCTGCTCCATGACACTGGCAATTTCCTTGTTCTCGACTCCTATATTTGCGGAGTCGGCAGTTGCGCCATCATCCGAGAAATCCGAGCCGTCGCCCAACCCCCCCAAATTGTAACCGCTTCCTTCATGCAGCACGACCTGGATCTGTTGAGCCGGGATATGACAGGCATTCCGCTTGACGGCGATTCCTATATTATTGTCGCACTCTCGGTTCTTCGTGTCCAATGCTGAGCCTAACATCAACTTTATGCAAACCCAATATAAAAAAAGATGTACGCTATCCTTTAGACGCAAATATGGAAGCAGAGTAGTAATAACGGAGGATTAGACATGAAAAAAAACACAATTGTAGAAAAAGAATTTTTACATCCCCAAGAAGATAATTTAGAAACGTTATTAAACAAGACAGCCCTCCTTCAAAAACAGCTTAAAGCCAATAATCATCTTAACCCTAAATTCCCTTCAGATACATTTCTTTATAAAAAAGAGTTGGAAAAGAGTTATATGCCTGAAACAGGAATAAATACAGAGGAGGTCTTTACAAGTCTTTCTGAAATGTTTGAAGGAAGTATTCGACCACAATCACCATATTCGCTCTTTAATATGGTACCATCACCATTACTGGATACAGTGGCTGCAACAACAATGACGCAATTATACAATTCAAATAGTCTAATGGATTCTTTTGGTGGAAAAACCATATTATTTGAACAACGCATAACCAGGGCCATTGGTCGTTTAGTAGGCTGGGATCAATCGTATGGAATTTCTTGTAATGGTGGAAAATTAACACTTTTTTATGCCATAAAATCAGCAATTTCAAAAATCGCTCCTGAGTCAAGACGTGAAGGCATTCCAAAGGATCTCGTTGTTTTAACAAATGAGGGAGCACACTATTGTGTTGAACATGTATGTTCAATACTCGGATTAGGAGCGAATCAATGTATTCGTATTGGAACAAAAGAAGATTGGCGAATGAACATAGATAAATTAAAACAGGTTATTTACGAGCAATTAGCTAAAGGTAAGCGTATTGCAGCCATTGTTTGTTGCGGTGGAACCACAATTAACTTTGCTTGTGATGATACAAATGAAGTTTATCAATGTGTAGAGCAGGTTTTTAAAGAAACGAACCAAACGTATTTCCCATATTTTCATCTAGATAGTGTTATCGGTTGGCTGTGGTTTAATTTTATGGGCTTAAGTGAAAAAGAATGGGAACAACGAGTTGAAAATCCTGAAATCCGTTTCAAAATTAAGCGAGCAGCACAAAAAATGGAAGGTGTTTCTCATTTTGACTCGTTCGGTGTAGATATGCATAAAAATGGTTTATGTCCGTATTCAACAAGTTTTTTTATTTCAAAAACAGATGAATGTTTTAATCGCTTGAATGAAGGTACATATACTTACGGAGAAAATGACTATGAATTTGGTAATTTTCGTGCCTATCGATATACCGTTGAAAATTCTCGGCCAGCTACCGGCATCGCTGCTGCCTGGGTAGCAATGAATCGTTTAGGGAAAACAGGCTATCAAGAATATTTAGTCCGACTACATACATTAAGTTTATTGTTTAAAAAAGAAATAGAAAATCTAAGTGGTGTGTCTGTTATTAATACTGCTTCACTCGGCTGGGAAATTGTTTTTACGATTTCATTTAACCGAATTCGATTGCATTATTCCGATTTTGATCCGAGTGAAATTGCCAAAACGTTCATTCAATATTGTTGGAACGAAACTAATAAAGGACGGGAAATTCCATTAATTAGTATTGTGCCAGAATTTAAAGTGAATCCAGAGGATAGAATGAAAATAGCTTTTTTACTATACCCCATGTATTTATTTTCTGAGGATAAAACCGGAGAGATTATAAGTAAATTAGCATCGTGTATTTACGAATTTGAAATGAAAGTAATATCAGGAGAAATTGTAATTGAGAATCGTCTCTTAGAAAAACCAATCCGCTGATATTTGGCAATCGGAAATCCAGATGGCTCACCAAATCCCGTATTAAGACAATTTACGGAAAGAAAAAGCCGGTTTTTCCTGCGCTAAGGATTATCGGCTTTGTTTTTAATCAACAAGGGGGGAGGACGGAAAGACGGCGTAGACATCTTGTCACTTTACAATTCCAGATTTTATTCCATCGATATTGATAGATGTCTTGAAATTAACCTTTTTATAGTAATCCTCCTTGTTTAATTGGCTCCATACCTCAGGCTGAAAAGCCATTAATTTACGCCCAATTCCTAACGCGTCGCAGTTGCTTTCTTTTAAATGACTGAGGACTTCCTCCGTTAACGTTGTCAGAGTAGCACTCAATTTTTCCTTTAATATGGAACTATCATTCTCGACATCACCTTTGGGATACTCTGTAATTTGCAGTTTAAGATTCATATCAATGGAAACGTTAATTTGGTTATGTGTGGATTTATGCAGCTTAATTTTTCTTTTTATATGTTTAACCGTAAATGAAACAAATCGTTCCGGATAGTTTTTAGTTACATTATCCAAAGTTATGATGAAACTGTTTTGCTGCGGACTTCCTTTTTTCAACAACAAGTAGAGAGTCGATTGATTATGATTCAGGTGGTAACCGGTATACTTCCGATCATTAAATAATGCAATTCCTTTTACGAACGCTTTATGTTTGTTTTCCTCTACCACGATAAAAGGCAACGTAATATCCTCTCCAGGATCAAGCAAAACAGATGCAATGGATTGAATGTTCTCCTCGGGAATAATCAAGCTTTCTTCTGCACTCTGGATTAGATCCAATAAATATCTGCTTATATGTTCTTCCCTGTCATTTTTTAATTGAATAAGCGGCAATGCCTTATCCTTCACTACTGCCACTCTTGCATTTAATGAATTGCGGGGGTTGCGGTAATGCAGATCGAGAAAGGGGTATATATCTTGGGCAGCAAAGGCTTCTCCAAGCAATAATAATTTATTCTTTGCGGTATCCAATACACCGGAAGCCATGTGATTCAGAATTATTTTCGCTTCTCCGGGTGTTCTTGCAGCAGTAACCAATATGTCACTTTTCGAAGAAGAATTCTTTGAATGTAAATTTCCAATTACGGGAGCTGCTGCACCCACGCAAAGAAGCTGCTTATTAGTGAGGTCATACGTCAGGGCCTGAATAAGTGTTACATTCTTCATTAAATGTTGATCCCAGCACCCAGTGCTTATCAGACTGAAACTTAACATGATTATTAAACACTTATTTCGCTTCATGCCTTACACTTGCCCTTCTTTTTGTGATAAATGAAACGGCCAACAACAAAGCAGGAATGAACAATTGAAACACATAATGACATGCGGTGAGATATTTATTAATAACATTAAGCTTGTCTATATGCATAAACCAAATGGAAACAATGAGAGTAATGACGCAAATAAGGGGTAAAAAGCGAGTATGCTCTAACCTGAAAAGGTTAGCCAATCCTTTTGAAGATAGGAGTAAAAGATACATAAAAGAGGTAGCGACTGAAATAATCCAAATTGAAATGAAAAACAAATCCATACGTTCAATGACGTGGAATGAGTAAGCCTTAATCATATAAATAAACGGTTCTGGTGTAAGATTGATGTCTGCCGGGCTCATGAAATACACAAGGCTTATAAAAACTAAATAGGTATAAAATAAAGTGACAAATATATGAGCCATAATTACAGCTTTTAATTTTTGCTTGCTGCTTCCATTAACAAAAGGAAATATAAAAAAAATAAAATCAAACCCAAGCATCGAGAATATTGCTTCCTTAGAGCCTTTGAAAATATTCAAGGCGCCTGCACTGCCTATGGGCAGGATATATAAGAAGTTCGCATCCTTCAGGGAATATGTGCTTAGAAAAAGTAAAATAATCAATAGCGGTGTTACCAGAACATAGAAGCGCGCGAGACTCTGCAGCGTATCTTTTACAATATACGCGCTGACTGCTACCATTAACGAAATGATTATCCAATGTGGAGTACGTTCTAGTACCCAGCTTCCAACGATATGACCGTATCTCGCAAGGATATAACTCCCTTGAAGCATGAAGTATACTGCATAGCAAACAATAAGGGTTTTCCCTAAAAATTCACCTGAGGTCTTTTTAAAGATATCGTACATGACTAAGCACGGATATTGATTACAGAGCATCCACATGATTAAAATAACACCGATCATGAGAACACCTGCTATTAATGTGGATATCCAACTGTCATGGTCAGCATATTTAGCGACATTATAAGGGAGCGACAATATTCCAACTCCAATTTGTGCTTGTATAACAATGTATACCATTTGCTGGATAGTAATATTATCCTTTCTTGCGAACAATTTGCTTCATCCTTTATTTGTAGTCTACCACGATGTAAATTACCGTTACGTATTCGTTTTTATTAGCTTCTTTATATATTTCCCTATAATCTTGTCTTTAAAATCCTTTAAAGTAAATGGCGTAAAATAAGGGGAGCCGAAAGACTCCAGCTTACATAAGTGACCTAATACCACAATTACACCAAATGCCATTCCAACAAGCCCAAGACACGCAGCCAGAAGCATAAACGGAAAACGCAATAATCGAACAGCTTCGCTCATTTCATGAGTTGGTATACTAAACGCAGCTATGGCTGTAATCGCAACAACGATGATCATCGTTGTCGAGATTAACCCAGCTCTTACAATAGCATCTCCGATAACTAAACCGCCTACAATACTGACAGTCGGTCCAATTCGCGGCGGCAATCTCAGACCTGCTTCGCGAATTAGTTCAATAGTTAACTCCATAATAAAGGCCTCAATTAACGGCGGGAACGGAATTTCATTTATAGAATTTTTAATGGGCATAACAAGTTCATCAGGCAATACATCAAAATGAAATGCAATGACAGCTATATAAAAGGCAGGTAAAAATACAGCTACAAAAATGCCCATGAATCGCAATGAACTGATGAAAATCCTGGTGTTCCATCGACTGCTGTAGTCATCAGCCGATTGCAAGAAAGCTGAGAAATGAACGGGCGCAATAAGGCAAGTAGCACAGCCTTCTAAAAAGATGATGATCTTCCCCTCATTGAGGTAAGCTAACGTTCGATCTACCCTTTCTGTATTTAACATCTGCGGAAAAGGGGAACGTGCGGAGTCTTCAATTAGTCCTTCCAGCTGTCCAACATTCACAACGCAGTCTATTGGTTTGGATTTGATTCTTCTCTTGATTTCATTAATCACCCGTTTATTTGAATGCTTTTCTAAATACACCAAAGCTATTTCAGTTTGAACCTCGTCTCCGACTTTGTCATATTGAATGATGAGATCTTCGCTTTTAAGCGTTTTACGGATTAAATATACATTTTGCCTGAGAGTCTCAACGAAGCCTTCATGAGAGCCTTGCACCACTTTTTCATTTTCAGGTTCCGCTATTGAACGCATAACATCATTGGCAATGTTAATAGCGTACAATTGTTTCGTTCCTTCTATGCTAATGACACAAGAGCCCTTAAGGAGCTCTTCCTTCGCCTCAGCCATTTCCCGCAATACCTTATAATTTACACATGTTTGGTTTCCGGTGTTTATTTCATTAAGCGGCATTTTTAAAAAGGTCTGAAATACGATCCGTTGCAATTTATTATGATCGGCGATTGTATCTAGATAAGCAATTAGGACAGACGCGCCGTTTTCCTCTATTCGCTGAACGGTGAGGTCTTGAGTATGCTTGAACGAATGATGCAAGTATTTCTCGATCGTGTGGTTGTCATTCTCAATAGGCAAATTGTTGTCATTCATCGAGGATATTTTTGTTTTATTCTTATCATTGTCCATTTGGGGCCGTTCTCTCCTCAATCATATTTATGGATTGAAAATATGTTCCCCCAATAATGTGATTATATGCTGATTCCTTTGTCCAGAGCGGCCCAAAGCGGTGTACGCATTAGCAGACGTGAGCAGACATTCAAAGTCACTTTACGAACATATCATCCCCAATTAGTGTCAAACAAAAATAATGGAGGGTACCGCCGAAGATTGGGCGATCGCCTCCACTATTTTTGTGCCTGCTCACTTCTTTCCAAGGCCCAAATGAACTTATCAAAAGCTATCGGACTTGTTGTTCACAGGCAGGACGCGCTGTTCCGCCTTTTCATACAGAGCAAGCAATCGCTTGATGAGTGCGAGCTTAGGCGCCGACCAGTATATGAACAAGGCCGAAACGATGCCTAACATAGCTCCTGCAGCGACATCTACAGGATAATGGACCCCTACCCAAATCCGGGAGACGGCTACACAGCATGCAATCCCAAGCCACAGCCACCCTTCCTTTTTGCGAACAAGCCAGAATGACACACAGATTGAAAAAAACAGAATCGTATGGTCACTCGGAAATGAATTATCGATAGCATGTTCAATCAGCTTGTTGACGTGCGGCAGCTCCGCAAATGGCTGATGATGGGTGTAGAGTTGACCAGCCATTTTCCCGAGAATTTCAGCAAGAACAAAGGCAAGCCCAGCTTGTATGACCATCATTCTGTTTTTACCCGTGCGGGTGAACCAATATACAAGCATACCCAAGACTAAAAAATACAGCATATATTCCGCCACAAAGACGGCCACCGGGTTAAGGGAAGCAAACTGCTTGCCTAAATCATTAATCGCTCGAAAGACATCTATATGATACTGAGAAAAAGACACTTATAAAATTCCTCCCGCATTTCTAATTCGTGATTGAACTACCCTGATATCAACTTCAATGGATATCCGCCTTTTTAAAGTAA
This sequence comes from Paenibacillus sp. OSY-SE, assembly GCF_000283315.1. Classification (NCBI taxonomy): domain Bacteria; kingdom Bacillati; phylum Bacillota; class Bacilli; order Caryophanales; family Paenibacillaceae; genus Paenibacillus; species Paenibacillus sp. OSY-SE. The sequence continues at coordinate 14,526 of NZ_ALKF01000155.1, read as the reverse complement.
ACAATGGTTGCTATAAGTCCAATGATAGCGGTAGCAATAATCGCCGCATACGAATACAACGGGGGATATTCGGGAACAAAGCCGTTGTCCGCGATAACATGTACGGCTGACCACGGATATAAAGCCTTATATTCCCGATTAGCAAGCGCCACGTTGCCCATCGTAATAACAGCCGTAAAGATAATGGTTGGAACATAATTTTTGAACAGAAAGGTGACAAATATAGTTGGGGTCGACAAGAGAAACAGCAGGCTGCCTCCGATGAGAAATTGTTTCAGTGATTGTAACAATACGGCAGCATTCAAGCCTTCATACTGTCCTATCAATCCCAAAATGAAAGTCAGTCCCCAAGCCACCAAAGTTAATACCAGTATCCAAATGAATAGCAGCACCAGCTTGCTTGCAATGAAGCTAATTTTTGACACAGGGATGGTTAACAGATTTTTCAATGTGTCTTCCACATACTCACGGTTAAACAGATAAGCCGTAATGACTCCATATAGCAGGGTTCCAATTAGAAGAAGCACATACAAATTGGTCTGGGAAAATGCCTCGCTAAATAGAACAGGCATATCGGGCTTTTTCGCTTTGTAATCTAAATATCCGATAAAGACCATCAACGGGGCCGCTGCCGCTCCAATAAGACTGACCATGAACATCTTGGCTCGCTTAAGCTTGAGAAGCTCTGTATACACCAAATTAACCAATCGTCCCGCCTCCTATTAATTTGATGAAGTAATCTTCCAATCTGTCCTCACTTAGCGCAATCCTTGATACTTCGATGTCATGCTCCACGAGCATTTTGTTAATCTTGCCTTGCTGGCCAATGTGCGAGTACACGCGGATTTTCCCATCGTCATGAACCTCATAGTCAAAAATATCGAAACGCTGCTCCAGAAGCATTGCTGCTTTGTTATCGTTGGATACTTGAAACTCAAGAAATTTACGGTTCCTTGTCCGCAGCTCCGCAAAAGAGATTTCTTCAAGCAGCTTCCCTTGATGAATAATCCCGATCTGATCGGCCAGCTGCTCGACTTCGGATAAAATATGGCTCGAAATGAGAATCGTTATCTTTCTTTCTTCGGCCAGAGATGTGATGAGTTTGCGTATTTCCTTGATGCCGATCGGATCCAAGCCATTAGTAGGCTCATCTAGTATTAACAGCTCCGGGTGATGAAGAATAGCGCGGGCGATTCCCAGTCTCTGCTTCATCCCCAAGGAATATTTGCCGACTAACTTGGCAGGTTCATTCTGCAGCCCAACGATTTCTAGAGCTTCTTCGATTGCATTTTTTTTATGGACGCCCATGAGCTTGGCATTAATGAGCAGATTTTCCCGGGCCGTTAGGTTTTCATAAAAACCTGAAAACTCGACAATGGAACCCACTCTCCTTAAAATCTCTTTTTGCTTGGTTAGCAAATTTTCTCCGAATATTTCGATCTGCCCTTGGGTCGGTTTGATTAAGCCTAGCAACATGCGAATGGTCGTCGTTTTGCCTGCGCCATTCTGTCCAAGAAAGCCGTAAATCTGCCCCTGCTCCACGGTCATGTGAAGGTTGTCCACGGCCTTCTGCGTACCATATGCTTTCGTTAAATGGGTCGTTTTTATAATTGCGCTCATGCTGCACCTCCTGCTTTTTCATGACTTTTACATCGGCTCATAACTACATGATAAGCAGGCGATTTTAAATGCCTCTTAACCAGTTCTTAATTAATTCTTAACATGACCCGTTCATAAGGAGACATTGGGATATTCTCTTACAATTGTTTAGGGATAGTGAAGCTAAACGACGTTTTCACTCCCGGATCGCTTTCCGCCCATATTCTCCCTCCGTTTTTCTCGACAAGCGCTTTTGCGATGGCAAGACCCAGACCGCTTCCGCCGTGCAAAGGATTCCTTGAGCGCTCGGTGCGATACATTCGTTCGAATACCTTGGTCAATTCGTCTTCCGGAATTCCTGCCCCCTTGTCCCATATGCTCAGTTGATACACTGTCGTGTGTTCTGTCAGCTCAATGCCCAATACTCGTCCATCTTTTCCATACTGCACCGCATTTTTTATGATATTGTTTATTATTCGCAGCAAGCTTAGCCGATCTGCCGTGACCAAGCATTTCTCTTCGGGGATGGATGCGTTAAGCTCCATATTGACTTTAGTCAACTCAGGCAAAAATTCAATCACTGCTTCCCGTGTAATCTCCGCAAAATCAAGCACTTCCGGCTGCAATGGAACTTCATCTGCATCCAGCTTCGCCAAATGGAATATTTCATCAATCAAATCCTTTAAGGCGCTAGCCTTCTTGGAGATGATGTCAACATATTCTTGTCTTTCTTCTCTCGAAGCAGCGATATCATCCTTGAGGGCATCCACATATCCGATAATCGATGTGAGGGGTGTCCGAATATCATGGGAAATATTAGACAACAGACTCTTTCTTGCCGCCTCGGATTTGATCGTCTGGACTTGGACTTTGTCTAACTGCTCGATCAACTCATTGATAGAGAAAATAACCTCATTAAATAAAGGCTCGTCATTCGCCAATAGTCTGGTGTTCACATTTCCAGCAATAGCACGTTTCAATGCTGTAACCGCGCCCTTTACTTTCGTCATGAATTGGAACCTCATGGATAATAGGATTGCCGTTATTACAAAAAGCGCAGTAAATAAAACCCCACGAAATATTCCATGGGGCTGATTCATGAAATCCATGATGACAAGAGCTATCATGATTACTAATTGCGCAATGAGGAGAGAGATGCTCTTGTCATGCTTCATCTTTCTCACCTACAAACTTATAACCGATTCCCCACACGGTCTGGATCAACTTCGGATCGGATGGGTCCTCTTCGATTTTTTTTCTGAGCTTGCGGATATGCACCATCACGGTATTGTCATCTTCCAAGTATTCGCTGTCCCACACCTGGCGAAATATTTGGGTCTTCGTAAATACTTGTTCCGGATGGGAAGCAAAAAACTTTAGCAGTTCAAATTCTTTTGCCGTTAATAAAATCTCTTCTCCAGCTCTGGTCGCAGTATACTTTTTCGAATCGATCGTTAAGCCTTTGTACCGGATTAACGTGTCCTCATGAACACTGCCTATACTGCCCTCGCTGCCTAATATTAAAAACCGCCTCAGATGAGCCTTGATTCTGGCAACCAATTCATTAACGCTAAAAGGCTTCGTAATATAATCATCCGCCCCGATGCCCAGCCCTAAGATCTTATCAATCTCTTGGTCCTTAGCCGTGAGCATAAGGATCGGAACATTGGTTTTATTGCGAAGTGTTCTGCATACCTCTATGCCATCGATCTTGGGCATCATCAGATCCAATATAATTAAGTTATATTTATTGTTATCAAATAGACGAAGGGCTTCCTCTCCATTTACCGCCATGTCGACCTTGTACATTTCTCTTTCTAAATACGTTTTCAACAGCTCCCGAATTTCTTTTTCATCATCGGCTATAAGGACTTGAATATCTTCCATCTTCTCACCAGCTTCTTATTCATTGGCAAACTTGTAGATTTAGTTTAACTAATCCTGAACTAAATTGCACATGGAAGAGCGGCTTGAAATAGAAGCCCCCCACAATTTGGACACAAACTATAACCGCCCCCTTTACAATAAATTATATTCCGCTTGATGTTGGTTTAACTTTGTTCATCTATGATTAGACACGTAAAAGGATGAAAAACAAAGTGAAAACTAAATGAAAAAGGAGTCATGAACATGCGTACTCATCGTTTCATGAAATGGACAGCAGCCGTGCTTGCTTCCGCATTATTGCTCGCAGGCTGCTCTTCCGGACAAGCTGCGAACCAGGCAGTCGATGCTTCCAACCTGACCTTGGATCAAATTGTTGAAAAGGCAAAACAAGAAGGTGAAGTCAATTCGGTCGGCATGCCGGACACTTGGGCCAACTGGGTGCAAACGTGGAACGATTTAGGAACGAAATATGGCTTGAAACATACAGATACAGACATGTCCAGTGCCGAAGAGCTTGCGAAGTTCGAATCGGAACAAGATGATGCAACCGCAGATATCGGAGACGTCGGCATTGCGTTCGGTCCGCTGGCACAGCAAAAAGGACTGACACTCCCGTACAAAACCTCGTACTGGAATGACATTCCGAATTGGGCCAAAGACAATGAAGGCCACTGGCTGCTCGGCTATACCGGCACACTGTCCATCATTACAGATAAGAACAAAGTGAAGAACCCGCCGAAAACGTGGGATGACATTAAAACCGGCACCTTTAAAGTCACTGTCGGCGACGTCATGAAGGCGAACCAAGCGCAATTCGCCGTCTTGGCTGCCGCTTATGCTTTCGGCGGTGACGAAACGAACATTCAACCGGGCATTGATTTCTTCGCAGAACTGGCGAAGAACAAGCGCCTTGCTTCCAATGATGCCGGATTGGCGAACCTGGAGAAGGGTGAAGTGGAAGTCGGCTTCCTCTGGGATTTCAATGCGCTCGGCTACCGTGACAAAATCGGCAAGAACCGCTTCGACGTCGTAATCCCGGAAGAAGCTTCGGTCATTAGCGGTTACGCAACCGTCATCAACAAATATGCGAAGCATCCACACGCTGCGATGCTGGCACGCGAACATATTTTGTCCGATGAAGGTCAATCGAACTTGGCACGCGGGTATGCGCGTCCAATCCGCGCGAACGCGAAGCTGGCTGACGACGCCAAGGCAATGCTGCTTCCGGATGATATGTACAAAAATGCGAAGCCGGTCAAAGATTTAAAAGCATGGGAAGAAACGGCGAAAAAACTTCCACAGCTGTGGCAAGAACAGGTGCTCATCCATGTCCAATAAGAAGCTTATCTTTATCATGTTGGAGCAAACATCGGCGTCTCCGTAAGGGGACGCTTTTTGTTCACATGACAGACGACAGCCGAAAGGAGTACGTATATGAAACGGTTTAACAGCATGCTGTACATCACGGTGATCCCGTTATTCATTTTTGTGGCGTTATTCATGTTCGTTCCGCTCTTCACGATGATCTCGGGAAGCTTCCAGCCAGACGGCGGCGGCGCGTTCACGTTGACGCAATATACAGAAATATTCACGAATCCATATTACTTGAAAGCATTCGAGAACAGCATTCTCATTTCCTTATTGTCGAGCTTAATTGGCATTGCAGCTGCGGTGTTCGCGACGTACGCCATTACCCGCTTCCCGAAGCACATTCAGGAACGCGTGCTCGTCATTACGAACTTGACCTCGAACTTCGCAGGCATTCCGCTAGCATTCGCCTTCATCGTGCTGCTCGGCAACAGCGGCTTGTTCACCTTGCTGTTCCGTCAATTCGGCATTGATATGTCGGCGGCGTTCGATTTGTATTCGTGGGCGGGGCTGACCGTTATTTACGTGTACTTCCAGCTTCCGCTCGCAATTATGCTGCTGTACCCGATGTACTACGCTATCCAGGACAATTGGAAAGAAGCCGCGTCGCTGCTCGGCGCATCCCCTTTTCAATTCTGGAGACGCATCGGACTGCCGATATTGCTGCCAGGGATCGCAGGCACGTTCAGTATCTTGTTCGCCAATGCGATGGGCGCCTACGCTTCTGCTTACGCGTTGACGGGCAGCAACTACAATCTCGTACCGGTGCGCATCGGCGCGCTCGTATCGGGTGATATATTCGCTCGTCCAGAGTTGGGCAGCGCCTTAGGCGTGCTGCTTGGCTTAACGCTGCTGGCCGCCATGCTCGTCAATGAATGGCTGACGCGTAAAGTTCGGAGGGATCTGCTATGACACGATTGACTCGTTCGCTGCCGATGGTTGCTTTTGCTGCAGTGCTCATCTACTTGTTCATTCCCGTTATCGCCACCCTGCTCTACTCGCTAGCCACGTCGTGGAACAAGACGATATTGCCAGAAGGCCTGACGCTGCAGTGGTTCGGCGAGCTGTTCCGCGATACACGATTCATTCAGGCGTTCGGACGTTCGCTGCTGCTAAGCAGTGCGGCTACAATTGCCGCCGTTGTCGTCATCGTTCCGGCTACATTCGCCATTTTGCTGTATGCTCCGAAGCTGGAGCGCTGGGTGCAAACGCTTGTCATGCTCACCTACGCCGTGCCAGGCGTCATTATGGCGGTCGGATTGATTCGGGCCTACTCAGGCAAAGGCTTCTCGATGATTATCATCGTCCTCGGCGCATATGTCATCGGCATGCTTCCGTTCATGTACCAAGGTACACGCAACAGCTTGCGTGCCGTACAGGCAGGCTCGCTGATGGAAGCTGCCGAACTGCTCGGCGCGAGCCGCATGAAAGCTTTCATTCGCGTTATCGTTCCGAATATTATGCCAGGGATTCTCGTGTCGGCGCTGCTCTCCTTCTCCATCTTGTTCGGCGAGTTCGTGCTCATCAACATTCTTGTCGGCGGCCGCTTCGAAACGATGCAGCTGTACTTATACGCCAAATTGAATACGAGCGGACATATCGCAAGCGCCATTACCGTAACATACTTCATCCTCATGGCCATTCTCAGCGCATGGATTGTGAAGCTGACAGGACGCACATCCAAGCCGAACAAGGAACCAAGCGCTGCGGTGGCTGAAGCTGCTATCCCTACAACTAAAGCGATGATGAGCAAGGAGGCTTCATAATGAGCTACGTGCAGATGAATCAAGTAAGCAAGGCGTTCCAAGAACAGAAGGTGCTCGACAACATCGATATGCAAATAAAAAAAGGGGAATTGGTCACCCTGCTCGGCCCCAGCGGTTGCGGCAAAAGTACGCTGCTCCGAATCTTATCCGGCTTGACGGCACTCGACAGCGGCACCATTCATATCGACGACAAGGATGTCACCCCGATTGAGCCGAAGGACCGGGAAATCGGCATGGTATTTCAATCGTACGCGCTGTTCCAGAACTTGACGGTAACCGATAATATCGCTTTCGGGTTGGAAATGAAAAAGATACCGCGTGATGACATCCGCCGTGCAGTCGGCGAGATGATCGAGCTCACCGGTCTGCAAGGCAAAGAAAGAGCATTTCCGCGCGAACTGTCAGGCGGCCAACAACAGCGTGTCGCGCTCGCCCGCTCGCTTGTGACGAAGCCGAAGGTGCTGCTGCTTGACGAACCGCTCAGCGCCTTAGATGCGCAAATTCGCAAAAACCTGCAGCAACAGCTGCGCTCCATTCAGCGGGAATTGAATATGACGACCGTGCTCGTGACGCACGATCAAGAGGAAGCGATGGCGGTAAGCGATCATATTTACATTATGAATGCCGGACATATCGCCCAACATGGCGCTCCGCATGACATATATACGCAGCCTCGCAACGAGTTCGTTGCACGCTTCATCGGGAGCTATAACGTATGGAGCGCCGAAGCGCTCGGCCGCATCGTGCCGCAGGTAGAGCATACAGGCAGCAAGTTATATGCGATTCGTCCGGAAATGTTCTGCGCGCAGCCGCTTGAAGGCGGATTAGCCGTCACAGGCACGGTCAGCAGCGTGACGATGCTCGGCAACATTACGCGCATGGAATTGAACGTGCAGGGCCAACACGTCGTCGTCGACCAAATTCACCGGGCTTCGGATTGGGCCAACGTCGGCGATTCTACCACCGTCTATTTACATCCGAAGGACGTGATTCCGCTTCATGATGCTACTGCCTGATGAACGTAGACAGCATATTTTAGAACAGCTGCAACGATATGGGAAAATTCAGGTGGCGTCCCTCGCCACTGCGTTAACTGTCACGCAGGAGACGATCCGCCGTGACTTGGACGAGTTGGAAGCGAAGCAAATGCTGAAGCGGGTGTACGGCGGTGCCGTTGCCTATTCACATGTAAAGATGGAGCCCCGCTTCGAAAAGAAGAGCACCATAGAACACACGGCGAAGACAGCGATCGGGGAAGCTGCCGCCACGCTCATTCAAGACGGCGATACCATCGTCATCGATGTCGGCACGACGACCGTCGAGCTCGCCCGGGCAATCCGCGGCGTCGTTCGTGTAACGATTGTCACGAATTCAATTCCTGCAGCAGAACTGCTCAATGAACGGCTGGAAGCCAAATGGTTCGATGGTAAAGTGATTATGCTGGGAGGCGTGACACATCCGGAACAGAAATCAATAGCGGGCGCTTTGACGTGCGAATTGCTTACGCGATTCCACTTCGATAAAGCGTTCATCTCCTGCGGCGGGATGACGCCGTCTGGTATTAGCGATTACGACATGGAAGAATCGATATGCTCGAACATAATGATTCAACAATCGGACCAAGCGTATGTGCTAGGAGACCGATCGAAGCTCGGGGAAACGCAATTTTTCCGCATCTGCGAACTGGACAAAGTCACCGCCGTTATCTGCAATGCGCCGATGCCGGAGGATTGGGCACGGTCTGGTGTGAATGTCGGGTGGATTACAGCATAGCGGCCATTATCGTCAAATGGGGTGCTTTTATGAAATGTCGCAACAGCAGTGCAGTAACGTAACAAGCTGCTCCGCCTTGTCCGCTCCTTTGCTCCACTCTCCCCTTCCATCAGAATACCTTTATTGAGGCCTCGGTAGGTGAGCGACCGCGTATAGAGGCAGGTTTATCACTTAAGTAATGTTTGTAATATCGTTTTAGCTTTAGCGTTTCGCAGAAATTGAACTTTTCCTTGATGATGGAAGGGCTAATATCCTGTAGCGCATCAGGATGATATAAGTGAAGTGCCGATAATGTTTCCATTTAGAATACGCCCCAACAGTGATATGGTGCGCTTTCAGCCAAACGTGGATCTCCTTATACATTCCTTTGCCCCACTCTCCCTTTACGTCAGAGAGGCGCTGCACCCTAATGACGTTGCTGGATGATGCAAGGTGAATTGCCGTCATGTACAGGCGCGCTCTATGGCACGGTGTCTAGACAATACGCTAATTGCCTTATCCTCGACGTTATCATTTCTGATCAAAGGGGAGAATGGATCTAAGGAGCATGGAACAGAAGCCTGCTATCCTGTTCTTGGTTCTATGGCTCTCTGGCTATTAACAATACTTATAGAAAAAGAAACAAAGTATTTGAGGTAATAGAAGAAGACGGTAAATGGAAACTACTTCATATCCGGTTTTTATAAAAGGTTGGTTCTCAGACGACATTAAAGGAGAACATGTTAAATTAACTTCCACCAACGGTGTTTTTGGCGCTGGTAACGCTTACCCTTAGATATACTGCAAAAGTTAATAAGTCTCCTGCCAATGGAGCCTTATTCTGCGTACTACTGGATAATTGAGTTGTTAGCTCCTATCTCATAATATAGCCGCCATCGGGGAAGAGCGAGCTTCCCGTCGTATACCGGTTAGTCATCAAATAGATGACTGAGTGCGCAACCTCATCCGCCTCGCCTACTCGTTCGAGCAGACACATTTTGTTGTATGCCTCATAAGCTTCAGTTCGCTTTTCTTCCGGAACGCCCTCCCATTGGAAGGAAGTTTTGATCGTGCCTGGCGAAGTCACGTTAACGCGCACGGGAGCTAATTCCACGGCTAGAGCTTTGCCTAGACTTTCAATCGCTCCATTGCACGCAGCATACGAGATATGCGGTTTCCTACACGCACGCTTCTCTTTTCCGCCGTCTCCGTTCGGGAGAACCCAGCCGTACTGCTCTCAATTTCCCCCTCCTGATTCAAGACAGCCGCTTCGCAGTGAAGAAGCTGTCCGAGCAGAATTACGAGCTCGTTCATTCTCCTGTTCAACACCAAATTCATGAATTGCTGGTTCACTTCGTGCGCTTCTTGAAGCATGTGGGCTTGACGATGCAGGATATTGTCCATGATGACTCTCGTCATGTCCATGAAGGGAACTTCGAGCGGGATATCGAACAGAGGAATGCCATATAGATTGCTTTTATGGATGGCTTCCTGCGGTACTTCTTGATTATTTCCGCATTGCGAAACAGCTGTAATTGCAACAACTTTTCCACTGTAAAGAGAGTGTGGTCCATTGCTTCACCTCGTGCAGATCTTACTCTCGATATTACCACCGATTGTCAACCATAATACTAAACCGATGCTCAATGCATCTCCGACTTTGTTGCGCACCCGAATCAATAACGTTGTAGAACCATTCCATTTATATTTAACGACATTAATCATATCCGCCGCCATATTGCATGCATGGCATCCTTCCGAGTGGCTTGCCATGTTGTTCCTCCCTTCCTCGCATCCAGCATGTTCCAGCGAAGACAAATTCCCCGAGGAGGGGATGTATATTCGCCGTGTCTCACCAAGAAGCGCATCATAAGGTAATGATAAAGGAGGGAAATACGAATGGAAGCATATTATAATTGCTTGTATTGCATGAACAAAAAAGTCCGCATCCTGACGGTAGACCGCAAAGAATATGCAGGAACGATAGTGAATGTAGATAGAGAAAATGTCTACTTGCGTCGCGAAGCTAGAGGCGGGGGGGTGAAGACATCCGCCTTCTTCCCTAGCTTCAACAACGAAATCATAACGCTGAGCTTGTTCACCTTGCTTGCTATCGCTTTGCTGTAACACGACAAGGCCCGGCAGCTTGCCGGGCCGGTCTTGTCCCCTTGAAGGGATTCAGCGCGACGGGCGCCTATGCGCTTTCAGCGCTACAGCTTATCCGCCACGATGATATATGATTTCGGTATGCCTTTGTCGAATACGTCGGATGAGAGATTCGGCAGTTCTTCCAACGACTTCACATAAAGTCCTTTGGCCGCAATCGAGGTCACGATTTCGCCCAGTCCTGTTCCGCAGCTGTACCTTGCGGCAGGCATCTGAAGCACGTCGGACAATATATATTGAATGCTGACGCCCGCTTCCGCAGCCAGCTCGTTCGCACAACGCTCGTTGTCCGACGAGAAATCTACAATAGAGACCATCCGCTCCCAGCAAGGCAAGGGCGACCGCCTTGCTGCCGTTTGAACCAAGAAGATTGATGGTTTTTTTATTTTGAATTGCCAAGATGGCAAATGGGTACGGTCCGTAATAATCATAAATCCCGCATGCGGGATCTGACCTTTTTTCATGTCATTATTTCTTTTTCAGTATGCCTAAATATTCTTTCCAAGGCCCAACGTCCGCCCTGTATCTCTCAGCCATTACCCGTACGATTTGAGCAATGTGCGTTAAATCATGAACAACCCACGTAGAAGCAATTCTCTTAACTTCACTACACCGAACGCAGGGTGTGAGCCAGTCAATTCAAGATGCAATTCAGGTTCAATAAGATCCATAAGTTTGGTTGTATTCAGTGTTCGAATCGTTTTGAATTCAAGCAACTTTTGTTCAATCGATCTTTCAGACCTTTCATTTAAGTGAGAATAACGATCAAATGGGGGAAATGGTTTACTTTCGCCTTCCTGAAGAATAAATTCTAACCTTGGTATCCAATTATTTTTCTCTCCCTCTATGAGGTGCTCAATCACTTCAGAGACGTTCCAGGTTCCTTCTCCTTCATTGCATTGCAACCATCCATTAGATACACCAGATAAAAAATACTCCAATGTTTGTGGTGTACGCTCCAGAACCTCAATAGCTTCTTTCATATTAAAATTCATATAACTGCTCCTTTCTTCTTTTTTAATTTCCCTTCAGCTTTTTCTATATTCTCAGCAACTCTAAATTGAACGATTTTGTTTATTAATTCATAAGGCAGCGGCTTGTCTATAGGAAATTGTACGGACCCTTTTGCCGTTTTATATTCAGCTAATTTATCTTTAAATGCATGAATCCCGCTGGGGGTTGGATAAAATCCAATATGATTTTTATAAGCGGCAAAATGCACCAGATTTCCATGCAGCACAAAAGTAGGCATTTGATAGCTTATCTTTTCCTTTGCGTCTGGTGCCGACTCTTTAATAACTTTTCTTAATGTTTTAAGTATTGCCTGAACCTCAGGAGGAAATTGTGAAATATAATCATCGATGGACTCATACGTGATTTTTTTTCCTTCCATGATTTCTCCTTTCATAAACCTTATTTAGTAGTCTTGGTATATTATCCTTATATTTTTAATAAACCCTGTATATTACTGTTTTAATATAAATAATCGGTACCTCAATAAAGGAAGAGCGCCACACTGCGTCCCTTCCGCCTTCGTGAACATTGCTGCGTCGCACCAGCGCATGCAACGTTTCCCGGTCAGGCTTGTCTTAGGGTATAGTCGCATTATAGCTCATCATCTCCGCCTTTGAAGCGTCTTTTCAACAAATCGTGAATCAGGCTCGTTAGGGTCCACTATCCCCCTTCTCCCACACTCCCTATCCACAAAATAGGAACAGAAAAGAAGACCAGAACGACGGCTGTTCTCCCGGATACTTCCATTTTAATACACCTAAAGAATAGGTCAACCAGAAATCTCTGGTTGACCTAATTCAACAGCCTAAGAGATACTTCTCAATATAATAATAATAATTTTACGGATTTACTTTGATTGAGCAATATCATCCAATCATTTTATTTCTCCTTATGGCATCCTTACAATCATACCAATAGAAGGAGGAATGTTAAGTGCCAAACGAAAAAAGAACCGTCAGTTATGACGCAGATTTGCAGATAGAGGCATACTGGTTCGAGGGAATCATGCAAAAATTCCCCAACCATTTTCACGATTATTATGTGATTGGATTTATCGAAGCTGGACAGCGGTATCTGCTGTGCAAAAATCAGGAATATTTCATCAATCCCGGTGACATCATCATCTTTAACCCGAGGGATGTTCACTCCTGTGAACAGATAGACGGCAAAACGCTGGACTACCGGTGCATCAACATTCAACCGGAGATGATGAAGAAAACGGCGCTTGAGATAACCGGGCGGGAATTCTTTCCGAATTTTTCACAAGCGGTTCTTTACCGCAGTGAGCTTGCCAGTTCCTTGCGGGAGCTGCACCACATGATTTGCGAGGGAGAAACTGATTTTATCAAGGAAGAGCTGTACCTGTTTTTGATCAGTCAGCTCATACAGGAGTATGCAGATAGCATTACAGATCCTCTTGCTCAGGAGCCTACTTCTGAATTTAAGCCTGTGTGCGATTATCTGGAAGCAAACTTTGCAAAGGCTATTACGCTGGATGAACTAAGCAGGCTGGAAAATATGAGCAAATACCATTTCTTACGCTCCTTTACCCGGCAGAAAGGGATTTCCCCCTACAGCTACTTGGAAACGATCCGAATCGGCAATGCGAAAAAGCTGTTGGAGCAGGGGGTTCCCCCGGTTGAAGCCGCATTCCAGACAGGCTTCAGCGATCAGAGCCATTTTTCCAACTTCTTCAAGAAATTTATCGGCCTAACTCCGAAGCAGTATATGCGGATATTTCAAAGTGAATCTTCTATACAGCACCAGGCTGAAAGGAAGGAATTATGATGAAGTTCCATTCCAGCGCTCCCGGGCATCTGGCAGCGCTTTTAACCATTTTGATTTGGGGGACAACCTTCATCTCCACCAAAGTCCTTTTGGTGGATTTTTCTCCCTTTGAGATTTTGTTCTTCCGCTTTACCATCGGTTATGCCGCTTTGCTGGCGGTATATCCGCGCTTTGTGAAATCAAAGAACATACGGGAAGAATTGCTTTTTGCCGCGGCGGGATTTTGCGGCGTGACCATGTATTTTTTACTGGAAAACATCGCCCTTACCTATACACTCGCCTCCAATGTGGGGATTATCGCTTCCGTCGCACCATTTTTCACGGCGGTAATGGCTCATTTCTTTTTGAAGGGTGAATCCCTGCAGCCGCTGTTCTTTGCGGGCTTTGCGGTAGCCATGCTGGGAATTGTATTGATTGCCTTTAACGGAAGCTATATTTTGAGACTCAATCCCAAAGGGGATATTCTCGCTGTTCTGGCCTGCATATTTTGGGCGATGTATTCCATTCTGATGCGCAAGATCAGCGGGCTTGGTTATCATAACATCGGCTGTACCCGGCGGGTATTTTTCTATGGTCTGCTTTTCATGCTCCCGCCACTGCTACTGTCAGATTCTCATTTGGGTCTTGAGCGGTTTGCGGAGCCTGTCAATCTGCTGAATATTTTATTTCTTGGGTTGGGAGCCTCGGCATTGTGCTTTGTTACATGGAACTGGTGTGTGGGCGTCTTGGGGGCGATCAAAACAAGCGCCTATATTTATTTGGTACCGGTCATCACCATTGCAGCCTCATATTTGTTCTTGCATGAAACTATTACAGGAGCAGCTCTGCTTGGTACACTCCTAACGCTGGCGGGTCTGTTTCTTTCAGAGAAAAAACATAAGAAAAAAACAAAGTTCAAAGAGGTAGATTATAATGCTCCCATAGGTTGAGACACGGGAGCGTGATAAATAAGTTATAATAATGCCATGGAAAAACGGAACCGATATACCCCAGAGTTTAAAACGAAAGTAGTGCTGGAGGTCTTGCAGGAAGAGCAGACCGTGAACGAGATTGCAGCGAAATATGAACGGAGTCCAGTGATGATTAGCCGATAAAAAATCAATCGAGTTAGGGGGCCAAGCCTCTTACACACCTACAAGCTGATCCATCTACGGCGGTTCCGTAAGGTTAACCAAGTTCTAGATAA
>NZ_ALKF01000154.1:0-42105 GCF_000283315.1 Paenibacillus sp. OSY-SE | reverse complement strand
ATGATTTCGATAATTCATGTTTCGGTTGGTATATGTATGACCTGGCAGATCTCTGGAGAGGCGCAGTGGGCTGGATACAATTTGAACCAGATGCCGGCAAACGTAAAAAGTTTATGGATGATTATTTTAAAATAGTCCTCGAGGGATACAGATCCGAGACCGAGACCAAGATCGAAGATTCGATGTTGGATAAGTTGCCTCTATTTATCAAAGTAACCCTCATGGAAAATATTGTAGAGCGATTCAAGGATATGCGTGATAATGGTGAAGAGCCTGAGTGTGATGAGGAGCTGTCGTATCTCATCAAGTGCATGGAAGACGATATCCCGTATATGGGATTTTTCCATGAGATTTACTCTTGTGAAGAACCCTTTGAGTATGAGGAACGAAATATTTAGTCTTTACTATACTTTTTACTTAATAAGCATACCCAAAGGAGAAGAATTAGTAACCAGTAATAATGACGTAATTCATTCTATAGCTTATATTAATATGAGTAATCCGCAAAATGGGAGTAATCCTTGATGGCGATAAAGTAAGATTAAAGATCCCGGCTAATTTAGAGGATTACGAACGCCAGGCAGATGAGTTAGCTGATGATGATGTCTTCTGCCTTAAATAAAACATAAATAGCCCATTACACTGTAAATTGGAAATAAAGAAGCCTCCAATTTACAGTAATGGGCTAAATTAAATTTTCTAAGCACTACACTACATTAGACTAGCTATGTTGATCCTACACGGCTTTTCGAATTACAAAACCGTCAGACTTCGTAAAACAAGTATTAGACTAACCACAATAATAGAAACAGCGGCAGCCTTGGATGGGAAAATAAAGTCCTAGACTACCGCTGTTTCATTGAGTTATCGTTCTTCGTTCGTTTAATGCCGCCCTGCTACTTAGACATGAGAACACTGGCAAGATCGCGCGAATCATCAAACGATCTGCTGGCAACTTTCGTCCCTTCGCCGTTAATTGCCTCAATCTCGTATGGAGCGTCGGCTGACGACGGTAGTACAACATACCAGAGCCTCTGACCTACCCCATAATCGATTAACTTGGCATTATATAGGGTGGCAAGGACTGAAACAAATGCAAATACACAAATCACGAATACTATATGTATAATTATCTAATTGCGGCATCATCGAATCAACAATTTTATGGTGATAACATCGGCTTCCTATTTAAACAAACTGGGCAGCCCCTCCAAGCTTTCAGCTTAGAAGGGCTGTCCTATGTTTTAATAAGTATCAGATGTTAAATACCCAAATGTGCACTCAAAGTCGAGCCTGCATATTCGCTTCTGAACAATCCTCTTTCAACCAGCTGCGGCATCAGTTTTTCAAAAAATATTTCCATCGATTGTTCTGAGCCGCCTGGAAGAGCTATAAATCCGTCAATCGCTCCAGCCTTAAATCGCTCAATAATATCGTTCGACACGTCCTCAACCGTTCCAACAGAAACCCAGTGAGCAGATCCGACGACCTCCGGCCTTGCCAATACCTCTTCTACTGTAGGCTGATAGTTTGTAATATATCGGCGCAACAGCTCAGCATGTGTCCGACTGCGGACTGGCTGATTCGGATCGGGGAGCATATCGGCAGTTACGCGATGATCCAAAGCAAAGCTGCTTAAATCAAGGCCCAGCACTGATTGGAGCGATGCATGTCTGCGCTCCACACTCAAATGTGCGTGTGCAGCCTTATGTAATTCATGCGCTTCCTCGCGAGTTTCAGCCAAGAAAAAATATAATCCAGGCAAAACTCTGATTGCGTCCGGATTGCGTCCATGTTCCTTGGCCCTTCTTCTCAGATCATTTCGTAATTCCACTCCCGACTCAAGGTCCGGCATCGCTGCAAAAATAGCATCCGCTACTGAAGAGGCGAAATTTCGTCCTATATCTGAAGCGCCTGCTTGAAATAACGGGATGGATCCCGATTTATGGGCAGGCAAAGTAAGCGGTCCCCGGACACTGAAAAACTCACCTGAATGATAAATGGAGGAAACCTTATCCGTATCAGAAAAGATGCCTGACTCACGGTCAATCACAATTGCTTCATTCGGGAAGCTATCCCATAGCTTGCGTACGACATCCGTAAATTCCATTGCTTTCGCATATCTTTCTTGCGGTGAAGGCATAGGTGAATCACCGAAATTTTCTGCGCCTTCTATTGAAGTTACGATATTCCAGCCAGCACGTCCGTTGCTGAGCCAATGCAACGACTGAAGCTGCCTTGCAACAACATACGGTGGATTAAAAGTAGTGGAAACAGTTGTAACCAGTCCAATCCGCTCGGTTTCACGAGCAATCGCCGCAAACATCATTGTAGGGTCTGGGCTGCCAAAATTAGCGGAATCGCCCAGCATCTGCGGGCTAACATAAAGATAATCCGCCTTGAAAAGAAAATCGAGCTTTGCCTTCTCCGCCATTTTTGCCAAATCAATGTAATAGTCAATTGACTCCATTTTTTCCACATTGCTGTCTGGGTGCCGCCAGCCGACTCCTTTCATCCAAGTTGCGGATAAGGATAATCCAATACATAATTGTCTATTTGTAGTCAATTCTACTAACCTCCCTATATAATAAAATAGTTTTGCGCCTAGGAAATATTCCGATCAGTACATGCTCAAAAAGGCGAAGCTAACCGATTGAACATCCAGCACCAACGCCTCTCCATGGCATCAAGCGCCCGGTGATCATAATGCGACCCCAGAAATATTAGTAATGATTCTCATTATCAATATAAGTGTAGCAAGGACTAAAAAAAATGAAAATACACAAATCGCGAATGCTATATGTATGATTATCTAATCCAGGCTTGCTGTGTGGTTATGTATGATTATCTATTTTATGTGTGTATGCGGAGGGAGACACACCGAATTTCTTTTTAAATACTCTACTGAAATATAGCTGATTGGCATAACCGACACTGACAGCAATATCGCGGATGGGAAAATGGCCTGCTTTAAGTAATTCACTCGCTCTTTCCATACGATAATTAATGACATAGTCGATGGGACGGAACCCCGTATATTTATGAAAGAAGTATGAGAAGCGTTTGGGACTCATTGCATGCAACTCAGCTAACTCGTCGAGTGTCAACGGATTCATATAATGCCCGTTAATGTATGCAATGGCCTCCTCTATCACCCTTTTACTTGGAAAACTGCCACTCTCCCGATACCTGCAACCCACCAGAACTTGATGCACGATGCTTAAGAATAATTCCTTGACGCGAAGTTTCCCAATCCCTCCAAGTGTATGGGCATTCTGATGGAGCATGATCAGTAATTCTATCACTCTCGGATTTGCTCCCGGTTCAAGCTTGAAATGAGAGTCGCATTCATGACCTCTATTTTCATCACCTAACTTGTCCAATCGATAAAAAAGTGAATAGTACTCGAACTCTGATTGTCCTATAACTTGGGAGTCCATTTGCATGCCTGGAGCCGCATGAAATACTGATCCTGGAAGTAATTCGTAGGCAGTTCCGTTCACACACATTTTAGCTTCTCCACGAATGATAAAAAGAAATCCATGCTTTACGGTCCTAAAGTCACGCAATATACTTTTCGGCTGGATGACTAAACGGTAGGTACCTTCTATATCACAGGAACCACTAGCAAATATCTCGGCTAATTTATCCAAATCTATCATTGTACTACACCTGCTTCCTATCTGGGTTACTTTCAATAATGCCAAACGATACATCTACTCCTCGGGGTGTCAGCCTCGCCGCTATCTCAGTCTAATTCTTCATTTTTCTTGAACATCAAAGGCTGAAATCTGTCGGCGTTTCCGCTCACCCTCCCATTCTGAATGATAGGGAGAATGGAGTGAAGTGAAAAACTACTCATATAACGCCAAATATTGGGGCGCTACATAATCAGCTAACCACACCCCATTTTCAGCAAAATAAAATTCGACTCCATCCAACAACGCCTTGCTCGTATCAACCTGAATGATCACTAACTCGCCTCTTCTTTTACCGGCAATGATAGCGAAGTCCAGCTTTTCTGATAAATGAACATACTTTCTGCCCATAGGTTTGATCCCTTCGGTAAATATACGGTCCGCTGCTTTACTATTCGTCCCATGATATAAAACTTCGGGAGGCTGCAAAGCTTTATAGTTCAAACGCTCAGAGCTATGACCGTATTTAGCGCGAATATGTTCGCCCATAATCTCGTAACGTTGTTTATCGCAATGGTTCACGACTAATTTAATATCCTCTTGTTCCACGCTGATCCATCTCTGTTCACTTCGGATCGCATGAAGCAAATCTTCAATCCTGCAATATCCGTGATGATCTAAGGATAAGCCGAATTCGTGAGGGGTGTGACGAAGTATTTTACTCATAAACTTGCTTAGGCTCTGTTCTTCTTTTCTTGACAGCATAAAATCCCCACCTTTAAGGTTTAACTTCTCGGACACACTTATAAACCATTTTCCCAAACGTTTTGATGTCCTTCAGGTAATCCATATGTATCTGGATTGGGTCCCGTCTGGTTATACATCCGCACGGCAACCGTCTTGCATTGCTCGGTAAAATATAGATACTCCTCTTCTGTTTCTAGAAATATTTATATATATTTCGGCAACAAATGTACTCATGCAGCGATTGAACGGACTCATCATTATATGTATACTTATCGATATCTTTTTTAAAGAAATGATTGAATGTGTTAACGTCTCAGGATTTTGAGTCAATGCGCACCCCTCAGTATACTTAATGGTGATGACTACTCAAGCAATGTAAGTATGACCGCCACAGAATTATCGACAAATGATCGTTCTGGACGGGATTTCATCATCACGGTAAGTCCGATTAATGACACAACTAGTGTCTGCGCTAACGTTTTTGCGTTCTTCCCCTCTTCAAGCTCACCTGATCGGATACCTCTTTCAATCGTCTCTTGAAATATGGCCGCAAGATACATCTGATGTTCCCTTGTAAGGATTTCAAATTTCTCATCATGGGGTGCAAGCTCCACCATCGTATTGAGGCAAAAGCATCCCCGGTTGCAACCTACTTCATATTGCTCTGACACCATACCTTCAAAAAAAGCGCGGAATGATTCTTTTACAGATGGACTGGTTTGAAGTTTAGCTCGAACATAAGAAGCGTGGAAGCGCGTATATTTTCGCAGCGCGGCTTCGAATAATTCTTTTTTGTCTCCGAAGGCTGAATAAATGCTTGGCCGCTGAATGCCCATTGCGGTCGTCAGATCGGTTAGTGAAGTCGCATCGAACCCCTTCTCCCAAAAAATTTGCATAGCTGCGTCTAATGCCTTTTCCTCATCAAATTCCCTTGGCCGAACCATGACAACCCCTCTTTTCATATCGTTCAGTATGTTATGATTTTATTCTTTAAAGGATACGTTGTCAACTTATGGGTATTCCTTTTCGTTTATTAATCCTCTTATAGAAAACGGTATTTCCCTATACTGACTTGCAAATAACTTCTTGACATGACCGGTTTTTCAAGTTAAATTTACCTACAAACATTATGTACCGTTCAGTATATTATACTTATCGGTATATAAATAACGAATTGATAGGGGGGAGTGTGTAAAAATGGGGAAGCTTGAAGAAAAGGCAACCGTCTCTTCAATGCCGCGTTATGTGGCACTGTTGTTTGCAACCGCCTGCGGGCTGGCTGTCGCCAACATCTACTTCGCGCAACCGCTGCTCGACACTTTAGCAAGTGAGTTCGGTATCGGCCATTCATCCGTTGGCATTGTCATTACCATCACGCAGATATGTTATGCGCTGGGACTGCTGCTGCTGGTGCCGCTCGGCGATCTTCTGAATCGGCGGCGGCTCATCGCCGGTCAAATGCTGCTGTCTGTGTTGGCTCTTATTGTGGTTGGCACCGCCGCCAACAGCACGATGCTGCTCATAGGCATGGCTGCGGTCGGACTGCTTGCAGTAGTGACGCAGACGCTTGTAGCGTTCGCGGCATCTTTAGCGGCTCCGGCCGAGCGCGGGCGGATAGTCGGGGTGGTGACAAGCGGAGTGGTAATCGGCATCCTGCTGGCGCGAACCGTTGCCGGCATATTGACCGATCTCGCGGGTTGGCGTTCGGTCTATCTCGTCTCTGCGGTGTTGACTCTTATAATGGCCAGCGCGTTGTTCCGTGTGCTTCCGCATCATGAACCTGATCGAACGTCTCTGTCCTATCCACAACTGCTGCGCTCAGTTCTTATGCTATTTGCGCAAGAGCGAACCCTGCGCATCCGCGCCGTGCTCGCTCTGCTGATTTTTACCGCATTCAGCATATTGTGGACTTCGCTGGTGCTGCCTCTCAGCTCGCCGCCGCTATCGCTATCGCATACCGAGATCGGAGCGTTTGGTCTCGCAGGCGTTGCCGGAGCATTGGCGGCGGCCCGGGCAGGCCGCCTCGCCGATCGAGGGTTAGGACAGCGGACCACCGGCGTTGCCCTGACGCTGCTGCTGGCATCATGGCTGCTCATCGGTTATACCGAACAATCGCTATCCGCTTTGATTATTGGTGTCATTATCCTTGACCTAGCAGTGCAAGCCGTGCATGTGACTAACCAGAGTATGATCTATGCGGTACGGCCTGAGGCACAGAGCCGCCTTACCGCAGGTTACATGATCTTCTATTCCATCGGCAGTGCCGCCGGCTCGATCGCATCGACCAACATGTACGCATTTGCCGGCTGGACCGGAGTGTGCCTGCTGGGTGCCGCGGTCAGTGCCTTCGCGCTCCTCTTCTGGGCATTAACCCGCTGGCTGCCGTCTTCAACATCGAAATAAATCAAGGTCCATAGGTAACACATATTGTAATGTGAACCAATGAAGCACCCTAGAGACAGAATTATCTAGGGCGCTTCCTTTTCCATTCGATACAGAGCAAACTACGAATATGGTTTGAAGTTAGCCTAATTATTTATCTGCTCCAAAATATCAAATAACGCCTCGTTGAATTTCTCCTTCTGGTCTATCATCGGAATGTGTCCCGCATCTGGAATCGAATAAAATAGCTTGAGCGGCGCTGCTATTTTCGGAAAAAATTGTTTTGCTAATGGATAGGGTGTTTGCCAGTCTCTTTCACCCTGGATATAAAAGACAGGTATTTCATATTCTGTGCCCAGTGATGACAGATCGAATGATTCCATCAGAAATTTCACAATTTGACGCTGACCTTCGCTGGCAATTCCAGTGCGGAAAAAGCATCTCCGTCCCTGAGTGTACCGAATAATTGCGATCTCTCATTGCTTTGCTCCTCCCGCCATGTAACCGGCAATGGAATGGACGAGAATATCCAAGGCCTTCTTTTTTCCTTGTTCCCCGGAAGGGGTATCGGCCGCCCCAATAAAATGGAGCGCATTCATTAAATAGGCAAGCACATCAAAGTCGCAATCAGATTCATCAATTCCGCAAAGCGATAAAGTCCTGCTGAAATAGTCGTTTGATTTCCTTGCTTCCCAGTCCGCAGCTGCAGCAGGAAGCTTGCGAAGCAGATACTCAATATCCGATGGAGCAACGTAAAAAACAATGCTGTCCTCCGCCAGATAGATTTCCTTTAATGCCTTTATTAATTTTTCCTTTACTTCTGCTTTTTCGGACAACATGGCTTCCACTCGCTCGAACATATTGCTCTCACACTTTTTTATGATCGTATAGAGCAGCTCTTCTTTGGAGTTATAGTAAGAGTAAAAGGAGCCTTTACCGATATTAGCCGCAATTGTGATATCCTCAACCGTGACCCGCTTCACCCCTTTTTTACGAATCAGCTCAATTCCTTTTATATGCATGGCTTCTCTCACCATCTCTTTTTCGCGTTCACTGACGATCTTAGGCATTAATCCCCCTCCTTTTTTATTGACCAATAATTCGATTCATAGTCATTAAAAGCATTATAAATCCTTTTCCTGTTTTTCTCAAGGGATATTCATTTGTTTTATAAATTTTGTACGGGATGGCCATAACGGATATTCTTATCTCTATTTATTCAATTTCAAGAGTGCGGCATTGTCGATAAAAGTGGCTGTATTAAAGAGTAACAGCACGTTCTTAATTCCATTCTCGGACATATAGTCGCTGATGCTACCGTTATAATAACGGATGTCGATAACTTGAATTTCTGGTACGTTTAGTGTTAGGAAAGGAATTACGCTATGAGCGTAGGAGTCCTTTATGACTAACAACTTCTCTTGTTTGACATCTTGCGGATCAAGCTTGCTTGTGAGCTTCATAAGGGCATGGACCCCGCCTAAGAAATAGGAGTATTGATCCTTCTTCTCTAAAAAGCTGGCATCGTACATGCTCATAAACGTTTCACCTGTATCTGCGATATACATCTCGGTCGATACGGGTTTAATGGGGGTGTAAACTTGAATGGAATCTGGGGTTATGCCATTGAATTGACTCCGGGTATGGTAGCTTCCTAGGAACGAATCGCTCACGGTTTGAATATGGAATTCCTTCTTGGACATAGGCTGCCAGCCCATTTTCTCAGCATAGGCTACGTAAGCCAAGTAGGCGCCGTTCGTCGTCCAATGATGATCGGTCCGATAGTAAATCGGTTCTGAAGCATGCGGGCTCAGGAAATCAAAACCGTTAATAAACGATACGCTACCCTGTACGTATTCAGCAATATATTGATTGACCTTAGCTTGAGAGTAAATTGGAGCTAGCCATGGCAGACGTTCAGGGTAAATGCCAACCGATGTAGGTGCAAGCATGAAGGTGGTGTTCGCTTCTGGGTGGTTGCTGGCAAATTGTTTTACAGCCTCTGTATATTGCTGAATTTTTGAATAATCTGGCGCTACGAACTTTTCGAACAAATAGCCATCTCTCCCCTTATAAATCCCGTTATTCTCTTGTTGCAGCCGTAATTGCTCAACAGCGGATTTCACCCATACCCACTTGGCACGAAAAGGAAACTGATCTGTCACGAAGCTCTCGGCCTCTTGGGCATACTTTTTGGACAAAAGGTTGTCCCATGACAGATGCGGGGCGCTCTGTAAATATCGGTTTTCTAGATCGGAGAAACGTTGAGCAGGCAGTAAGAGAAAGGTTAGAGACATGAGAAACAGCGTTACGACAAATCCTACTACCAATAATCGATCTGCCCTCTGCTTCATAATCTACAACCTCCTTAATGGTTAGAACCGGAAATATAAGAATGGGTTAAATGTCGCGTCTACCAAGTAGGCGACGGATAGGAAGAATAGCACGCCATGCCAAACGAGAGGCAGAAGCGACCTAGTGTTTTTGCTCCGTGACTGCTTCATTGGCAAAGAGGCAATAATCAACACGAGGATCAGAATCGCGTTCGTGTAAGTGAAATATAGAGTACTGTTATCCCACAGTGGTTGGTGATTGAATCCCACCATTGCTTGCAAATATCGGAGCACCATAGGAAGTTGGTCAAAGGCGAACAACACCCATCCAATGAGAATAAGCAAGAGCGCATAAAGGTGCCTTACCCAGCGCGGTAGGCGATTCAGCAGCTTTAATCCCCACCATTTTTCAATAATGAGAATAACGCCGAAGTACAACCCCCACAAGAAGAAATTCCAGCTTGCTCCATGCCAAATTCCTGTAAGCAACCACACGATGAGAATATTGCGCAATTGAATGCCTAGTCCCCGGCGATTACCGCCAAGCGGGATGTAGACGTAATCGCGAAACCAACTGCTAAGAGAAATATGCCATCTTCGCCAGAAGTCGGTAATGCTCTGCGCGATATAAGGCTGGTTGAAGTTCTCGTTAAATTCGAACCCGAACATAAGACCGAGACCGATGGCCATATCGGAATAGCCGCTAAAGTCGAAGTAGATTTGAAAAGCAAAGGCGATGATGCCAAGCCAAGCGGTTAAAGCAGGCATCGAATCCAGATTGGAGCTCGATATGGTGTGCCAGAGCAGTCCAATATTGTTGGCAAGAAGCACCTTTTTCGCAAGCCCAATAATGAACCGCCTGACCCCTTCCGCAAATTTCTCGATATTCACCGAACGCTTACGCAATTGCTCTGCGAGGGTGTTGTATTGAACAATTGGACCTGCTACTAATTGCGGAAACAAGGCGACGAAGGTACCGAAGTCAATCCAATTTCGCTGTGCTTTTGCGGTTCCTCTATACACGTCTATAATGTAGGACATGGATTGAAACGTGTAGAACGATATTCCGATAGGGAGCGGTAGTTCCGTTAAAGAGATGTGCGTTCCAAGCAGTTCATTCACATTCAGAATAAGAAAATCCGCGTATTTGAAATACGATAATAACCCTAGGTTAACGACAACGGAGAACACGACAATCCACTTGCGTTGAATAGTGTTCAACTTTGGCCTACTGAGTAGTAGGCCGAAGCTGTAATCCGTAATGGTGGACAGCAACATAATTACAATGTAAACGGGTTCGCCCCATGCATAAAAGATGAGGCTGGTTAAGAATAAGATGAGATTTTTAATTCGCCATGGCGAACAGTAATAAAGAGCAAGGACGGCCGGCAAGAACAAGAATAGAAAAAGTAGGCTGCTGAATAGCATAGACGGTTATTTTTGATCAAAGAAGCTATCGTATGTTTTTACAAGTTCGTCGGCATTTTCGGAAATAACGAATAGCACGTAGTTGCCTTTCGTGACAAGCTTATAGTCTTTGGCATTCTCGTATTGGTCAGGCAGGTACGTTTCGAATTGCTTTTGCACTTCTGACGCGCGTTGTTTAATAGCGGTTTCGATAGCAGGGATATCTTTCGCATCTTTGACTTTCAAGATAGCGATTTCGTTGGTCTTCACGTTCATCATCGGGGTTCTAATGGTATATTCTTCAAGCAAAGCAGGGTCTAGATGGTATAACTCCTTCACCATATCCGCTTGCAGTTCTATTAACGCGGGTTGCTCCACTTGTGCAATCATCTGGTCGGCCATTTCTTTCGCAGGCAGCGTTGCTTCAATCGGTGTTTCCTTGTTACTGGAACAGGCACTAAGCACCAAGCTTAATATGATTATCAACATAAGAACGAAGTTATGTTTTTTCATTCTGTGCACTCTCCTTAGTGTGTTTGTTTTAATTTCTCAGGCCTATCGACGTATGGAGTTTATAAAAAGTTTCACTAAATATATATTTCCCAGTTTTTGCGCAAATATAAAAAAACTCAAGCCGGATTCCAGCCTGAGTTTTCTATCATATTCATTCCGATCAATAATTACTTGAAAGAAGCATATCCTTCATCAGCCATCACAACACTGCCATTGATAGCGCTTGCTTCTTCTAATGAAATCAAATACACGGTATCTGCTACTTGTTCAGGTTGGGTCAATTTATTGCCCATGACCTTGGCTTTCATCGAATCTACTAAACCATTATCCTTGTATCCTTGAATAATTGGCGTATCTACTGCTCCTGGCGCAACTGCCACAACACGAATTCCATAGGCAACTAACTCGAGTGCTGCTGATTTGGTCATCATAATAACGGCCCCTTTTGTTGCATGGTAGGCAAAGGTTCCAGGTGACGCCAAAAATCCAAACACAGATGCTGTATTAATTATGACGCCTTTAATGCCCAATTCTCTCATTTTTCGGCCTGCTGCAATAATTCCGTAGGCCACTCCATGTTGATTCACATTAACTACGCTATGATAATCATTCAAATTTTGATCCAAAACAGGCGTTACACGTCCTATCCCGGCATTATTAAACATGATGTCAATTCTTCCAAATGTCTCTACCGCTTTTTCCACTAACGCTTCTACATCTTCAAGTTTGGATACATCCGTTTTGACGAAGATCGCTTCCCCGCCCTCCGCCTTAATCAACTCGACGATTTCATTTCCTGTTTCTTCGTTAAAATCTGCGACAACGACTCGATCGCCTTTACTCGCAAATTTTAAAGCCGTATGTCTTCCGATCCCGCTGGCTCCACCCGTAATGACGGCAACTCTTTTAATTGATGTCATCTCTTGTTCCTCCCTTATCTTACATTTCTCAGTTTTTTGTTCTATAGTGAGTATAATCACTGACAGCAAATATTCTTTTATGTTCTTATTGTAGCATCGCTTTCTATTAACTAAAATTTATATATATTAAATTATAGTTAAGAAATACTTAAGAGGAGGTGTGAGCACATGAATCTTGAACAATTGGAATACATCGTTGAAGTGGCAAAAACCGGTTCTCTAACGAAGGCTGCGCAAAATTCCCATGTCACCCTCTCGGCGATTAGCCAATCGATATCCTTGCTCGAATCGGAGTTAGCGTTAAGTTTATTCAACCGCTCGCGCGGCTTGGGAGCTGTCCCGACGCCGGAGGGCAAGGCTATCATCAGCAAGGCCAGTGAAGTATTATTGAAAATAAATGAGCTCAGAGAAGAAGCCCAATCATATAGCAATACCTTAAGCGGACAATTAAGAATAGCCACGATACCCGGGCCCATGCATTTGCTGGTGGGCGTCGTATCGAATTTCAAGCGGGATTTTCCCAATGTCAAAATCGAAATATTCGAAAAGGGGCCTAAGGAAATATTAGATCTAATGAAGCACGACAAAATTGATATCGGGTTAATCGCTCTATCCGAAAATCTAATAGAAAAACATCATTCTCTATCCTTTGAACGATTGCTGGAAGGGAAAATAGTCGTCGGGGTAAATAAACAGTCGCCTCTTTTGCTGGAGAAAACGATAACGCCAGAAAAATTAGTGGGGCAAACGTTAGTTTTGTATGATGATGAGCACATTCGTGAATTCATGACACAGTTTATTTCTACATATGGGGACGTTGACATTCTTTTTATCAGCAACAATACGCAGGCTATCCAAAATGCGGTCACAGAAGGGTTAGCGCTTACCATTGGACTTGATTATTCGTTTAAAAGCGATGGACCGCATATTATTCCCTTAGAGCTGGAATCACCAAATACCGAGCCCATTTATTACGGATGGGTGCTGCCTGAAGAGAAGCACGCTTCTCAGGTTTCCAAGAGATTTCTTAACAGGCTTAAATTCGAATTGTAATTTTCAATGAACTCGAAAGGTATCATATTTCAGACAACAGAATGGATTTCATAAGGTAATGAAATCCATTCTGATTTTGCGCACCAAATCAGCTATTCCGAATCATTCTCATTTACGCAAAATGCCCGGCAAATCCTCGATTAATTTCTCCCTGGCCCATGGATCCGTGGAGATGCCGAGGGCACCGCTAATAAAATAAACGTTGCCTTTTTTGACGGCCGGCAGATCGCGCCAGATCGGTTCGGAAATCATCCCTTCGATATACTTCTTCTGGAAAACGATTAATTGCAGGTCTTTCAGCAATTTTAGTATCAATTAATATACGCTGCCAAGTACTTCTCTCCACTCTCCCTCTTGTTCAGAAAGGCATCCCTTTCGTTGCTGGGGTTAACTTTGGTGTGCGTGTCTCTGGTAACATTGCTTCTCAGACGATACAGCAACATCACCGTTAGTTCACACCGCTTGGCGCCTGAACATGCGCGAATCGTTGTTACTGATCGAAAGGGAGAGTGGCCGGAAGCTTCGAATGGATAAGCAGTTATTCTATCCATGACCATGTTGAACACGTACACATATTTAGTGCTGTCCCGTCAGCCAAGCAGCGATTTCCTCCGTCTGCGACAGAACCGCAATCGGATCAAAGTACCAAGAACGTTCCTCTTTCCATACGTACACGCGATTGTTTTTGACCGCATCAAGCGTAGCCCAGATCGGGTCGGCTTTAATATCCTCCAAGGTGCGGTCGTTAGACGTCAGGATGATATAGTCGCCGGCATATCGCGGCAATAACTCATTGGACAACTCCGCCCACTGCTTATCAAAAATTTCCGCCGCGATATGGGCAGGCGGTTTGAAGCCCAGCGCCTGGTATACGGCTTGTCCGCCCCGTCCGAAATTGTCGCCGTAAACATAGGTCGACTTGTTCGTCAACTCAAAGATAGAAAACGTCGCGTCGGACGGTACTGCTTCACCTACACTTTCTCTTGCAGCGGCAATACGGCGATCGTATTCGGCAAGCCAGGCTTCCGCTTCCTTTTCTTTGCCCAGCAGCTTGCCGAAGTAGGTCAACTCTTCATGCGCGTTCTTCAATTCGCCATAGGGAACAGATACAGTAGGGGCGATTATGGATAATTGCTCATATCTGCTCTGGTCGGGTGTTGCCCCAGTCACTATCAGATCCGGCTGCAACTCGATCACCTTTTCCAAAGAGCCATTCACATCGCCAATATCCTCCACGTCCTTGAGAGCTTCGGCGAAATACGGATTTTTCCGGTGCAGTCCAGGCGTTCCAATCGGAGTGATGCCGAGCGCAATGAAACTGCCTAAATATTGATCCGCTACAATGCGCTTGGGATTAACCGGGATGTCTATTTCACCGTTAATCGTCGATACCACTTTGGTTTGCAGGTTATCGGAAGTCTGGCCGGAATTGGATTGGGCCGAACTTTGCGGTGCCGACACCGAATTTGAGGGCGATCGCTCCCCCCCGGTTGACGTGCTCGTGTTCGAAGCGCCCCCAGAGCAAGCGTTGAGCAGCAATGCGAGGCAAAGCAATAATGTTGCCGCAGCAGTTGACTTGGATTGTCTGTACATCGGTATATCTCCCACTCTCTCATATTGATAACGATTATCATCATCAATATAACGCCGAAATCTTCGGACAACAATGGAGGATCGAATGGTTGTAGAGGGATTATCTTCTGCTTTGCGCTGCCCCGATTCCCTGGCTCTAAACCGGGCAGGCGAAATCCCCCTGTACTTTTTGAAAAGCCGGCCAAAATAATAAGGATCCTTATATCCCACGCTTTCAGCAATTTCGCGCAAGGTCGCATCCGTTTCCACCAACAGGCTTGCCGCCATATCGATCCGTATCCGAATCAAATACTCGATCGGGCTGTATCCGGTACTCTTTTTGAACAAAGCCGATAAATGCGGAACGCTGTAGTTCAGGCTTTCTGCAAGCGACTCTAAAGTGATCGTCTCCGAATAATGCTCCTGGATGTACATGATCGCTTGAGCAGCAAGATCCGGCTCTTTCATATCAATCCCTTGTCTATGAAGCTGCTGCAATATACTGCAGACGAATTGAAAAAACAACGATTTCACCTGGAACCGCTCCAGCGGCCCTGACTGTCTCCATTCCTGATCCATTAATTTAACTTTGTGAAAAAGTGAAATCGGGTAGTTCGGTAAAAAACTGTATTGCATATGAAACGGACTGTTCCTCTCCATTAGGCTCACCATGTCCTGACGTCTTGGAAGCGGAATCTGTGCTTTATAGAAAATCATATAATATTCAAATTCTTCTTCTATCAGGAAAATGTCCAGGTATGCCCCTTTGCCGCTGTGCATCACTTGAAATCGCTTTATGATATATTCCATGCCGTCCAGCCGCACTTGGGCGCCGCCGCGCGTCGCGAGCAGAAACACACTGGCCGGCAGCCTGTAAGAACGTAAGGCTTCGCCCGTTCTCATCATCATATGGCGCACATCCAGCACCGTAATGGAAGCATGATTCCACAGCAATATATGGTCATTTTCGATCATCGTGTCCATTCAACCCTCTCCGGTTCAATTCCCGCTGCTTCAATAACCATTATAAATGATAATTATTCTCATTAACAACCGAAGGTGCGGGAACGACGAAAAACCCTTGCAAAGCAAGGGAAATGCTTGTTGGAAACCGCTCATTTAGCGGCTTGCTGCACACCTAGACTCCGTAGGAGCCGCACAGCCGTATTATAATGTGCTTAAAGATTTTATGATTGCATCAGTATACTTATTGAATTTACTTTGATCAAATAATCTGAAGTACAGACTTCTTAATAAACATTTCGTATTTCCTTTTAAAATATCATCTTCGGGAAACTTTCCATTCTTATTTATCAAACCTAGACTGTTTATCCATTCAATACATATATCTTCTTCAATTATTTCACGATTTATAATAGTTTTCACGACAGTGACCATTCTTTCATCTTCTTCATTAATATATAAGTATTTGTCTATACATATTTTGTTCTGTATGATATGCAGGATATCGAGAAGATCAACATGATTGAGAGATGGTAAGGTTGAAATAGAATTCAAACCGTCGGCAGCATGTGCAATGGCATGAGCCCAGCCCTTCCCAGTCACATACCCTCTTAAATCATTCTCAAGCTCTACATATAGAATCAATCTTTCTTTCATATAACTGATTTCATTTTCAGTTAAATAGTTGGATTGTTTATGGGCATATACGGCCAGTGGCACGATTAATACAGAGAAAGAACGAGTAAAAACTGTATCCGTCTCCGTCTCGCCTATCCCGCAAAAAAGGTGACTATCACTAAGGCTAATCTGTAATAAACTTCGCATTTGCTCTGGTGTAAATTCATTATTTTCAAACCATTTACACAGCGTGGAATAGATGAGCTTATCTCGAAGCTCAGCATCAACGGTTCCGATTTGAGTCATCATCTCTAATGCCAATTCGAATGCGGATATTTCTTTAGGAACCTTGTACTGTTCTTGCTTAATCTGTAAAAGAAGATTTTTAATAGAATTCCTGCTTTTCATATATTCTCCTCTCTTTCTTCGCACTTCACAGGGTTGCCTGCTAAATTCGCATTCCAATCGTCCTTCAACATCCCGTAGACAACATGATCAACATAATGATTATAGAGCCATTCAGCTCGTCTGACTGTACCTTTAACAAAATGGAGTCTTTCAGGGATTGCCCTGCTCTTCGAATTTAATACAGCTGCCCTGATCTCTACTCTGTCAGCATATCGCTTTTCAAGTATCTTCAATTGAATATCATCATTTATCTTATGACTAAACATAGGCTTCCTCCATATAATATATTTTGTATACGATCAATTTATTTGTCACTCGAATAGTAACTCCGTAGCTCAATAATATTTATTAGTGTACTGGCAACGACTTGCCTTGTATACAGAAAAAAGGGTCATGATTCCTTTGGTGGGAATACGGCCCTTTTTTGTCTCAACTATTGGAATTTATCCAATAATTTAGCAAAATTCTGAATTTGTTCATGTATCAAAATGGGATCAAGCTTGTCCAGATCCTTTTATTTCGAATGGGGAATCGATAATTTTCGCTTTAAACATTCAATTACTTGTTCCGTTATCGAAATGCGGACGGCTATGCAACCAACAGGATCGCCAGATGAAATGTCTATGAGCGGGCAGCGAGCTTTGCCAATGCCATTAGAACCGCACCGTGCGATGCATCTTTTTTGGCAGTTATGCACTTCAGGTCCGGATAGCGCTGTATCAGCATGTCTGCAAAAGCAGTCTGCACATAGGTGTTGTTGAGCAGAACGCTTCCTGCCATCGCAAGGGTTCCAGCCTGCAGTGACAGCTTCTCTACAACTGGAACTACCAGTTCGAACAAGGAACAAGCGCTTTTTTTCGCAATCGACAGAGCCGCTTCATCACCGAGTGCGCAAGCGTGTGACAGGATCGGAGCCAAAGCCGCAATGTCCTTTTTATTGGTGCGTTTGTCATACACAAAACCAATAATCTGCTGAACCGATTCCAATTGAAGCTGCTCATACACCATTCCAGTGATTGCTGTTGCGGGTATACGCCTGTCATGCGCGCGCACCAAAGCTGAAATGAGTTCCCGACCGATACTGTAACCGCTGCCCTCATCATCAATGAGGTGACCACAACCGCCAGTGCGATGAGAACGGCCGGATTCATTTTTGCCATAACAGATAGACCCGGTCCCCGCAATGAGAATAATACCGTATTCGCTATCATGCGCGCCGCACAGCGCCGTTTCCTGATCGCCCGTAATGAATAATCCTCCTTGATACCCGCATGCTCGGACACTCGCTTCCAGGCGGGTAATGACCGTTGGATTGCTAACACCAGCCGCACCGATGCAGACTTGAGCGCAACGATCCAATCCCCCGCATACCTTGGCTATCGTTTCGAATATTTCCCGCAAGCTGCCTCGGATACTGGCCTCGTCCTGCCCATTATAGTTAATCGCGCCGGATGTAAAGGCGTGCACGGCCACTCCCTTCTCGTCCGCCACGGTTACGGCGGTTTTCGTGCCGCCGCCATCCAGTCCTGCCACATATCTCAACATAGGCTCACATCCTTCCTCTACCCTGTGCGGCTCATTGGAACACGAACTATTCATATAGATGATATTGTTGCTTCATGCGAGCAAACTCCCGACTCTCTTCACGGAATTGCTCCAACAAAGCCGGAACATCTACGGATTCATTCCGATATAGCTTATCTCCGCATAACAAATCAATAAAAGGTCTGGAATTCTCCTTTAGCGGCGGCAAAAAGGTAAACAATTCATAGTTACGCTTGATGGCATACATCAGCATGACCCCTGTTTCCAAAGGCTGAAACGAACGGTTATCGATCACATGAAGTTGCACGCCACTGCATTGTTCTCCCTGAAACTTAGAAAAAGAAGGCTTGAAATAAACGGGGCGGAATATGACCCCGGGCAGCTTCTGACTGTTCATTTCATCCGCTAGTTTCTCAGCATTGATAAATGGGGCCCCGATGATTTCAAAGGGAGCTGTCGTTCCTCTGCCTTCAGAAATGTTGGTGCCCTCGAATAAGCAGGTGCCTGAATACAACAATGCCGTGTCGAACCGCGGAATTCCCAAGGAGGGCATTACCCATGGACGCCCGGTATCGGGGAATTGCATCTTCCGCTCCCAACCGTCGCAACGCACCACATGCAGCTTGCAATTCCAATTCATCTGCTCGTTCGCCATCGTCGCCACCTCGCCGGCCGTCAGACCGTAACGCACACATAGCGGATAATTGCCGACAAAAGATTGATACCCCGGCTTTAATATATTTCCTTCTACCGTCACCCCATCCAATGGATTGAGCCGGTCCAATACGACGAATTCCTTCCCCGCTGTAGCACAGTCTTCCAATGCGTACAACATCGTGTAAATAAAGGTATAATACCGGACCCCCACATCCTGAATATCGTATACGACCATATCTACTTCATCCAGCATGTCTGGACTTAATCGTTTGGAATCCTTACGATACAAGCTATACACTGGCACCCCCGTAATAGGGTCCAAATAAGTATCTACCTGAGCTCCTGCAGCTTGATCGCCGCGTACGCCATGTTCTGGCGAAAATAGAGCGACCAAGTTGAAATTCTCATGCATAATTTGGATCGTAGCTACAAAGTCATCGTTCAATCCGGTCGGTGCCGTAATCAGCCCTAATCGTTTTCCTTTGAACAGATGAGTATACTGTCCAATACAATCAATACCGTTTCGGATCATAGCTGCCTCCCATCATTCGTTTGCGATTTGCAAAATGACTGTAACGATGCGTAGTTACAGTCATTTGTTGTTATAATTCAGTTTTAAGCACACGCATGCTTTCTTCTGGAACCATGAAGGTTTCCGCATATTCCTTTCTTGCTTCAATGCCGCGAACTCGAACTAAATGCTTGTAGTATTCCAGATAAGGGAAGGAAGCGCTGCCTGTCACGAACCAGTGCAAGGACACTGCCTTAACCCACAGATCATAGGCTTCTCTGGAGAAATCTACATAAACATAAGGCTTGTAGTCAACTGCGTCCTCCCAGTTCTCCGCATAATAGAGTCTGGAAGCGAAGAACGCAGGAAGCTCCCGTTGGAACGAAGCTAAGCCGGCAAAAAAGCGTGCGTCATTGACGATGCGGTGTGTCGTCATATGATCCTTGTGCATGCTGTTCTTGAAATGGGTGATAATGATATTGGGACGTACTTGGCGAATGACATCACACACTTTCAGACGCATCTCTTCGCTATCCTGCAGTTCTCCATCCGGTATGTCGAATACGATGGCTTCGCCGCCCAGCATCTCTGCAAACCCTTTGGCCTCGTTCACCTTCTGCTCGCGGTACTCCGCCATATCTCTGCCCGCGGGAACCCCACGCTCACCTGCTGTCAGCGCTAATGTTACAATACGGTCTCCTTTAAGAGAATGGCTTGCCAACACTCCGCCTGCTGTCAGCTCCATATCTCCCACATGACCACCGATGGCTAAAATCGTAACTTTTTGCTCGCTCATAACTAAAACTCCTTTCTCATGACGGAAAATTGTTTTACGGTTTGAAAGCCAGCCTTCTCATAGATACGCATTGCAGGATTCGTGCTTCCGGTATAAAGGGACATATACTCGGTTCCAATACGCCGAAATGCCTCACATAGTGTAAAGAATAGAATCGTTCCCAGACCATGCCCCTCATGAGCAGGGCTTACGCCGATACCAGAGAAATAGCCGCGCCCGTTCTCCTGTCGAATGACCGGACCGGCAAACCCGACGACCTTGCCTTGATGGGCCGCAATCACCACAGGCACACCGTCTGAAGCAGCTTGCCCGATTTCCCTCTTCCACAGAGGATTATCCAATCCGCGCAGCATTTCATCTACGCCGTAGTGTTTGACCCGGTCGAACAGTTCCACCCGGTAACCGTCAGCAGCCGCTTTTTCCTCCTTGGCTCTTATGTCTTCCGGAATGGCGAAGGAAGCCAGGTTCAAATACATGGCACATTCTTTTGCGCGCTCTATATACCCCTGACTGAGCAGAAATTTATATAACATACTATTTAACGGCACACCTGGCGCGTTATTATGCTCATGCTTCGGGGTACCCGGTATATACCAAGGCAACATCATCGGGTTAAAAAACAACATATCTGCTTGCTTTTTACCCAATGCTTGAAAGCGACGCTCTATAGCATCTAACATCATCGTGTAGTTATCGTTGGTTTTCCAGTCATGGGCTAACACAATACAGGTGATATATCCGGCCGCGTCCCCGAGAGGCAGGTCATCTCCTGTACACCCGCAGGCAAACCCTCTAACCTGGTCGGATTCCAGTAAGATAAACGTATTATCCCTGTCAAAATAAGGACTCGACAAAAAAATATTTTCGAAGCTTTTTGCCGTTAGCTCTTTGTATCCTTCTTGCACGGCTTCTTCGTTCCATACAGCAATGACCTCATCCATATACTGCCGATCCCAAGCAACGAGCATGATGATGTGACACCTCCCACATGTATGCCGGACATAAACCTGTATCGCAACGATGAAGGCGCAAGGTTAGATGCGCAGGGTGTGTTAGCCTTTTACCGCACCTACGGTTACGCCCTTCAGGAAATACTTTTGCAAGCTGAAGAAGAGAATAAACATAGGCAAAGCAGAGATAGTCGCACCTGCCATCATCGGCGCAAAATAAGTCGTGTTAGCGAATCTAAAGTTTTTAAGACCTACTTGAATCGTCTGCATATCCATCGTATTCGTTACCAAGAATGGCCAGAAGAACGTATTCCAGCTATCCATGAATGTAAGAATCGCCATCACGGCCAGAACGGTCTTGGATAACGGCAGAATGATTCTGAAATATACTTGAAACTGATTGCAGCCCTCGATCTTCGCACATTCCAGAACTTCAGTAGGAATGCTGCTCATGAACTGTTTAGCAAGAAAAATATTATATACGGTAACGAGACCCGGCAAAATCAATGCGCTATACGTATTCTGAATTTGGAATATGTTCACAATCAGAATGTACAACGGCACTTGAGTAACCTGATACGGAATCATCATCGCGATCAACAACAACGTAAACAGCGCCGTTCTGCCCTTAAATCGAATTTTGGAGAATGCGTATCCGGCCATGCTCGCAAAGAACACATTCGAAACCGTGACTACACTCGCCACAAACAATGAGTTTAAGAGCCAGCGCAATGAATATTCGCTATATTCAAAGAAGAATTTGTACGATTCCAAAGATATCTTGGTCGGAATGAGCGAGTAGCTCATCGCCCCGGCTTCGACGGGATCCCCAAAGGAGGAAATAATCATAAAATAGATAGGGAAGATCGTTGCCAAAGCAAAAAGCAAAAGTATGATAATAATGACAGCATTTCTAATATATTTCGCTGCCACATGTCCGGTGTGATCGTTATAGAGTGACATCGTCGGTTTCTCTCCCTTCCTCAATATTCCACGTCTTTGCCCAAAAATTTAAATTGAACCAATGAGATTACACCAATAATCAAGGCCAAAACCA
Organism: Paenibacillus sp. OSY-SE; assembly: GCF_000283315.1. Classification (NCBI taxonomy): domain Bacteria; kingdom Bacillati; phylum Bacillota; class Bacilli; order Caryophanales; family Paenibacillaceae; genus Paenibacillus; species Paenibacillus sp. OSY-SE. The sequence continues at coordinate 20,035 of NZ_ALKF01000154.1, read as the reverse complement.
GGGATTGTGCCGCAGCTTTACCGAATTCAAAGTATTTGAAAGCGTTATTAAAAATTAGCAAACCCACCATTGTAGTCGCGTTGTCCGGACCGCCGCCCGTCATCAGGTAAGCGTTCTGGAACACTTGGAAAGAACCGATGACACCAGTTACTAACAGAAATAACGTCGTTGGTTTCAGACAAGGAATAACGATGTACCACATCTTCTTAATAAATGAAGCTCCATCCAATTCCGCTGCCTCATAATAACTATCATCAATACCAAGCAGTGCCGCCAAATAAATAATAATGCTCGTGCCATGACTGGATAGCCAGGACATAAGAACCAATGAGAACATAGACGTAGAGCTTGATCCGAGCCAGTTCTGGTTGTTTATGCCGAAAAAGCCAAGTACCTGGTTGAGAATGCCGGTTGGCATCGGATCGAAAATCCAAAGCCATACGACAGATAATGCAACGCCTGACGCAACGGCCGGCAAGTAATAGATTGCCTTGAACGTGGTCTGCAGCTTCTTATTCAACGGCAAAATGAGTATAGCCACGCCAAATGAAATAATCAAAGCAACGGGAACCGTTAGAATCGTATACACAACCGTATTTACCAATGATTTCCAGAACAAAGAGTCTTTAAAGGAATCAATATAATTGTCAAATCCAACAAAGGTGGAACCGAGCGGTTTGTAGTCCTGAAAACTGATAATAAAAGCACTGACGACCGGATATGCAGTAAACACCGCGAATACAACTAAGGCAACTGCGATAAACGCATATCCCCAACCTCCATCACCTTTAATTCTCCGTTTCTTTAACGGTTTAGCTAATTGGGTCATATTGCGAAACCCCTTTCAATACTCAGTGTCACATACATTTTCGGATAGTCGCATGAACGTGCATACGACTATCCGAAGCAAACATCTACTCTTTCACAACTCCATCTTCACCGAAAGCTTTCACAGCTGCAGATTTAACGGTTTCATACATCGCTTCAGGCGTAATTTCGCCAGCGATTAATGCCTGAAGCTTTGGCACGATAACTTCATCTTCCATTTTGATCGCTTTTGCACCCAAATCCGTCGGGATATCCGGACGTGCAGGCGTTGCTTGCTGGAGCAAGGTTTCAACAGCTGCTTTATTGTCTTCATTTCTGCTTAATGGCATGGTTTCTGCCGCTTTTCTACCGGATTCGGTAATATGCGCAGCAAAGAGATCATTGTTGGTCGTTGCCGCAACGTTGCCGCTAGCTAAGAAGTAAGCTGCTTTTACAACATTTGCTTTGTGTTCAGCCGTCGGTTCCTTCGTTCCACGGAACGTTACATATCCATCAACCGCGACACTCGCTTGTTGTTTTTCGCCTAGGAAAGTAGGGACAGGCAATACGATATAATCAACTGGAATACTTCCTTTTACTTCACTGCCGTCCTTCGCCTTAATCTTTTCATTATTCTCGTTGGCGTTGTTCTCAAAAGTAGCCAGGCCTTTACCTGTAATCATCGTTTGGCCGGTAAGGAACATATTCCAGCGTTTCCCTGCATCGACAGAGCTAAGCTCTTTCGGCATGGAACCATCATCAATGAGCGCCCGAATATCTTTGAGCACTTCAAGGAAGTTTTTGCTCGTGTACGCATATTTCAAATCTGTATTGAACTGTGCAGGCATGCCTGCATTTTTGAGCAAAATATTCAAATAGTCTTTGGAAGCAACGCCAGCCGTCGCGAATACAAACCCGTAACGGGACGTTTTGTCGCCTTCCTTAACGACGCCTTTTTTGATTGCTTCACGGAATTCGTCAATTGTCCAGCCATCTTTTTGCACTTTCTTCCAATCGATTCCTGCTTCCTCTAAGAACTGCTTGTTCCCGCCCAGCGCGTGAACTTCCATATAAGCCGGGAAGCCGTATAGCCCATTGCCGTTTTTCATGTATTCAAGCGGAACTTTATCATAATCTGCTACCATTTCCGGCGTTGCCGTATCTGTAATATCGAGGAGCATCCCTTGCTGGATATATTTCGGAATTCCTCCAGATGGGATAAACGCAATATCCGGCGGGCTGCCCGCATTCACTTGCGTATCCAACTTCTGCGTCATATCTTCCCAACTGGCTGGTTCGATATTCAACGTCAAGTTCGGATATAATTCATTAAATTCCTTCTCCAATTGCTTGAATTTGTCTTGGAACTTACCAGAAACCGGCGGGAGCAAAGCGGTAATCGTGTCCTTTGCATCCGCGCTTACGTTAGAGCCTGAATCTGACGGCTTCGCTTCGTTATTTGAGCTTCCGCATGCCGTTAACGAGGATAAAGCCAAGGTTAAAGCTAAGATGGATGCCAATACACGCATGTTTCTTTTCATTGATACAAGCCTCCCCAAGGATATCGAATGTTTTTATACAGCTTTGATAAAGGTGCCTATTGCCTTTTTCAAACTGCCGTCGCATTGATCCAATGCTTGCTTTGCCGCTGCTGCATCCAAACCGGTTTTGATCATCATAATCGCTAATTTACAACTCATGGAAGCGCTTTCTAAATAGGAAATAGCGGTATCCGAATCTACGCCAGTAGCTGTCTTAATAATGCGAACGGAACGATCACGCAATTTAATATTGCTTGCCTTCAAGTCCACCATAAGATTATTGTACGTCTTTCCAAGCTTCACCATCGTACAAGTCGTAAGCATATTAAGAACCAGCTTCTGTGCTGTACCCGCTTTCAATCGGGTCGATCCCATAATGACTTCCGGCCCTACTACAGGTGAAATGCAGACGTTGCAGACGTTCTCCAATTTGGAGTTTTTGTTATTTACTACGCCAATCGTGGCCGCTCCAATTTCACCTGCTTTTTTCAAAGCAGATATGACAAATTGTGCGCTTCCACTCGCCGTAATTCCAATAACAGCATCCTGGTCTGTCACGCCACACCTTTCAATTAAAGCGATCCCCTCCTCTGCATTGTCTTCAAAACCTTCAACAGCCCATCTCAGTGCGACGTCTCCCCCAGCGATATGTCCTTGTACTATCATAGGGTCCGTTCCGAAAGTGGGCGGACATTCAGAGGCGTCGAGAACGCCAATTCTGCCTGAAGATCCGGCCCCTACGTAAAACATTCTGCCGCCGTTTTTAAGAACATGGTGCAATGTATCAACCGCTTTCACAATTTGCGGTATTTCTGCTGCTACCGCATGCGGTACCTTTGCGTCCTGCTCATTCATGAGATGCAGCATTTGTTCGGTTGTACACTCGTCTATCGCCAATGTTTTCTCGTTAATCTCTTCCGTCGTCAGACCCGCCAGATACTCATCCATAGCTATCCTCCTATCCTGTTTGTTTAAAATTTCTTATAAACACATATTAACGAGAAATATCATCACGGTCAACAGTTTTTGAAATAAAATTTTATTATAAAATATATTATCGTTTTTTTATTTTGTTTTTCGACAAAAAAAAGACACCGGAGCTAATACGAAAAACCGATGTCTGCATCATTCATTTACGATGTTTGCTAACTAAAATGTTGTGCGTTTTCGTCAAATACTTCTTCACATTTTTGTATTCTGCACTGGCTACCCCTGCAAAAAGAATGTCGATAACGGTCAGCATAGCAATTCTCGATCCCATGGCACCGCTGCGGATGGTTACCTCCGGCGTGGAAATGCTCAGCACGATATTCGCCTTATCCGCCAACTCGCTCTTATTATATTTGGTAATGGCAATAATGCATGCGCCATTTTTTTTGGCTATTTCCAGCGAATCGAGAATTTCCATCGTATTTCCGGAATTGGAAATAAAGATCGCTACATCATTCTTTTCCAGAAGCGTAGCAGCAGTGAGCTGGCTGTGTCCGTCCGTATAAGTGTGGCACAACTTGTTAATCCGGGAAAACTTCTGTTCCGCATCGATCCCTACCAGACCGGAAGCGCCGATCCCGAAAAATGCAATACGTTTGCTCTGACGCAGCACTTGTACAGCACGGGCGATCTCATTCTTATCGATGACACTGAGAGTGTCTTCAATGGATTTACTGTTGTTGCGAGAAATATTCGAGATGATCACGGACAGATCATCGCCGGGCTGTATATCGGTGTACTGATCCTTCTGCTCGTCATCCATCGATCCGAGTGAAGCGGAAATACTTACAATAAAGCTGCGGTACCCGGTATAGCCCAAGGTTTTACAGAAACGAAGAACAGATGCGTCACTGGTCTTCGTCAGCTGAGCAAGGCTCTTAATCGAAAGATGAGGAATCTCCTCCAAATTCGCCAGCACATACTCTGCTACTAGTTTCTCTACAGGTGTCAAGCTATCCTTCATGTCTCGAATTTTAATCAAAATATTATCATGAATTGACATATCTCTTCCCTACTCATCAGAAATTTTATTTCAAAATGAATCGTTTGTTATAAAATTTTAATTTTATTTTATATCGTAAATCTTCTAAATGCAAACACTTTAATAGCTTGTCTGTCAATCATTCAATAAAATACCATGTGGGATAGTAAAAAAGAACGCCCTTTCTGTAGAATCGTTTGTGCCGCTAAGCGATTTAATCCCGAATATTATGAAAAGATGATGGATAAGTATAATATACACCATTTTTTGAATATGATGGGAACATAATGGGAAATGAGGTTGTTCATATGTATGCATTGCACGATATACTCAAAATTCGCGCTGAGCAAACCCCTGATACAGAAGCTCTGGTCGGGGGCCATATTCGCTATTCGTTTCGCACCTATTTAGAAAGAGTAAATCAATTGTCACACTATTTACTGGAATTGGGCTTAGAAAAAGGAGATCGGGTTGCGATTTTGTGCAAAAACAATCATCCTTATCCAACTATCATGATGGCAGCATTACAAATAGGAGCGATTGTTGTTCCGTTAAATCATCAATATACTTCTCATGAATTAAAAGGAATAACAAAAAACTGCCAGCCCAAAGTTCTCTTCTATGATAAAGAATTTGAAGCTGTCCTTCCCGATAAGCAGCTGCTCCCCTTTTTCATACTGGTTGGAGAGGGAATGGAGACTTCAACTGCTTTTGATGAAATCTTTATGGGGCGCTATCCGGTCACGGAACCTCCTGTATCCGTCAGCGAGAGCGATACGGCATTTTTCATGTTTACTTCTGGAACCACTGGAAATCCAAAAGCCTGCGAGCTCATCCATCGTGTTTTTTCAGAATCCTTTAAAGAAGTTTTTTCTTATCCCACTTCTAATAGTAATGAACGGTTCCTTGCCGTACATCATCTCTATCATTTAAGTTCTGTTTTTAACATGATATACAGTATCATCTCTGGAACTACAATAGTCTTTTTAACTGAATCAGATCCAGCAAAAATTTGGGATATGATTGAGAAAGAAAAAATTACGAGGATGTTTGCTTTTCCCTATATGTATACCTATATGTTGCAAGAGTTTAAAAACAGCCGAAGAAAAACGGCATCACTTAAAATAGCAAGCGTAGGCGGCACAAAAGTACCTTCGATGTTAATCATGCAGTATCACGAGCTGGGAATTACTATGTCAGCCGGATATGGTTGCACAGAAGGACTTGGAATTAGCTATTATTCTCCTGAAATGGGCATCGAAAAAGCCGAATCGGTTGGAATGCCAATGCCAAATGTGGAATGTAAAATCGTCCATCCTGAAAAAGGAGAAGAGCTTCCTGTAGGAGAGATCGGCGAAATTGTTGTAAAAAGCCCCTACGTCTTTAAAGGCTATTGGAATAATCTTGAAGCAACGAACAAGGTGCTAAGAGAAGGATGGCTCCACACCGGCGATAGCGGCAAATTAGATGAGGATGGTTTCTTATATGTGTTGGGACGATACAAAGATGTCATTATATCTGGTGGAAGAAATATATATCCCGATCAACTGGAAGACGTTATTATGCAAATTCCGCACGTACTGGAAACAGCCGTAGTAGCTGTTCCAGATGAGATCTTAGGCGAAATTCCGCGCGCCTATATTGTGAAAGAAGCGGGGAGTATGCTTTCCGAAGACGAGGCGCATCAATACTGCAAGCAAAGGTTTGCCAGCTATAAGGTCCCGCAAATTAGGTTCACTGATGCTCTGCCGAAAAATAGTTTAGGCAAAGTGATGAAACAAATCTTAAGGGAACAAGCGCTCTGAACGAGATCGAAGTTCCCTATCCCAATTATGATGGCGCAATAAAACAAAAGCAGCCTAATACAAACGTATTTTGGCTGCCCATCTATTTTGGGGAATTATAAAATAGTAAGTCTATTTTCGACTGGCATGCGTGCTTTTGATCTAGGGATTTCCTCGTAATAACCAATGTTTAACATGCTAACAGCCTTCTCTCCTGTTCGGATGCCTGCATGTTCACGAAATTGCGGGGACTCGTACAATTCATCATCCGTTAGCCACGTCATTCCGATCCCCTTCTCCCATCCGAGAAGATGGAAATTTTGGATCATGCAGCATATAGTCGCAAAGTCGTCTTCCCACTTCTCTTGCTTCGGGTTTTCCTTCATGACAACGATTAGATAGGTTGAGGTGTTGATCGCCATTTGGATAAACTGTTCTTTCACTCTCGCATTTTCCACATTGAAACGCTTTAATTCTTCTCCAACTTCCACCATGATCTCGACCAGTTTCTTTTTTGCTTCATCACTAACCAGGATAAATCGCCAGGGCTCGCTAGAACCGCGGTTCGGGGTCGGCGCCCAAACCGCATCGTTTAAGAGGTCGATAATCGCCTCACGAGAAACAGCTTGATCACTAAAGCGAAGAACGGGTCTTGTGTCTCTTATAATTTCCGTTATACTCATTCTCGCCATATTTGCTTCATTCCTTTCCTATGTGGTTAGTTTTTGTTCCATCTCGCCCACGGCATCTTGCATAAATTGTCTGACGAAGTCCAGCTCTGTGGATGAATATTTGTCCAGAAACCGATAAAAACGCTCTTCTTCTAATTTGTGCAGCTTGTCATGCAGCTCATATAGCTTCTTTCCTTTGGAAGTCAAACGGAAATAGATTTCTTTCTTGTTGTCGTTCAAGCGCGTTCGTTTCACAAACCCGTCTTCATATAGCTTGGTGCTGATTTTTGTAATGCTCGCTTTGGATAGCTCCATTTTTTCGGCAATGGCCGTATTGTTTACCGGCTCGTTCTTGCCGATGCAATCAATGACATGAATGCTGGTGATGTTTTTCGGACAGTCAGTTACACCGGACGCTAAGGCCTTTTCAAGAAACACCGTGATTTCTCTGCTTTCATACTGCTCTCTTAAGTGTGCAAATTTCCAATACAGTCCAAAAATGAACTGCTTGTTCGGTTCAGGATACCCCATTCCTTGTCTCTGCTCCTATCCTCATATATTCCCCACCAATGGCCTTGTCCACTTCACGAAAGCCATCATCTTATAAATATTGTTTACTAGTTAACAATTTTATTGTAGCAATATTGATAATAATAATCAATATCATTTGATCTATCGAATCCCAAAATAGCCGTAAACATGCAACAAAATTCAGTGTTAAAACCTGTTATAAAAAGGTGCTTTACACTTAATCTTTCTAACGTTTTGGATAGTTCAGTCTTGTAGAAAGAGCTTGGCGTTTGCTTCTCAAGTACATAGTCTGCGTAATCGTTAAGGGAACAATGTAGTTCAGAACCAACAGACTCTTTATACAGTGGGCTTTCTTCCATATCGTCCAAATGCCTCATAAAGATTACAGGACTATTACTTTCTTTGAAATCTTTAATGACATATTCAATCAATGAAAGTTCTTCTTGGAAATCACCAAGATTAACTATTCCGTTTTGTACATCAATTACTAATAGTGCTTTCATTTTCTCACCTACCTATTCTTACGATAGGTAAATGCTTCTATATTGAGATCGTGATTTCCTGCAAAAATTGTAATACTTTGTACACTCCAGGTACTGCCGTTGGCAGAAGCAAGAAAAGCGCCAACAGTGCAGGCAAGTATATTTTTGGGGTTTCAGTAGAGAAGCCCCTACTATACGTTGGAACACAATGCCTTGCCTGCTGTCGACTTCGACCAATACATAGGTTAATCGTTATAAATGCCTAGAAAATAAATAAACTGGCTGATAAGAAACTCCTAATTAACGGCATCTTCTGAAAACCCCTCATGTTATAGCTTCATAACGTTATTTTTTCAAAAATATCGGGTATCCTCCCTGAGTCTTCATTCTGTTTCATCTCCGGATTCTAAGACTGCGCTCAGATTCATTATGAACACGAGTTTCGCAAGTACTTTTTTATGAAATACCGCAAATACGGTTTCGACTTATTGCCCTCAATGAAAACTTTGTGGAAAACCACATTGAGGTTTGTGGACACGCAAATGGAAATATGTAGTATAATGTGATTGTAGCGCTATAATTGGAATATTATGTCGACATTGTTGCAAAAAGAGGTTTCTCTCAAAAAACATGTTTTTACGGGCCCGCTGCAACGCTCAGGTTAACCGTATCATTTATAGATTCTTTTATGGAATCTGCTAAAAAGGTAGATATTCCTTTTTTGCACCAATAACTTGATTAAAGAGGTGTTGGATATGAATAAAACAGTAAAAAGAGGAATTATTTCGCTCGGATTGTTAGCGACGGTGTCATTAGGCGCTTTGCCTGTATTTGCGGGGACAAGTTGGATAAATTTTAATGATGACTTGCCTAAATACCAAGGTTGGGTAGCATTAAAATCAGATAAAAAAGAAAACAGTAGTAAGGCTGAAGCAAAAGTAGACTATATCGGAAGCAACTATAAAGCCAACCTAGCGATTTATAAGGGCAGTAATAAGGTGTCCAGCACATATGTGGGGATTGATGAAGGCGAAAAAGCAACATTTACAGTCGATTCAAGCGCGGTCGGCCAGTCAGTAACATTAAAAGGACAAACGAACAATTGGACTATTGTTCGCGTGGAAATAAGAGGAAAATTTAGAGCGGATTCATAACTAAAAATTGGGTAATTAAATTGCGTTTGGCTCTCATTTCCTTGAGAGTCAAACGCTTTAATGACGAGGTGCTTAAGCGTGATCATTGAATTCAAGAAGTTAGTGAAGAACAAAATCACCTACATTAGCATGGGTTCGTTATTGCTCATAGTTATTGCAGCCGTCTGGTCGGGAGCAGGCGAATTTCAAGAAGAACGGGCTTTGGCGCAAAAATTGTATGCTAATTATCCGGATGCTTTGGCTTTCGTTTCGCCCCATCAATATTGGGTTGGCCTATCTAATGTTTTTTTCTCATCGCTCTATTATTTTATCTTTCCCCTGCTTATTGCTCTGCCGATCGTGGATACGATTTACAATGAGAAGATGAGCGGCAATCTTCATTATGAGATCATTCGGATGAGCCGTTTTTCGTATTTTTCCAAGAAATTTTTATTTGTTTTTATCGCATCCTTTTTGTTTTTTATTTTCCCCTTAATGATAGGGATACTTTTGATGAACGTAATGACCGGGCAGTGGGATTTTTCGGGTTACTCCCAGGTTTACAATAAATTAATGAATGGAACCGTTGTACTTCCAGACAACGTTCTATCATCTCAATTTAGAATATTATTTTCAGAATATATCGGAACTTCTCCTTATTTATATATCATCGTCTACTACATCATTGGCGGGTTGTATGCAGGTGTGTATACGTGCTTTGGTCTTTCCGCGTCATTATTCATTAACAATCGCTATCTTATTTTGTTCATGCCCATCTGTCTCTATCTGGGTTGCTGGATTACATTTTCCCTTCTTGGTTTGTTGGCTTGGGACCCGTTTAATTTCCTGGATCCGAGACAGCCTGTCATTGGTTTAAGCTATCTTCCTTTCATCATTGACTTCATTGTGTTGCTGTTCGTTACGGTCTTACTGTATATCGCGGGAGTGAGGAAGCATGGTGATGTCCATTCGTAACTTAACTCGATGTATTCTTCAAGATGTGAGGTACAAGCGAAGCACAATGATCATCTTACTCAGTGTCGTTCCCTTTTTTTTGGTGATGAGCGTACTGCCGCTGAGTTCCAGCTCGTTTGGAACCTGGTCATCCTTATACGAATTTATACTTTCGTTTCGTTTCGAGTTTTTTTACTGTCCCTTGTTCATTCTGCTCATTGGATCGTTAACGAACTTGAACGATTGGATTTTGGTAAGGAGATATGAACGAAGAGAGCGCATCGCCGTTTATGACACCGTGCTCGTAATGGCAACTGCCGGTTTTTTTACGCTCATCGTTTTTGGATTCGGACTTCTTATCCATACGATAATCAAATTTTTGATCTATCCGAATTTCCCTGGATATTCCGCTATTTTTCTGTATCACCCGGAACGAACGGAGCAACCTGCTGTAATCTTGTTTATCATCCTGTTTTATCTCGTTATGTCATCAATCGGGATATTGTATGTGCTGTTGAAAGGATTGACAAATCATAGCTTTATAGCGGCAATCCTGGTCATTGCTTTAACCGTTATCGATCGGTTCACCCTGTCTGTGATTCCGATTATGTTTACTTTGGGGTATCAGCACTTCCCGTTTCAATTGATTAGTGCTTTGCTGCTTCTGATGTTTATGTTGATTGGAATTGCTCGGGTGCAACTTAAATACAAAGATTTCCTATAGTAAGGATGAAAACGATTGAAGCTCCTCCTGTTAGAGTACCGCCTTTTACGAAAGGATTTCATTAAAATCATATTTTCAACCCTTGTCGTCTCTATTTTGAACATCATGATTTATGCGAGAAATGGCATCATTCATTCAGGCGCCTCCTCCAGTGAAGTGCTGCGCTCATTATTTGGTTCGGCCTATCATCTTTATATGAATTGGATTTATTGGATTATTTTATGCGTAGGTTATCTGCTCCTTTTGCAGATCGTCTGGAAATCACGTATCGATAGGTTTGAAATAAACCAGTTGCTGCGTTATAAAAACACAAATTGGTTTTGGCTGATCAAATTCGTGACGGGCTTTCTGTTTACTTGCTTTTATGTGTGCTGTTCACTTCTCGTTACATGGATATCTTGTCTTCTGCTGCATGCGAGGATGATATGGGATCCCGCTTGGTTGATCATCTTCTTGTATGTCACGTTAACTTTATATTGGCATGCGTTGTTATGGTTAACGATTAAAGTGTATTCGCTCGTGGAAGCAGCGAACATCGTCGTCATGATTTTATTTTATGCGGGTGTACGAGTGGCGCAACCTTTTATCCCCCTTTATTACGGCATGTTCGACAATATCCACCGTTTTCCGATCATGACGCTTATCGCGGAATGCATGGCGATTGCTGTTCTCGGGATGCTGATTCTCCGCAAGGCAAAAAAAATGGATTATTTCTAGGGAGGGATAATGGATTGACTTCTGAAGTTCGTCTCCATCAAATAACCAAAAAAATAAAGGGCAGAGAAGTTCTAAGCAATGTAACTCTTTCTATCGATCAAGGGAAGGTCGTCGGATTTGTGGGGCACAACGGCTCAGGCAAGTCCATGCTGTTCCGGATTATCGCAGGACTTGTAAAGCCTTCATCGGGGGAAATATCCGTCTTCGGGGAAAGGCTGCATAAAGATAGTTCATTCCCGAAAAATACGAGCGTAGTTTTGGAAAAACCCGGCTTGTTGGAACAATATTCCGGATTCGATAATTTAAAATTTCTGGCCGATATTCAAAAGAAAATTAACGATGAGCAAATTAAATCGGCTATCCAGCGTGTAGGGCTTGATCCGCAAGACAAGCGCCGAGTAAAAGCATATTCACTTGGCATGAAGCAAAAGTTGGCCATCGCGCAAGCGATTATGGAAGAACCCGATCTAATTTTATTGGACGAGCCAATGAACGGTTTGGACGAGGATTCCGTACAAAATGTATATGACATCGTAAAGAAAGAAAACGAAAGAGGCGCGACGATTTTAATCACTTCCCATCACAGAGCAGATGTTGAAACGTTATGCCATGAAGTATATAAAGTGAACTCGGGTATGGTAAGCGGGTAATCCAGGAGGCCAAGCAGATACATGCTCTGAGTTGCAAATGAGTCACTTCATAAAGTGGCTCTGCTTGCAGTTTGGGAATAGCCGAATTTACTTGTATAACCTTCCCCTCCCTTCCCTCGTCTTCGATTATAGACAGGCCTATTTTATAATTTCAGTGGTTGGAAAGGAGTGCGCCGATTATGAACATCATACTGAAAGTAGTCATTGTGGGTGAAAGTCCTGCCGCAGGTATGGGGATAAAAGCGGTTTTGGAACAAATAGGACATGTTACCGTGCTGGATATCGTACAAAACATCGAGCAAGCGACCGATTTGATATCTATCCATCATCCTCAATTTGTCATTACGGGGTTAAGCGTACCTTATTTTGAAGACTTTCGTATGATACATACTATCAAAAAAACTTATTCTAATTTGCATATTGTAACCTGCATCGACGAGGAGGACATTTATCTATATCATGACTTGCTGGTTGCCGGCGTTAGCGGGGTAATCGTAAAAAGTTCTCGGCCCGAGCAAATAAAGCGCTTGTTTCATTGTATTATGAATGGGGAAACTATCATCCCTCTTTGGTTGATCAATGAATACCGCTCTAGAAAGCCGCCCAACCCAATCGTGGGAAACGAACATTATTCTGATCGAGATAAACGGATATTAGACTTGGTGTCCAATGGGTTTACGAATGCGGAAATTGCAACCGAATTACATTTGAGCATAAGATCCATTGAAACTAATTTATCTAAAATTTATAAAAAACTAAATGTGAAATCCCGGGCGGAAGCCGTTAAGAAATGCCGCGACATAGGAATCATATAAAATAAAAATATTATCGACAACCACATTTACCGTTTGAAAAAACGTTCATAATGCGAGATTCGTTCGAGTTCTGCAAACTGACATTCCGCTCTCCGCGTTCGCGCCCTCCGATATAAGAACGATTAGCCCGTGTTTAAGAACTTGGATGAAATGTGTGATCTTGGGCAAAAGCTATGCAGACGCTCTCCTCACAATTGCCTGATCATTTGCTATCGAAATGCACTACTTACATAGACTGAATAATGACCTTACATAATGACAATGTACCCAGATCGATTCAACTTATGCCATCGGTCTGGGTTCGGTATTTCCTCGTAATATCGAAAACTTCTTCCCTTCAGCTCTATGGAATGCATGGAATGCATTCTGCTTCAATGCTGCATGTAATTATACGGTCCCTGCAAATTTATCATTCTTTATAGCTATCCAGACATTTACTCCAGGTTGAATAATTTCTTGCCAGTATTTTATTGCACCATCCGTTCTTAGAGACGGCAAAAAACCAATGGATGCTCCATCGATTTAATACTACTAATGTAAGTTCATCTTTCACTGTTCTCATCCTTCGAAAATATAATGTTTTGCCCAATTGAATTTGGCGATAAGAACATTCTGCCGGAACACATAATCTCTTCTGAATCTCTTTTACATCACTGTTACTCCCCAATATATGGAACAATTTATATGGTTTTTGTGCATTAGCAATCTCGTCGATTATGATTCTAAGCGCATTAGGGGCCGTAGAATGAATCCATGCTACAATCATATTGTAATTTCCATATTCTTTTGTTCTTCCTGTATACTATTTTGAAGTTTATCACTGTCCTGATAATCCAAAGAGATAATAGTATTGTTTTCTGGGTATTCACAACATTCGGATACTTTTCCTAGTTTCTCTTCATTTCGTGCAATTATAGTTAATCTGCTTCCTCTAGCGTTTAACCATTGAGTTGCTTTTGAGAGCATCCCTGTACCACCAACAACTAATATATTGTCCATTGAATTCCCCCAATTTTTATTCGTTTTCAGTCACTCTATTTTCAGGTATCCCTGTATAATCAAAAGTCTGATACTTTCTATGATCCTCTCGCCATTCGGCCTTGCCGATCACTCTCCCCTTCGATCAGTAACCACGATTCCCGCTTGCCTCATGCGCTAGGCGATGTGATCTAAAGGTGATGTTGTTGAATCGTCCGGCGAGCAAGATTACTAGAGACATGTACACCAAGCCACTTTGGATAACCGCAGCGTCCGTATAATATTTTGCTCCGCTTCTAACCGATGCAACAGCGGGAAAGCCAAGTGCCTAACCGTAACTGCGGACGATCCTGCATATCACCTTACGCTGAACGGAATTGTGGGGAGAGTGAACGGCAATACCTGTACGTACGCGGAGATCGCCACATTCTTGACAATGTTATAACAGCCATAAATGCCATTATTTTCAACTTGAACGAGGTTTCCCCGCTTCTGTAAGTGTTAAGCTGCTTATTGTGAAGTGTAAGTTTTGATGTGAAGAAATCTGTATAAATGAAAAAGGTTAGACCAGATATAAAAAGCCGCACGCGCATATTATGAAGGATTAAAATAGCCTTTATCCGAGTCTGGATTAAGGCTGTTTTAAATTCCTCTCCTTGGATAACAACGCGGCAACATCGAGACGAAGAACCGAAAAAGCCCTTAGTGGACAAGGCTATCTGTATACTGCAATTGCCCATCAATCAGTGTTTGTGCGGCTTCTTTTAAATATTTCAACTGCTGCCTTATATAATTCATAATTCATATGAAACCGATTTGTTATCCAATACTCCAACTCTTCTCCACTCAGTTCTTGTTCACTTTTATGGGTAGGAAAGTACTGTTTTAATGTATAGTTGGTTAATGAAGTAGGAATATTCTCGACATATCCAAAAATCATTATATCTTTAAGCGCAAAAGACGAATTCCAATTGTTGGAGCTTTTGATGATTGGCAGCATCTCTTCGATAAGGACAGGGTTCGTATTTAAGGTTTTAGCAGGACCTGGATTTCGGATAATCTTGATGCTATCTGTTGAGACGGTATATTCGAACGTTTCCCTGTTGTCGTTGGCGACGAATGACTCATGCAGCGGATAAGCTTGGAACAACGGAGCGCCAAAACCAAGATCGACATAATAAGGCTGCTCTAAATTTACGCGCAAACATAAGTGGCCAGGGTCCATATACAAATAATGCACATCGAATCCCAACTGCTTCAGCAGCCAATAACAGCCTATCGATATCGTCCAGCAAGTGCCGCCATACCCGTGATTCATGATGCGGTCATAATATTTTTCAATCGGCGGAATATAATCGCCCGTTGCATAACCGCGTTCATAGTCCAATATTTTAGTCAGGTTTTCCCATCTAACCTTTAATTGATGACTTTTAATCAGATCATTCAAAAAGCTAATATCATTTTCTCGTTTCGGTACATCTAGGAAGTTTAAGAAGTTGTCAACGATTTCATTTGAATTCATGTGAATCAACCCCCTCATTAAATAAATCTCATCGCTTGCATGCCGAATACTTTAATAGACATATTCCGCTTGAGTAGACGTCTTAAAGTTCCAGCCACAATATCTGCCGTTTCCTTTGCTCGTGAAAGGTCACTCGAAAAAAGGAAATCCCATTGTTCGTTCATCAGTCGATTTGCCAATGCACGTGCTTGTAATCTGCCAACGTCATTTAGAGGGATGTCACTCTGCCCCTGCGCTCGTCTCTCCATATTCTAATCCGTCTCTCCATGTCTTATTAATCCAACTCGTGTCATATCTAATCGATAGATCGCATTCCCTTCGGCAATTCTTTTTCATTCATCCATGCTTCTACTAATTTATTGAAGAAATCGGGGTTAGCTAGAGAAATTCCGTGTCCAATCCTCGGAATCATATATCCTTGGCAATTTCGATTGCTTCTGGTGATAACGACGGCTGATTTTCCCATTGTTTTTTTCTCTTTTTCCCCCACTAACACCAAAATATTTGCTTTACTACGTTTAAATCCGTCTGGTATGCGATAAGACATATTCTCTTCTAAGACCCTAAGCAGATCCTCTACGCTCATTTGAATAGTATCTTGAAAATATAAATCAAATTGCTCCCCGCCGACATATAATACTTTTGCTTGAAGCTTTGCAAAGGATTTGCTCTTGGTTAACGGCATCGAAATCCGGATCAAAGGTTTCAAGATAGCTTGGAAATATTTCAAGGGCCGTACAAGCCCGCTCATAATAATCGCTTGATCAATAATATCTTCCTTTACACTTAAGATTTCTAAAGCGATTTGAGCCCCTAGAGAAAAGCCTATAATCGTAACCTTTTGACCATTTTTCCTTTCTTGTATGATGTTGATTATATCCTCAGCCGTTTTATTGATAGATACAAATTCCTCGTTTCCGCTGTTACCGTGACCAGGGAGATCAGGAATCAAGATATAGTAGTCCTCTTTAAAATATTGTACCTGCTTCTCCCACATCCAACCGCTTACTCCCCCGCCATGTAAAAATACAAGGATTGGAGCATTCTTATTTCCCGATTCTTTAACGTACAGGCCCATCCTTACCATTACCCCCAATTAAATCAATGGATAGGCGAAGGAAGCCGTAAGGCCCCTGCCCTTCCCTTCTATGATAAAGCCCTCAATCGATCTTTAACCAACATGATTAACGTATCTTTTTCTTCCTTAGGTATCCACTCGACCAATCTGGCAGCGGCAACAGGCAATATCCATCTGTCAATCTCCGAGTAAGCCAGCCCCGATGCACTTAAGTAATGCTTCATATATTCATGCTTCAAATTGTTTCTTAAAAAGTTAATAATCGCCTTCAATAACTTTGGAGTACCATCGGGCATCGTTCCATGATTGAGCAATAGGAATGTTCTAGCAACGTCGCCGGCAGGATTACCGGACATGCCAGTCATCCAGTCGATAATCCAGTGCTCCTCGCCGACCATAACATTATCAGGGTGAAAATCACCATGACATAGCATATCACCGGGAGGCAGTTGCTCTAAATAATGAATCGTTTTTTTCTTCTCTTCCTTGGTTAAGAGTGGCGTAGCTTGGATGCTGCCGCTCAATACTTGCTTCTGATTTCTCAAATTCCCTGCAGCATGATGAGTATGTATGTTAGCATGCAAACTTGCTAAAGTTCTAGCATGTTTTTTAATTTGCCAAGGCTTCTTCGTTATTATATTCAATAAAGAAGACCCTGCTATGCGTTGGAACACAATGCCTTGCCTGCTGTCAACATCGGTTAATTCATAGGCTTGTGGTGTATGAATGCCCAGAGAATAGATAAACTTGCTGATAAGAAACTCCTGATTAACAGCATCTTCTGGAAACCCCTGATGATAGAGCTTCATAATTTTGTCTTTTTGATATTCAAAAATATCGGCTGTTCTGCCCTGACCAATCGGTTTCATCATTTCATCTCCGAATTCCGTACATAGTATGGTTTTAGAATATTGTGTATACTACATATAAAAATGACCCTGATATTTATTTATCAGAGCACATTTCACATTCACTCCATCATCATACACCAGCTTGGATTCTTTATCATTTCAATATCCATGACGGTTAGTTCCTTGAGTTTTAATTTCTTACGATCGATTTTCTGTTCATCATCTCCAATCCATAATGACCAAAGCTCGATTTGACTTCCATTAGGCACGTCTTCCATTAAGTAATTATGGAACAGGCCCCTTAGGTGGATTCTCCATGTGTTTAATATCTTTTGCTGTCATTTTAATGTAACGAGTAGGATTCATTTCTGTAGATGGTTTAGAGTTGCTAAAAATACAAATAAACTCAATGTTTGTGTATTCCTTTCATTTATCTTTTTTGTGTACATCCTCTATCGTTTATTCTCAACATTATTTTTTCAATTCTCTTTTTAGTGAATGCATCCAGCATATTCACACCCCGATGGTTTTTCCTCAGGCAAGCCTTTATATTCATAGAATGCTTTATTTAGTTCAATTTTAATTTGGGGATTTCGTTTATAAGTAAAATATGTGTCGTCATATGAATCAAATAGTACTTCCAAGTAATCGAGTTTTGTTTGAATTGTTCTAAAGAAATGGTATGATTTGTTACCATTACTACTTGTTGTTCTCTTTAAATAATTACTCATTTCTCCTTCCTTCATACACCATATATTATAGTGATTTTGATCTGAATTATTGTTTTGATTCACAGAAAAAGGTACAAATGCATTCCCTCCAGTCGTTTATACCAAATATAGATATAGTGTAACGACCGTTATAGACATCTATTGTCATATTGGTGAAAACGAGGGGGCTTTATGTATAAAGGATTTTCAGCCTTAGCTATACATCAAGAGAATCGCTTTTGCTTGGGATAATACTTTTTCGCGCAACTCAGCCGGTGCCAACACTTCCACTAACGGACCATAACCAAGCAATATTTCACATGCTGAATCGAGCGTATGGAATTCAACGTCGGCATCCAACCAATGGCTGTCCACAGACTCGGTGTGTAGAATCTTCATATAACGCTGCTGAGAAATGCGAGATAACACTTTATCGCTGAATCGCACTCGGGAAGGATATTGAGGCAGACTCGCTTTGAATTTTTTGGTGGATTGCTCCCAGTATAAGGCCAAATCAAAAGAATCTGGGCGCTCGAAAGACTCCGTTGACATCCGGGCACTCACCATACGGGAAATCCGATAGGTGCGCATATCTCCTCCTTCCGCAATAGCGATAAGATACCATATGCTGCTTTTGGCTACCAAACCTAAGGGTTCGACAACCCGATCAACAATAGCGTCATCTCGACGATATTGTATAAATAGCTTTTTTTCTTCCCAAATAGCTTCCTGAACAATAGGCAATTCAGGTAACAACTCATCAGACTGATGCCAACCTGCTCCATCTACATGAATGCGCTGACGAACAATTTCCACATCTCCGCGCATCGTTGCAGGAAACGCTGCCAGAAGCTTCTGAAAGGCATCATCAAAAAAATCGCCCAGTCCCAAATCTCCCAACAGTCTCGAAGAATGCGCAAGCAACAGCGATTGCATCTCTTCCGTTTTCATCCCGGTCAGATTTGTGCGATATCCTTCAAATAATGCCCATCCTCCATTTGATCCCCGCTCTGCAAAGACAGGAATGCCAGCCGCACTTAAAGCTTCCATGTCACGATGAATGGTTCTTTCAGATACCTCCAGCTTTTCTGCTAGTTCCCGGGATGTCATCCGGCCACGATTCTGCAAGAACAACAAAATGGAAATCAGTCGATCCGCCCTCAGTTTCCATCCCTCACTTCTTTCAAAATTCTAACTCGAACACGCTCACCCGAACGCTAAGAAGAAAGTGAAGCATTAGCCAAAAATTGGCCTCGGTAGCAAGCGCCACTACTGCCCGTCCTAGTTCCTTCGACATTGACTGCGAGCGATGAATGAATTAGCCAAACTGTAGTACAAATTTCCTCGATACCTGTAATTAACACCATCCGTAATTTCAACGATCAATCCCTGTTTTCTCGCGGTCCTTAAAGGTGCGGCGTAGTAGCTCAGCTCCACGAGTTGAGCCTGCCACAACTGCCACTTTTCCTTGTAAATGTTTCATCATGTCTCTACCCCTTTTTATTTAAAATCAAATCCCTATTCATGTCTAGTATAACCATTGATATATGTCGCCTATTGTCATATTACAGAAGAAATGCACCCATCACATAATTGTTGGTATGAGGAAAGTTATTTTTTCCTTTACACAATTGCTATTGTCATAACGTGTCTTGTACTTCGTGCATTTGTTTTTTATTCATTGTTTGTCGATTCTACGGTAGAAGTACCTAAAGAGTTTATTTATTGTTTTGTGGTACTGGTGAATGGACTCGAACCCCCACATAGAAAATCTGCTTCCTGCGGCTGCATCGAAACCGTGAAAGCCCCCGTGTCGATCGCATCCTTCAAGGCTCACTTGCCATTGCGGATTTTTCTGCAAGCTTTCTCGCTACTATCCCTTCGTATGACTCCTCAACGTCCGTAAGCCTGTCTTGTCCGTCACGGACTTGTTCAGGGTTTACCGCGTCTACACAGAGAGGATAAGATCTCCTTGGGTCACGCCATCATCTTTCCCTCGAATCCAGTCCTCCTAACTTTCGGAGCCTTCGGTGGTATTGGACATCCCTTTCTTTTGCAAGGTCAATTATTTACATTTCGTAAAAAGACATGGTAAATATAGGTGGTCAATTATTT